>NZ_LMFX01000052.1:0-150669 GCF_001426985.1 Caulobacter sp. Root1472 | reverse complement strand
TGTCGTTTCCAAGAAGGTTGTTCACACGCTGCCAGGGTGTGAGACCTTTGATGCCGGCGTGTGGGCGGGCAAGGTTGTAGGCGTCGGTCCACGGCTTGATGGCCTTGGCGCGGTCGTCCGAGCAAGCGTAGGGGCGGCCATAGGCCCACTCGCGCAGGCTGGTCTGGATGAAGCGCTCGGCCTTGCCGTTGGTCCTGGGCGTGTAGGGCCGGGTTCGCACATGGCGGGCTCCGGCGGCCTGCAGGGCCTTGGCGAACAGCTTGGAGCGATAGGCCGAGCCGTTGTCGGTCATCACCCGCTGGACGGCGACGCCGTGGCGGGCGAGCCAGGCCAGGGCGCGTTCGAGGAAGGCGGTGGTGTCGTGCTGGCCTTCGGAGGGCAGCACCTCGGTGTAGGCCAGGCGCGAGGCGTCATCGACGCAGACGTGCAGGAAGTCCCAGCCGGCCTTGCGCGAGCGGCCCGCTCGGCGGTCGCCGGTGACGCGGTGGCCTTCGACGTTGAACCTGCCCAGCTTCTTGATGTCCAGGTGGATCATCTCGCCGGGCGTGGCGCGCTCGTAGCGAAAGATCGGGACCTTGGGATCCAAGGCCGACAGCCTGCCCAGACCCAGACGGCGCAGGATCAGGCCCACCGTCGAGCGGGCCATGCCCAGCGCCTGGGCGATGGCCGGACCGGTTAGCCGCTGACGACGCAGCGCCTCGATCTGGCCGATCACCTGGGCCGACGTCTTGCGCGGACATCGGCGCGGCGCCGAGCTGCGGTCGTGATGCCTTCGCTCGCCGCCCCGCCGGTGCCGTTGCAGCCACTTGCTGGCCGTGCGTCGGGAAACGCCAGAGGCTTCGGCGGCTCGCGCCACCGGCCAGCCCTGGTGCTCGATCCGGGAAATCATCAGGGCTCGACCGACAGGCGTCAGCCGAGCATTCTTGTGGACGTTCATCCGGGGAGACCTCCGGCCAAGGTTGGAGCTTCGCAACCCCAGCTTCTCAGCCGCTCCCCGGGTGAACAACCTTCATAGCTTCGACACGTTCATCCGGGGAGACCTCCGGCCAAGGTTGGAGCTTCGCAACCCCAGCTTCTCAGCCGCTCCCCGGGTGAACAACCTTCATAGCTTCGACACCTAGGGCAGGTGCGGGGCGACCCGGGCCTTGAGCAGGGTCACCAGCGCCGGGTCCATGAAGGCGTAGTCGTCGGGGATGTTCAGGCAGATCACCCGCCCCTTGATGTGCCGCTTGAAACGCTTGGACAGCTTGTTGCGATGGGTGCGCTCCATCACGAAAATCAGGTCGGCCCATTCGACGAGCTCGCCGGTCAGGGGCTCTTCCGCGTCGTGATTGGTCCCAGCCGAGGTCGCCTCGACGCCGGGCCAGGTGGAAAACACCTGCTCCGCCGTGGGGCTGCGCAGCTTGTTCTGGCTGCAGACGAACAGGACCTTCTTCACCCGAAGGTCAGGCCGCCGCGAAGTCGCGCAGGGACGACAGGCCGCTCTGGTTGATTGGCAGGATGAAGCTGACCGTGGTGCCTTCGCCGGGGGTGGAGGTCATCTCCAGCGCGCCGTCATGCATCTCGACCAGCGACTTGGTCAGGGCCAGGCCCAGGCCGGTGCCCTGGGTGGTCTTAGCGTGCTGGCTCTCGACCTGCTCGAACGGCTTGGCCAAGCGCGCCAGGTCCTCGGCGGCGATGCCGATGCCGGTGTCGGTGACCGAGACCCGCACCCGCTCGCCCAGCGGGTCGCGGCGCACCTCGGCGCGGACCGTGACCCGGCCGGCGCGGGGCGTGAACTTGATGGCGTTGGACAGCAGGTTCAGCAGCACCTGCTTGACGGCCCGGTAGTCGGCCTCGACCTCGGGCAGGGGCGGGAAGTCGATCTCCAGCTTCAGGCCCGCGGCTTCGGCGCGATTGCGCACCAGGCGCACGGCGTCCTCGGTGACGTCCTCGAGGTTCAGCGGCTCGAACTTCAGGTTCATTTTGCCGGCCTCGATCTTGGACATGTCGAGGATGTCGTTGATCAGGGCCAGCAGGTGCTGACCGGAATTGTGGATGTCGAGGCTGTAGCCCTTGTAGCGCTGGTCGCCGAGCGGGCCGAACATCTCGTTCATCATGATCTCGGAGAAGCCGTTGATGGCGTTCAGCGGCGTGCGCAGCTCGTGGGACATGTTGGCCAGGAACTCGCTCTTGGCCTTGTTGGCGCCCTCGGCCTTGACCTTCTCCATCTCGTACTTGCGAGCCAGTTCCGCCAGCTGTTCCTGCGAGCGCTCCAGGCCAGCGACGGCGTGCTGCAACTGCTCCTCGTTAAGGCGACGGGCCTCTTCCTGGTTCTTGATGGCCGTGATGTCGGCGGCGGTCATCACCAGGCCGCCTTCGGCCGTGCGCCGCTCGCTGATCTGGATCCAGCGGCCGTCGTTCAGCTCGGCTTCGCGTACGCCCTTGGCGCCGTCGGGGGCCGGCTGGTCATGTCTGATGGCCAGGGCGGCGAAGCGGTTGACCTCGTTGCGCGGCGCGCCGGGCTTGAGCAGCTTGGGCTCGAGGTTGAAGACGTTGCGGTAGTTGCGGTTGCACATCAGCAACCGGCCCTGGCGGTCCCACAGCACGAAGGCCTCGGACACGCTCTCGATGGCGTCGCGCAGCCGGTTCTCGGCGGCCTGGGCGCGGGCCTGGGCCAGGCGCTCCTCAGTGACGTCCAGCGCCACGCCGATGATCCGCGAATAGCCGTCCTCGCCGGGCTTGCCGAAGCCTTGGCCGCGGGCGTCGATCCAGATGGCGCGGCCGCCGTCGCGGGCCGGGACTCGGAACGACACGTCGAACGCGCCATAGGTCGCGGCGTTGGCAAGGGCCTGGCGGACCTTGTCGCGATGGTCGACCGAGACTCGGTCCAGCAACTCCTGGCCCGGCACCACGCCGCCGCCGCCCCAGCCGAACATCGCGCCGGTGACGTCGGACATGAACACCTGGTCGCCGCCCAGCTCCCACTCCCAGATGCCGCAGCGGGCGGCTTCCACGGCAAGGCGGAACCGCTGCTCGCTGTCGACAAATTCCTGCTGGGCGGTCTCGACGCGGCGGCTCTGCAGCATCAGCATCAGGGCCAGGGCGATGCCGACCGCCAGCGGGGCCAGCAGCGAGAAGGCGCCTTCCATGACCTGGCGGTCGACATTGGCCACGGTGCGTGGTTGGGCGCCGGCGGCCGCCAGCAGGTCGCCCTGGGCCAGGGGCTGGATCGCCACGTCGAGAGCCTGGCCATCGACCGACTGCCCGCGCAGGGCGGCCGCGCTGGATCCAAGATCGTCGAGGGACAGCGAGAACGCCTCCCGCAGATCGGTCGCGCCCTTGATCGACCGTCCTCCTGAAGCCAGGATCCGACCGTCGGACAGCATCAGGGCGCTGACCGCGCCCTTGGTGGGCTCGGCGATCAGGCGAACGGGGTCGCTGGAGGCGATGACGAAGCCGCGACCGCCCGCGACGGGCGTGGCCATGACGACATAGAGGCGGCCGGTGGTCCCGCCCCCGATCCACAGACTACGGCCGGAGGCGCCGGCCGAACGGGCGGCCACTTTCCAGTCGGCCGAAGGATCGCGACCGGCGACGGCCAAGACATCAGTCGCACTGACCACGGCCACGGCCATGGCCTCGCCGCCCGCGGCGCGCAGGGCCGTTTCGGCCGCATCGATAGGGGCGTTGGGCTCCCGCTGGAGCAGGTCGGAGGCCGCCGACAGTCCGGCCCGCTGCGCGGCCAGGTTGGTCTCGGCGGCCGCTGCGACCAGCTTGGCCTGGACGGCCAGGCCGGCGCCGCCCGGCGGTGTATTGGCCTCGTCCTTGAGCCGGCTCACGCCGAAGGCGGTATAGACCGCCAGCAGCAGCAAGGCGGCCAGGATCGCCAGACGCACATAGGCCTGGGACGGCGACCGTGCGGCGCGCGAGCGGGCCGCGCCCGCCGCCGAAAGACCGGCTCCCGCCAGCCTCCCGGTTCTCGCCCCGCCACGCTCCAACGCCCAATGCTCCCGCAAACACTTGGCGAGTCACTTCGCCGACATGGTGAATCTACCGCACGCCAAAGGGCCGCGTCACCGCCGAACCTTGGTTTTGGCCGGGGATGGGCCCTTTAGTCGCAACTGTGGCGCCGAAGAATCATCCCAGACTTCGCCGCCCGCGGACGGGATTTCTAGTCCAGGGCCCGGGACACCAGCTCCAGGACGTTTTTCGACAGGCCCACATGCTCGCGAATGCGCTCCAGTTGTTGGCGCATCAGGGCGCCCAGTTCAGGCACGTAGCGCCGCCAGGCCCCGAGCGGTTCGACCAGCCTGGCCGCCGTCATCGGATTGAAGCCGTCGACGGCCAGGATCTGGTCCGCCAAGAAGCGATAGCCGGCGCCGGTCTCGTCGTGGAAGCGGGCCGGATTGCCGCTGGAGAAGCCCTGGACCAGGGCTCGCAACCGGTTGGGGTTGCCGGCGTCGAAGTCGGGATGGGCGGTCAGGGCCAGGATGCGGCCGATCGCGCCTTCGCCAGGATCACGAGCCTGGGCGGCGAACCACTTGTCCAGCACCAGCGGCTCGTGCCGCCACTGGGCGTGAAAGGCGGCCAGAGCCTTCTCGGCCGGTGCGCCGCCGATCGCCACCAGGGCTGACAGCCCGCCGATGGCGTCGGTCATGTTGGCCGCACTTTCGAAATGGCCAACGACCCGGTCGACATTGACCGCGTGCGGGTCGGCCGCCAGCAGGTCGCAGCAGGCGTTGCGCAGGGCGCGCTTGCCGGCCGCCCGAGCATCGGCCGAAAACTCTCCGCCGCTCTGCAGGTCGCCGTGCAGCCGCCGCAGCAGGTCGCCCAGGTGGACGGCGATGACGGCCTTCAGGTGGACGCGGGCCGCGTGGATCGCGGCGGGATCGACCGGATCGACCGCCAGGCTGAGGTCGCCCTCGGTGGGCAGGGCCAGCAGCAGGGCCTTGAAGGCCGGATCCGAGGCGTCGTCGACCAGGGCCTTGCCCAGGGCGTCGGCGTAGCGCTCCTCGCCGACCTCGTCGGGCGTGCCGGCCGCGCGGCCCAGGACCAGTTCGCGGGCCAGGGTCTGGCCGGCTTCCCAGCGATTGAACAGGTCCGGGTCGGCGGCGAACTGCACATAGCGGTCGACCGACCGAGTGTCGGTGGTCAGGTTCACCGGCGCCGAGAAGCCGCGCAGGGCCGAGATGACGGGCGCGCGCTCAACGCCCTCCCAGCGCACGGTGCTGGCGGGCGCGTCGAGCAGGACCACCTCGCTGTCGCGCAGCACCTCGCCCTCGCCGTCGAGCAGACCGATGGTCACGGGCACGGGCAGGGCGCGCTTAATCGGCTGACCGTTGGTCGGCGCGGTCGACTGGGTCAGGGTGATCTCCAGCGTCTTGGCCGTCTCGTCATAGGCATGGGCCAGCGACACCGCCGGCGTGCCGGCCTGTTCGTACCAGGCGAAGAAGTCGCTCATGTCGCGACCAGAGGCGTCGGCGAAACAGGCGATGAAGGCTTCGACGGTGGTCGCCTCGCCGTCGTGGCGCTCGAAATAGAGGTCCAGGCTCTTGCGGAAGGTTTCGGCGCCCAGGATGGTCTTGAGCATCCGGATCAGTTCCGAGCCCTTCTCGTAGATCGTGGCCGTGTAGAAGTTGTCGATCTTCAGGTAGCTGTTGGGGCGCACCGGGTGGGCCAGGGGACCGGCGTCCTCGGCGAATTGCCGGGCGCGCAGGGCCTTGACGTCCTTGATCCGCTGGACGGCCTCGCCGCGCATGTCCGCGCTGAAGCTCTGGTCGCGGAAGACGGTCAGGCCCTCCTTCAGACACAGCTGGAACCAGTCGCGGCAGGTGATGCGGTTGCCGGTCCAGTTGTGGAAATATTCGTGGGCCACGACGCTCTCGATGCGCTCGTAGTCCATGTCAGTGGCGGTCTCGGGCGCGGCCAACAGCAGGGAGCTGTTGAAGATGTTCAGCCCCTTGTTCTCCATGGCCCCGAAGTTGAAGTCGCGCACGGCGACGATCATGAACAGGTCCAGGTCGTACTCGCGGCCGAACGCCTCCTCGTCCCACTTCATCGCCCGCTTGAGGGCGTCCAGCGCATAGGCGGCGCGAGGAGCCTGGCCCGGGTCGACGAACACCTTCAGCGCCACCGTGCGGCCGCTCATGGTGACGAAGCTGTCCTCCAGCACGTCCAGTTCGCCGGCGACGAGGGCGAACAGATAGGCGGGCTTGGGGAAGGGGTCGTTCCAGACGGCGTAGTGACGGCCGTCCGGCTGGCTGGAGTCCACCTCGCCGCCTTCCCAAAGATTGCCGTTGCTCAGCAGGTAGGGGAACGCCGCGTCCGCCTCGATCCGCACCGTGAATCGGCTGAGGACGTCGGGGCGGTCGGGGAAGAAGGTGATGGTCCGAAAGCCCTCGGCCTCGCACTGGGTGCAGAACCGGCCGCCGGACATGTAGAGGCCCATCAGCGCCTTGTTGGCGGAAGGATCGATCTCGACCTCGGTGGTCAGCTCGAAGGCGTCGGGGACCTGGTGGATCGTCAGGTGTTCGGCGTCGAGGGCGTATTGGTTGGCGCTCAGGCCCTGGCCGTCGATGGCCGCCGAGATCAGCTTCAGGCGCTCCCCGTTCAGCACCAGCGGCTCGGCGGCGTCGCCGCTGCGTTTGATGCTCAGGGTCGCCTTGACCCGCGTCGCGCTGGGATCAAGCTGGAACTCCAGGCTGGTGGTCTCGATCAGGAACGGAAACGGGCGATAGTCCGAAAGCCGGACGGGCTGGGGCGTGTCTGTGCGCATCCCAGCAATGTAGGCAAGGACGGGGAGCGGGGCGAGGGCGCACTTGGCCCGATCGTCGATTTGTCCAGGCGCGACAGCGGTCTTACCTAAACTGTTCGTCACTTGAACCCTGGCGCGAACCCACCAAAGGTCCCCTTGCATTCGGGGACCCGGTTCATGTGGCGTACGGAAGTTTCATCATCGGCGGTCGGCCTGGACATCGGGGCGCGCCGTTTCCTGCATCCGGGGCCGTTGCGCTGGCTGCGGGCGTTGGGCTGGGGCGGGCTGCTGTTCGCCCTCTTCATGCTCTTCTACGCCGTGGCCAGCCAGGCGGGGGAGCCCGCCCGAGGCGCCGCCGCCACGCCGCTCAGCCTTGTCGTGGTCGCGGTGCTGAGCGCGGTCGGGCTGGGGCTGTACGCCGGGATGGTGCGATTGGCCGAAGGCCGCTGGCCCGCCGAACTGGGCTTGAGGCGGGCTGCACCCGAGCTTCTGGTCGGCCTCGTGGTCGGCGCCGCGATGCTGAGCGCCGTGGTCGCCGCCCTGCTGGCCTTCGGTCTCTACGACATTTCCGGTCCGCGGGCCTCTTCGCCCCTGGCGATGATCAATGTTGGCGTCGCTTCGGGGGTGTTCGAGGAACTGATCTTCAGGGCCATTGTGCTGCGGCTGCTGATGCGAGCTTTCGGAGCCTGGCCGGCCCTGGCCCTGTCGGCGGCGTTGTTTGGCGCGCTGCACCTGGCCAATCCCAACGCCACGCCCGTGGCCGCCGTCGCCATCGCGGTGGAGGCTGGGCTGATGCTGGCCTCGTTCTACCTGCTGACCGGCCGTCTGTGGGTGTCGATCGGCGTGCACGCGGCCTGGAATTTCACGCAGGGCTGGATCTGGGGCGCGCGGGTGTCGGGCATACCCGTGCAGGAGAGCCTCTATCTGAGCGCACCCAAGGCCGGCGCGCCCGATTGGCTGAGCGGCGGGGCGTTCGGTCCCGAAGCGTCGGTTCCGGCCATGCTGATCGGGACCGGCGTGGCCGTGATCGTCCTCTATCAGGCCTGGAAGAAGGGGAACTTTCAGGCCCGTTCGGAAACGGCTCAGCCGATTGTCGAGGTCTTCGACTAAAGCTTCAACCCGCCTCGACCACGCCCAGGGCCACCTCGGCCGCCGGCACTTCGTGCAAGCTCCGCTCGATCGCCGAGGCGCGCTGAGCCAGGGCGACCAGGGCGGGCGGCGCGTCCTCGGGATGGTCGGCGGCCAGCTCGACCAGTTGACGGGCGAGGGCGTGGAGCTGCGGCGCGGCGGCGATCAGCCGGGCTTGGAACTCGATCTTGCGAGGATCGCGGTCGTATTCGGCCCCCGGCGTGCGCCAGCCGCCCCAATCGTTGGGATCGGTGACCACCACAGGATAGGTGCCGGGATAGGGATGGTGGAGGCAGTCGCTCTCCTGCTGCCACTTGTTGCGGGCCCGCAGGACGCGCCAGTTGGCCGTGGCGGCGTCGTCGCTCCCGTCGACGCGGTCTTCGGGCCTCAACTCGTGGGCGGCGAACTCGCGGCCCAGGCCGACGTCGTAGGTGACCCGTACGGGTTCGTCGAAGCCCTTGGCCCAGATCGGCACGATCTTCTCGATCGTCGCCCAGGCGCCGACGCTCTCGACCCACACCTTCTGGTTCCGCTGGAAGACGGTCTTGGCCACGCACGCGTTCTCACTGAGTTCGGGGCCGCCATAAGAACCTGAAATCCTTGACGCGAGGTCAATCTTTCCCTCGGGCGAACGATCGTTCATCGTGCGTCCGACGCCGCCATGAGAGCGGCCAGGGAGGAAGTCCAGGTGGATTTCGACTATTCCGACGACCAGAAGTTCCTGAAGGACGAGGCGCGCAAGTTCCTCGCCGCCCGCTGTCCGTCCTCCGTGGTGCGCGGGGTGCTCGACGATCCGGCTAAAAGCTATGACGCCGGGCTGTGGCGCGCCGTGGCCGAGCAGGGCTGGCTTGGCGCGGCCATTCCCGAGGCGCACGGCGGGCTGGGCCTGGGCCGCGTGGAGCTGTGCGCCATCGCCGAGGAGCTGGGCCGGGCCGTGGCGCCGATCCCGTTCGCTTCGACGGTCTACGTCCTGGCCGAGGCGGTGATGGCCCATGGGACCGAGGCCCAGAAGGCCGCCATCCTGCCGCGCATTGCGGCCGGCGAGCTGATCGGCTGCCTGGCGATCTCGGAAGGTCCTGGCGTGATCACGCCCTCGGCCCTGCAGGCCAAGGTCGAGGGCGGCAAGCTGACGGGCGCGAAGATCCCGGTCACCGACGGCGACGCGGCGGACATGGCGCTGGTGCTGGCCAACGAAGGCGGGCGTCCCGGGCTGTTCCTGGTCGACCTGCGGGCTGGGGGCGTGAAGGTGGACACCCTGGAAAGCCTGGATCCGACCCGCGGCGTGGCTCGCTTGACCTTCGACGGCGCCGTCGCCGATCGGCTGGGCGAGGCGGGGCAAGGGTTCGCGCTGGCTCAGGCGATCCTCGATCGCGCGGCCGTGCTGCTGGCCTTCGAACAGCTGGGCGGCGCCGACCGCTGCCTGGAGATGGCCCGCGAGTACGCCCTGGGCCGCTACGCGTTCGGCCGGGTCATCGCCGGCTACCAGGCGATCAAGCACAAGCTGGCCGACATGTACGTCAAGAACGAGGTGGCGCGCTCCAACGCCTACTACGCGGCCTGGGCGCTGAACGTCGACGCGCCGGAGCTGCCGACCGCCGCCGCCGCCGCTCGCATCGCCGCTTCCGACGCCTTCTGGTTCGCCAGCAAGGAGAGCGTGCAGGTGCATGGCGGCATGGGCTTCACCTGGGACGTCGATTGCCACCTCTACTACCGCCGCTCGCGGCAACTGAGCTTGGTGGCGGGATCGCCCAAGCTCTGGAAAGAGCGGCTGGTCAGCGAGCTTGAAAAGAAGAACGCGGCCTAGGCGGCGTCGAAATCCTCGTCCTTCGACAGGCTCAGGATGAGGATTTCGAAGGTGACCGCCGAGCCCCCCATAGCCCTATCCCGAGCTTGTCGAAGGACAAGGGCGGTTCCACGGAAGCAGAACCAAAATGGATTTCAACGACTCCCCTGAGGAAGCCGCCTATCGCGAGAAGGCCCGCGCCTGGCTGGTCGAGAACGCCGCCGCCCATCGCACCGAGCATGGCGAGCCCAAGCCGACGACCCCCGAGCACATGGCCGCGGCCAAGGCGTGGCAGGCCCGCAAGGCCGCGGCGGGCTACGCCTGCATCACCTGGCCAGCGGCGATCGGCGGGGGCGGCGGCACGCCGATCCAGTCGGTGATCTTCAGTCAGGAGGAAGCCAAGGCGGGCGTCTCCTACGGCTATTTCACGATCGGCCTGGGCATGTGCGTGCCCACGGTGATGGCCTTTGGCGACGACGCCACCAAGCAGCGCTTCGTCTCGCCGGCCGTGAAGGGCGAGGAGATCTGGTGCCAGCTGTTCTCCGAACCGGCCGGGGGCTCCGACGTGGCGGCCCTGCGCACCCGCGCCGTCAGGGACGGCGACGGCCCCGATGCGGATTGGGTGATCAACGGCCAGAAGGTCTGGACCACCGGCGCCCACTACTGCGACTACGGCATCGTTCTGGTCCGCACCGACCCCGACGTGCCCAAGCACAAGGGGCTGACCATGTTCTGGATCGACATGCGCGATCCGGCGGTCGAGTGTCGGCCGATCCACCAGATGTCAGGCGGGCGCGACTTCAACGAGGTCTATTTCACCGACCTGCGGGTCAAGGACAGCCAGCGGGTGGGCGCGGTGGGCGATGGCTGGAAGGTGGCCCTGGTCACCCTGATGAACGAGCGCCTGGCGGTCGGCGGCTCGGCCGGACCCGACTATCGCCAAGTGATGGAACTGGCCCGCGGCCTGCCGGGCGTCAACGGCCCGGCGCTGAAGGACCAGGCGTTCCGCGAGAACCTGGCCGATTGGTACGTCAATTCCCAGGGGCTGAAGTTCACGCGATTCCGCACCATGACTGCCCTGTCGCGCGGCCAGACCCCGGGGCCGGAAAGCTCGATTGGCAAGATCATCTCGGCCAACCAGTTGCAGGACCTGGCCAACACCGCGGTCGAAGCCCTGGGCGAATACGGGATCCTGGCCGATCCGTCCTTGGCCCCCATGGAGGCGGCGTTCCAGCAGAGTCTGATGTGGGCTCCGGGACTGCGGATCGCCGGCGGCACCGACGAGATCCTCAAGAACATCATCGCCGAACGCGTCCTCGGCCTGCCCGGCGACGTGCGGGTCGACAAGGACGTGGCGTTCAAGGACATGCCGACGGGCCGGTGACTCCGGTTCATCGAACATGACTCGCCTTTAAGGTGCGGCTCGTTCATTCTCCCGCATAAAGCGGCGGGGGAGGCGAGCGATGCGTGCGAGGGCTTCGAAGGACGGTTTGACGGTGCGGGTGATCGCCGGGACGCACGCGGCGTTGCTGGCGTTCGACCTGGCCGATGCGCGCCGCGGCGGATGCCTGGGCTTCTCGATCGAACGCACCGATGTCGGCACCGGCGATCGCCGCTGGCTGCCGAATTCGCTGCGCTTCATGAGCGATCCCAATCCCGAATGGGTGACCACGGCCCGGGCGCCGTTGCAGAAGTTCCGCTGGGGCGACTACACCACCGAGCCGGGGCGGCTCTACCGTTATCGCGTGGTGGCCCGCTACGGGACGCCGGCCGAGATCCTGGCCCAAGGCGTGAGCGCCGAACGCCCCGGCGGGTTCGACGCCATCCCCGGCGGCGTCAGCCTGGAACTGCGCACCGAGGACAATCGCAACGCGGCCACCTCGATCTTCTTCAATCGCGGGGCGGCCGCCAGCCAGGCCTATGTCAACAAGTTCGGCGACAACGATCCCGATGACATTCCCGAGGCCCTGACGTGGCTGTCGCGCGGCCTGGAAGAAGGGCTGGTGGCCTTCATCGCCAAGGCCGACGGACCGGACTTCGCCCTGCACGGCTGCATCTATGAATTCGAGAAGCCAACGCCGATCCGGGCCCTGATCCAGGCCCAGAAACGCGGCGCCGAGGTGCACATCGTCTATCACGCCCGCAACGGCGGGAAGACGGCGGAGGAGAACCGGCACGCGATCGACAGCCTGGGCGTCGAATTCCCGACCACGCCGCGCACCCAAGGCTCGGCGATCATGCACAACAAGTATCTGGTCCTGCTGCGCAAGGACGCGGCGGGCGCGCTGAAGCCGATCGCGGTGTGGACCGGCGGCACGAACTGGACCGAAGGCGGCGTCTACGGCCAGCTCAACGTCGGTCATGCGGTCTACGACACCACCGTCGCCGAGCGCTACGAGGCCGGCTTCCAGGTGCTGGCCCAGGATCTGAGCATCGACGCCACCCAGGCCAGGAACGACGTCATCACGCCCACGCCGCTGAACCGGGCGGCGCTGCAGCACGGGACGACGCCGCTGTTCTCACCGCAGAACGGCCTGGGGATGATCGATCTCTATGCCGACATCTGCAGGACAGCCAAGGTGTTGATGGTCAGCGCCCCCTTCGCCCTGCACGAGAGGATCCGCGCCGTGCTGGGCTCGCCGACCGATGGGGCGATGCGGTTCATGCTGGCCGACAAGGAAGGCTCCTATGGCGAGAAGGGCAATATCGACGCCCTCAACGCCGATCCCGGGAACATGGCGGCGGTCGCCAAGCCGTTCGAGGGCATCAAGCTGGCCGACTTCCAGAAGCGCAAGCTGGATCGTGACCGGCTGATGATGGACGAGGGCTTCCATCATGCCGGCATCCACATCCACTCCAAGATCATCCTGGCCGACCCGTTCGGCGCCGACCCAGTGCTGGTCACCGGCTCGGCGAACTTCTCGACCAACTCGACGGTGGCCAACGACTCCAATGTGCTGGTCTTCCGGGGCGACACCGCGGTGGCCGACGTCTATGTCGCCGACTTCATGCGGATGTTCGAGCACTACTGGTTCCGCTCGCGCAAGGACGCCAAGCTCGAGGCCAACCAGGTCTTCGCCCTCAAGGACACCGATGCCTGGTCGGAGAAGTATTTCACCCCAGGAACGCGCGAGCAGCGTGACCGCCTGGCGTTCCTGGGGCTGATCACCTAGCTCCCCTTCACGTCCTTGGCCGCTCGGGTCAGCTGCACGAACTCGGCCCGCAGGCCGTAGGGATCCTCGCCCCGCGCGCCCTGGGCCAGGTCGGTGACCGCGCTCCAGTCGAAGCCGGCGTCGACCCAGGGATCACCGCGCAGCTTCTGGCCGTAGGCGGCGACGGCCACGGCGAAGCGTGTGGATTCCGGCGCGGCGGACAGGCTGTCGCGCACGTCGCCGGCCCCGATCGGACGCTCGATCAGCTTCGAGGCCGAACCGCCGGGCGGCTTGTAGCGGATCTTCAGGAAGGCCAGCTCGCGCCCGCCCGTCGCCGGCGGCGGCTTGGCGCCGTAGCGCAGCGGGTCGGACGACGGCCTGGCCCCGGCCGGGGTGATCTCGTAGATCGCCGTCACCGCCGCGCCCGAGCCCACCTCGCCGGCGTCGACCTGGTCGTTGTTGAAGTCCTCGCGATTGAGCAGCCGGGTCTCGTAGCCGATCAGCCGGTATTCGCTGACCTGGGCCGGGTTGAACTCGACCTGGATCTTCACGTCGTCGGCGATGGGGAAGAGGGCGCTGTCGAAGTCGTCGCGCAGCAGCTTGCGGGCCTCCTGCAGGCTGTCGACATAGGCCGCCGTGCCGTTGCCGTTCTGGGCCAGGGCCTGCATCATGGTGTCGTTGTAGTTGCCGCGACCAAAGCCATAGACCGACAGGTAGACGCCGCTCTTGCGCTGGTCGGACACGAAGTCCTTCAGCCGGGTGGGCTCGGCGATACCGACGTTGAAGTCGCCGTCGGTCATCAGGATCACCCGGTTGACGGCCTTGGGATCGAAGTTCTGCCGGGCCAGGTCGTAGGCCAGCTTCAGTCCCTGGCCGCCGGCCGTCGAACCGCCCGAATGCAAGGCCGTCAGGGCGCAGCGCATCTTCAGCTTTGAGCGTCCGTCGGTGGGCGACAGCACCGCCCCGGCCGAGCCGGCATAGGCCACGATCGCCACCCGGTCCTGCGGCCGTAGCTGGTCTATCAGGACGTTCAGCGCCTTCTGGGCCAGGGGCAAGCGGTCGGGCCCGGACATCGAGCCGGAGGTGTCGACCAGGAAGACCAGGTTCAGCGGCGGCTGGCCGGCGCGGGGCGCGGCGTAGCCCTGGACGCCGATGTGCAGCAGCTGGCGATCCTTGGACCAGGGCGAGGGCACGACGGCCACGGTCGGCCTGAACGGCGGCTCCTGGGCGGTCGGTCGGGCGTAGCCGTAGTCGAAGTAGTTGACCAGCTCCTCGACCCGCACGGCGTCGCGCGGCGGGGCGGCGCCCTCGTTGAGGAAGCGGCGGACATTGGCATAGGCGGCGGTGTCGACGTCGATCGAGAAGGTCGAGACCGGCTCTTCGGCCACGCGCTTGACGGGGTTGGCGACGGCGTCCGGGTAGCGTTCGGTATCCCGGTTGCTGGGAACCGAAGGAACGCCGGAGATCACCGGCGGCGCTATCCGATAAGCCATGCTGGGCGGCGGTGGCGGTGGCGGTGGCGGTGGTGGTGGGGGAGGTGGCGGCGGGCCGGCGAAGGCTTCGCGAACCGGGGGGATCGGCAGAGGCGGCGGCGTCGCCATGTTGGCCGGCGGCATGAAAGCCGGACGGGGCTGGACGCCGGCCGTCGCGGTGCGTCGCTTGGCCGAGACCGTCAGCTGTTCCTCGACCGGGGCGCTGAAGCCAAGGGCCGCGCAGGCTTCGGGCGTGACCGGCCCGTCCTGCGGCGCGGCGGCCAGGCCCGGGGTGGCCGCGGGGGCGGCGACGGCCAGGGCCAGCAGGCTGACCCCGGCGGCGCGAAGGAGGCGTGTGACCATGATCTTGTTCCTCTCCCGATGATGAGGAATGATTACACGTGTAAAACATCCGCGCCAGAGCACGCTAAGGACCGATCGTCGTTTGGCGGGCCCCGTGTCTATGGCGCCACCGTCAGCAGGAACTTCGGCTCGACCCGCCGATGGGTGGCCTGCTCGTAGGCATAGCCCAAGTTCAGCAGCCGCGCCTCGCTCCAGGCCGGGCCGATGAAGCTCAAGCCCACCGGCAGGCCGCCGACCTGGCCCATCGGCACGGTCAGGTGCGGATAGCCGGCCACGGCGGGCAGGGTGGTGGACGAGCCGCCGTAATGGTCGCCGTTCAGCGGGTCGATGGTCCAGGCCGGCCCCGTGGTCGGGGCGACGATGGCGACCGCGCCCGTGTCCTTGAGGATCTTGTCGATGCCCTCAGGCCCCGCCAACCGCTTCCCGTCGGCGACGGCCTTGATGTACTCCGGATCGTCATAACCCTTGGTGGCTTCCGCCTTCTCGAAACTCTCCTGGCCGAACCATTCCAGTTCCTTGGGCGTGGCCTTGTTGAAGGCGATCAGGTCCGCCAGCGTGCGGGTCCTGACCTTGGCCGGGTCGGTCGAGGCCAGGTAGGCGTTCAGATCGACCTTCAGCTCGGTATAGAGCACCACGCCCTCGGCCTTGCCGATCGGGCCCTCGTCGAAAGCTTTGACCTCGACCAGGGTCGCGCCCTGGGCCTTCAGGTCGCTCAGCGCCTGTTCGAACACCGCGTCCGTGCTGGGCGAATAGCCGGTGTAGAAGCGGGCGACGGCCAGGGTCACGCCCTTCAGCGCGTCCTTGGACAGGCCCTTGGCGTAGTCGGTCTTGCGGGCGTCAGCCTCGCGGGTGGCCGGGTCGGCGGGGTCGGACCCGGCGATGGCGGTCAGGACCAGGGCGGCGTCGGCGACCGTGCGGGTCATCGGCCCGGCGGTGTCCTGGCTGTGGCTGATCGGCACGATGTGGGTGCGCGACACCAGGCCCACGGTGGGCTTGAGGCCGACCAGGCCGTTGATCGCCGCGGGGCAGGTGATCGAGCCGTCGGTCTCGGTGCCGATCGCCGCCGGGGCCAGGCCCGCCGCCACCGCCGCCCCGGAACCGCTGGACGAGCCGCAGGCGCTGCGGTCCAGCACATAGGGGTTGCGCACCGTGCCGCCCACCGCGCTCCAGCCGCTGATCGAGTGGCTGGAGCGGATATTGGCCCATTCCGAAAGATTGGTCTTGCCCAGGATCACCATGCCGGCGTCCGTCAGCCGTCGGACCAGCGGTGCGTCGCGGCCCGTGACATTGTCCTTCAGGGCAAGGGAGCCGGCGGTGGTGGCCGTGTCGTCGGCGCTCTCGATATTGTCCTTCAGCAGGATCGGCACGCCGTGCAGCGGCCCCCGGGCCTTGCCGGCCGTGCGCTCCGCGTCCAGCGCCCGGGCGTCGGCCAGGGCGTGGGGGTTCAGGGCGATGACCGCATGGAGCTGGGGGTTGAGAAGCTGGATCCGGCCGAGGCGATTCTGGACATCCTGTTCGATGGAAATCGAGCCGTCGGCATAGCCCGTGATAACCGAATTGACATGCAAGGCCCGGGATCGGACCTGGGGCTCGGCGCCTATCGCGGTGGTGGCGGCCAGGACCAGGCTGGTCGTCGCGCCGATGCGCAAGATCTTTCGGATCATGTTTCACCCCCGAACATGCAAGGCCCTCAGATGAACACCGCCCCTTCCACGGCGCAACGGCCGAAAAGGGGGCGTGAACAGGCGCCGCTAGGGAACCTCGTCCAGGGCCCACCGGCCGAATTCCGGACGCTCTTTCAGCCGCGCATAATAGGCCGCGACCGCCGGCAAGTTCGCGCGCTCCATCGGCGTCGCCATCCAGCGGTGCACCGACACGCCCAATACGATGTCGGCCAGGGTGAAGTCGTGGCCGGCGACGTGGGCGCCGGTCTGCGCCAGGCGCTGGTCGAGGATGGCCATGGCCCGGTTCCAGGCCTCGACGCTGGCGGCGATCTTGTCGCGGTCGTCATAGCCCGGCGTCGGCCGGCCCAGGGCCAGGAAGGCGTAGCCCCAGGTCGGGTTGAGGTCGGTGGCCTGCCAGTCCATCCACTGTTCGACCACGGCGCGCGGCCGCGGCTCGACCGGCAGCAGGTGGCCGTGACCGTAGCGGGCGGCCAGGTAGCGGCAGATGGTGTTGCTCTCGTAGAGTGCGCCCTGCTCGTCGATCAGCACCGGCACCAGGCCGTTGGGGTTCAGGGCCAGGAACTCGGGCGACTTGGTCGAGGCGAAGCCCATGCCCCAGTCCTCGCGCTCATAGGCCAGGCCCAATTCGTCCAGCGTCCACAGCACCTTGCGGACGTTCAGCGAGGAGGTGCGGCCGAGAATCTTGAGCATGGGGAGGTCTCCGATACTTTTTAAATCCACTCATCCTGACGAAAGTCGGGACCCAAGCGGTCTGTCAGCAAGGGGTGCGACGCGCTAGCAGGCCCAGCAATCTAGCCTTCCAACTCGGCTTGGGTCCGACTTTCGTCGGGATGAGTGGGAAGATAGGGAGCGCCCTAAACCCCATCCCCGACATAAGCCGCCGCCACCGCCTCGGCGACCTTGATGCCGTCGACCGCCGCCGAGAGGATGCCGCCGGCGTAGCCCGCGCCTTCGCCGGCCGGGAAAAGGCCCGCGACATTGAGGCTCTGGAAGTCCTTGCCGCGGGTGATGCGGATCGGCGAGGAGGTGCGGGTCTCCACGCCCGTCAGCAGCACGTCGGGATGGTCGTAGCCGGCGATCTGGCGGCCGAACACCGGCAGGGCCTCGCGCATGGCCTCCAGCACGAACGGCGGCAGGCATTCGGCCAAGTCGGTCATCTTGATGCCGGGCCTATACGAAGGCTGCACCTCGCCCAGCGCCTCCGACGGCCGGCCGGCCAGGAAATCGCCGACCTTCTGGGCCGGGGCGGCGTAGGTCGACCCGCCGGCCACATAGGCCAGGCTTTCCCACTTCCGCTGGAACTCGATGCCGGCCAGCGGATGGCCCGGATAGTCGCGCTCGGGATCGATGCCGACCACGAAGCCCGAGTTGGCGTTGCGCTCGTTGCGCGAATACTGGCTCATGCCGTTGGTCACCACGCGGTTCGGCTCGGAGGTCGCGGCCACCACCGTGCCGCCCGGGCACATGCAGAAGCTGTAGACCGTGCGGCCGTTGGCGCAGTGGTGGGCCAGGCTGTAGTCGGCCGCGCCCAGGTCCGGATGGCCGGCGCAGGCCCCGAAGCGGGCCTTGTCCATCCACGACTGCGGATGCTCGATCCGCACCCCGATCGAGAACGGCTTGGCCTCGATGTGGACGCCCCGGTCGTGCAGCACCTGGAACGTGTCGCGGGCGCTGTGGCCGACCGCCAGCACCACGTGCTCGGCCGCCAGATAGTCGCCGGTCGACAGGTGCAGGCCCTTCAGCTGGCGTGCGCCGTCGGCGGCGGTCTCGATATCGAAGTCGTCGACCCGATGCTGCCAGCGATACTCGCCGCCCAAGGCCTCGATGGTCTCCCGCATGCTCTCGACCATGGTCACCAGGCGGAAGGTGCCGATGTGCGGGTGGGCCTCGGTCAGGATCTCCTCGGGCGCGCCGGCCTTGACGAACTCCTCCAGCACCTTTCGGCCCAGGTGGCGGGGATCCTTGATCTGGCTGTAGAGCTTGCCGTCCGAGAAGGTGCCCGCCCCGCCCTCGCCGAACTGGACGTTGGACTCGGGGTTCAGCTCGCCGCGCCGCCACAGGCCCCAGGTGTCCTTGGTCCGCTCGCGCACCACCTTGCCCCGGTCCAGGATGATCGGCTTGAAGCCCATCTGGGCCAGGATCAGTCCGGCGAACAGGCCGCAGGGCCCGGCGCCGATCACGACGGGGCCGGGACCAGTGAAGTCCTTCGGGGCCTGGGCCACCGGCCGATAGTCGGTGTCGGGCCTCACCCGCACCTGGCTGTCGCGCTCGAACCGCGCCAGCACCGCCGCCTCGTCGCGCAGGGCGACGTCGACCGTATAGACCATCAGGATCGCCGCCTTCTTCCGCGCGTCATGGGCGCGGCGGACGACGGTGTGGCTGAGGAGGTCACGTTCGGGGATCCCCAGGCGGTTGCAGACGGCGGGGGCCAGGGCCTCGGCGTCATGCCCCAACGGCAGCTTGAGGTCGGAAATGCGCAGCATGGCGGGGATTTAGCGGCAAGAGGGGAGAAGCGCCATCGGCTTGGCGGCTTCCGGCGTCTTGTTTTCCCGAGTCAGCGGTGGTGATCTGCTCGGATAGGTGGAGGAGTAGTGGCGTTGAATACGCATGTGTTTTCCGAAAACGACGTTCGGGCCATCTTCATGCATTCCGAAGGCGTGGCCGTGTCGGACGGTCGCCGAATTGGGCATACCGGCGAGCGGCACGTGAACGCTTCGAACCAGTTTCTGAATCAGAGGATGCAGAACGCCAGGAGCAGCCCCCACACCAACGGACGAATTGTCGCGATCACATCCTTCATCACGTTCGCCGACGCGGTGACAGCCGGCGCGATGGTGCTCAATTCGCCGGAAGCCGAGCCCATCCTGGTCGACTTTTACACGGCCCGCCCTCGTTTCGAGCCCTGGACCCTGAAGCATGTCGAGCTTCCGCGCCCGCTGGTCGTGCGCTACGCCCAGGGGGACGGGGCGAGGACCTTTCCCTGCCGGTACGCGACGATGGTCATCGACAAGAAGCCCGGACGACCGTCGCAGATGCATATCCGGACCTTCTTTCCCACCTTGGGGATGGACTAGGACCGATCGACATCTCAAGGCTGTGCGTGGTCCTTGTCCTTCGACACGCTCAGGATGAGGACCCATTTGCAGACCGAGCCGTGGAAAACCTCATCCTGAGCTTGTCGAAGTACGAGGTTTTCGGCCCTGGGTGCTGAATGTCGATCCGCCTTAGGTCTCGAAAGACTCCCGCCGTCCGGATCAATCCCCGTCCATCTTCAGCGCCGCGATGAACGCTTCCTGCGGGATCTCGACCTTGCCGAACTGGCGCATGCGCTTCTTGCCGGCCTTCTGCTTGTCCAGCAGCTTGCGCTTGCGGCTGGCGTCGCCGCCGTAGCACTTGGCGGTGACGTCCTTGCGGAGGGCGCGGACGGTTTCACGGGCGATGATCCGGCCGCCGATCGCCGCCTGGATGGGGATGACGAACATGTGCTGCGGGATGAGTTCCTTCATCTTCTCGCACATGCCCCGGCCGCGGCTCTCGGCGCGGTCGCGGTGGACCAGCATCGACAGGGCGTCGACGGGCTCGGCGTTGACCAGGATCGACATCTTGACCAGGTCGCCGGGCCGGTAGTCCTCGACCTGGTAGTCGAACGACGCGTAGCCCTTGGAGATCGACTTCAGGCGGTCGTAGAAGTCGAACACCACCTCGTTCAGCGGCAGGTCGTAGACCACCATGGCCCGGCTGCCGACGTAGCTGAGCTCGCGCTGCATGCCACGGCGGTCCTGGCACAGCTTGATCACGCCGCCCAGATACTCGTCGGGCGTGAAGATGGTGGCCTTGATCCACGGCTCGCTGATGCTCTCGATCTGCATCACGTCGGGCAGGTCGGCGGGGTTGTGGAGCTCCATCTCCGTGCCGTCGCGCATGTGGATCTTGTAGACCACCGAGGGGGCGGTCGCGATCAGGTCGAGGTCGAACTCGCGGCTGAGGCGCTCCTGGATGATTTCCAGGTGCAGCAGGCCGAGGAACCCGCAGCGGAAGCCGAAGCCCAGGGCGGCGCTGCTCTCCATCTCGTAGGTGAAGCTGCCGTCGTTCAGGCGCAGCTTGCCGACCGCGGCGCGCAGGTCCTCGAAGTCGGCGGCGTCGACCGGGAACAGGCCGCAGAACACCACGGGCTGGACTTCCTTGAAGCCCGGCAGGGCCTGGGCGGTCTGCTTCTTCTCGTCGGTGATGGTGTCGCCGACGGCCGCGTCGGCCACCTCCTTGATCGAGGCGGTGAAGAAGCCGACCTCGCCCGGGCCCAGTTGGTCGACGTCGGTGGCCTTGGGGGTGAACACCCCGACCTTGTCGATGCGGTGGGTGGCGCCGGTCTGCATCATCCGCACCTGCTGGCCGGCCTTGAGCGTGCCGTCGAAGATGCGGACCAGCACCACGACGCCCAGATAGGCGTCGTACCAGGCGTCGACCAGCAGGGCCTTGAGCGGGGCGTTAAGGTCGCCCTTGGGGGCGGGCAGGCGGGTGACGATGGCCTCCAGCACCTCGTGGATGCCCAGGCCGGACTTGGCGCTGGCGAGGACGGCGTCGCTGGCGTCCAGGCCGATCAGGTCCTCGATCTGGGCGCGCACGCGCTCGGGCTCGGCGGCCGGCAGGTCGATCTTGTTGAGGACCGGAACGATCTCGTGGTTGTTGTCGATGGCCGAATAGACGTTGGCCAGGGTCTGGGCCTCGACGCCCTGACTGGCGTCAACCACCAGGATGGAGCCCTCGCAGGCGGCCAGGCTGCGGCTGACCTCGTAGGCGAAGTCGACGTGGCCGGGGGTGTCCATCAGGTTCAGGACGTAGTCCTGGCCGTCGTCGGCCTTGTACTTCAGGCGCACGGTCTGCGCCTTGATGGTGATCCCGCGCTCCTTCTCGATGTCCATGTTGTCCAGCACCTGGGCGCTCATTTCGCGCGCGGTCAGGCCGCCGGTCTCCTGGATCAGGCGGTCGGAGAGGGTGGATTTGCCGTGGTCGATGTGGGCCACGATCGAGAAATTGCGGATGCGGTCGAGAGGCGTCGAAGTCATGGCCGTGCGTCTAGCATATTTGCGGGCGTTCGCGAGCGTCGTTCCTCCCCACACGTCTGAGGAACGGTCATGGTTAACTCGCCGTTAAGCTTCCAGCCGCAAACCCGACTCAAAGGACTGAGACAGTCCAGGCTGTTGGAATCGCGAGAGAGCACATGGACCGCCGCAAGCTGATCCTTTCGGGCATGGCCACCGCCGGGCTGAGCGCCTGCGCCAGCACCGCTCAGGAACGCCCGGGCGACCCGCCGCCGCGGTCGCAGTACGACACCGGACGGGCCCAGACCTATTCGGCCGACGAGATGATCCGCAGCGGCTCGGACTTCCTGGGCGTGACCGCCGAGAGCATCGGCGCGGTGATCGAGCGCGCCTTCCGCGACAACGGCCAGCCCACCGGCTACATCGCCGGCGAAGAGGGCTCGGGCGCCATCGCCGTGGGCCTGCGCTACGGCCGGGGCCTGCTGTACATGAAGGGCAAGGACACCCAGGAGGTGTTCTGGCAGGGCCCGTCGGTGGGCTGGGACTGGGGCGGCAACGCCAGCCGGGTCTTCACCCTGTGCTATAACCTGCAGTATCCGGACGCCATCTTCCGCCGCTTCCCCGGCGTGGAGGGCACGGCCTATCTGGTCGGCGGCCTGGGCGTGAACTACCAGCGCGCGGACACCATCACCCTGGCCCCGATCCGCGCCGGCGTCGGCCTGCGCCTGGGCGCCAATGTCGGCTACCTGGCCTACAGCCGCCAACGCAACATTTTGCCATTCTGAGACCGCGAGGGGGCCTCTCGACTTACCCCTACGGACACCTTCGCGGTCGTCTCCTCTCCCCGGGAGGAAGAGCCCGGACGTAAGGCTCCGCCCCCTCTGGGGCGGATAAACGGCGAAGCCGCCAGGCGGGGCGAGCCGGACAGGTCCGTGCGCCCCATCCGCCGCTTGGCTTCGCGCGAGTTCCTCGGCATTATCAATCTTCACGGGAAGATCCGGCCGCGCGGAGATGTCGGTTCGCGGCGGTCCGACGCAAGGAAGCGCCATGTCGCAGTGGCTCAAGCGTACCTGGTTCGTCTGGCTGGGGCTGGCGGTCGCCTGCGCCCTGGTGCTGCCCCGGGCGATCGACGCCGTTGCGGCCCAAGGGCGGTCGCCGGCGGCTACAGCCGTCGCGCCGCGCTTCGTTGTCCGCGACCCCAGCGGAACGGCCATCGGCTGGCTGAACATCAAGTACCCCCGCACGATCCGCGAGAACGAGGAAGGGGTGCTGGAGGCCGAATACACCACGGGCGAGGCCCGCTGGGTGACCGGTTCGACCAGCGTCGCGGTCCCAGATCCCTACGGTTATGGTTCGGTGGGGCCGCCGGCCGGCATGAAGGTCGAGCTCAGCGGCGCGGACCTGGCCCTGACCCCGGCGCCCAGCCACGAGTTCGACGTCCAGCGCATCGCCGCCACCGGCGTCGAGCGGGTCAAGTGGATCATCTCGCCCAAGACCGAGGGCGACCACGTGCTGCTGGTGCGGTTCAACGTCCGTCCGGCCACGTTCAAGGCCGTGCCGATCTCGGCCAATGGCCAGGCGCTGGGCGGCGATCCGCAGATCCTGTTGCCGGTGAAGGTGTTCACGATCTACGGCGTGCCCAAGGCCACGGTGCTGATCGCCAAGGGCGCGGCGGGGCTGGCGTCGTTCCTGCTGACCCTTCCGGCGGCCTTCATGCTGTTCGAGCGGGTGTTTCGGAAGACGCCGAAGGCGCGGCGGAAGAAGGCGGCCTGAACCTCTCCGGTCACGGGGGAGGTCAGATCGCCGTCACCATCACGCTCTGCGCCATCATCGTCGCCTTGCCGAAGATGGTCAGGAAGGCCACGTCGGCGGCGTCGCGGCCGTAGGCGATGCGGACCAGACCGTCGACGGGCGCCCGGCCCGTGGGGTCCAGCAGGCGCCAGCGGCCGCCGACGAAGACCTCGGCCACGGCGTGGAAGTCCGGCGGCTGCAGGGCCGGGGCGTAGACGCTGGCCACCCGGGCCGGGATGTCGCTGGCCCGGCACAGGGTGACGGCCAGGTGGGCGAAGTCGCGGCAGACGCCGGCCCGTTCGACATAGGTCTCCAGGGCGGTGGTCCGCGCGTCGCTGCACGGGCGGTATTCCAGGTGTCCGATGATCCAGTCGACGATCGCCGCCACCCGAGCGCCGCCGCGCAGGCCGCCGAACTTCTGGTCGGCGATGGTTTCGAAGGTGTCGGACGGGCAGTACCGGCTGCCGCGCAGATAGGGCAGGGTATCGATCGGCAGGTCGGCGATGGCGTGCTGGGCGGCGTCAGCCAGGGCCATGTCGCGCGCGGCGATCTCGACCACGGCGTCATAGGCGATGGCCAATCGTCCCTGGCAGGTGAAGACCACGCGCCGCTCGCCGGTGGCCGGGTCGTCGCGGCGGGTGACCGCCACGGGCGGGTCGAACGTCAGCCGCTCGTCGAGCACCGCCTGGTCGTCGGCGACCGCCGCCTCGATCTGCAGCAGGGATTCCACCCGTTCGGGGAAATCGTAGTCCAGCCGCGCCTTCACATGCACGCGCATGGCCAGCCCCTCCGATAAGCCCAGACAACGGCTCGCGGGGCGCGAGGTTCAGCGGCGATCCAGCGCCTGGCGACTAGTCGTCATACTCCACCACCAAGCGCAAGGTCTTGCGACCATTGGCGGGCAGGGCCACGCGCCAGGCCGCGGCGCCGTCGCGGATGTCGTGGGCCGTGGGCTCGGCGACAATCTTGAAGCCTTGTCGATTGGTGGCCATTCGCACCTCGGCGACGATGGCGACCGTCTTGGCGTTGGCGAGGTCGACCTCATAGACGCGGCGCGTGCGGTCCTGGCGGCGATCCTGCTCGGCGACCAGGCGCGGGCGGGCCCGCACGTCCATGGCCTCGCCGATCATCAGATCGAAGGGCTGGCCGACGGGCACGTCGCGCAGGGCCTGCTCGCCGGCGAAGGCGGGGCGTCCGTCGGCCGTCTCGAACACCGCCAAGGCGCCGGACGGCAGGGGCTTGCCCAGACCGTCCGCCGGCCTGTTGTCCAGCCGCAGCACGACCGTGGTGGCCGGCGGGTCGTCGGTCTCGTCATAGTCGCTCCAGGGGTCGAGCTGGACCACATAGAGCCGCTGGAAGGCGACGTCCTTCTGGTCGAGAAAGGCCACCTGCTTGGTCTGGCGCGCGGCGACCGTCACGGGTTCGGGCAGGGTGTAGAGCTTGTAGTCGCCCAACTCGGATTGTTCGGCGAGTTTGGCGCGATTGCCGGTGACCACGACCTCCTCGAGCCCTCTGTCCAGCATGTCCACGGCCCCCGCCATCGCCATCGGCGGCGCGGGCGGCGGCGGCGGCGGAACGGGACGCGGACCGTGATGGGTGGTGTCCATCGGCCAGCACTTGCGCGCGACCGGCTTGGCCTCACCCCGCTTCACGTCCACCTCCACGCGCGCCAGCCGGCCGGCGACGGCCTGGGTGGGCGCGTCGGCGAAGCTGGTGCCGCTGGCGTTGACCAGGGTCAGCCAGCCGGTCAGGTCCAGGGTCCTGCCGCTTGGGTGGATGCGGGCGACATAGTCGGCCTGCCAGTTCACGCCGATCGCCAGGTAGGACAGGGTCAGGGTCGCCTGGATCGGCGCGGCGACGTCGACCACGGTCGACAGGGCCGGCTTGTCCGACAGCCCGGCCGGGACCTTGTCGAACACCAGGGCCTCGGCGCCGCCGGAACAGCCCAGGGCCTCGACCCCGCCGGCGGTCTGCAGCACCACCCCCGCGGGCCCCTGGCGCAGGGTGGCCGTCTCCTCGGTCCGCCGGCCGGTCCTGCGGTTGGTGCGGACGACCTTCACCGCCTGGCCCAGCGAGCGCTCGACCAGGGTTCCGGGGCTGAGCAGGGCGTAGTCGTAGTTGCGCTCGATGGCCGGGCCGGGCAGCCCTTCCACCGTGGCGCTCTGGGGGATCAGGGCGTCGGCGACGCCGTCGAAGCGCAGGGTGTGGCGACCGGCGGGCAGGAGCACCGTCCGCGTCTCGGTGACCTGGATCAGGCCCTTGGCCATGGCCTCCTCGCGCTGCCAATCCTCCAGCGCCTGGAAAGGCCCGTCGCCGCCGCGATAGAGGGTGACGGCGACCTTGTCCGGGCCTGGCGAGGCGACG
The DNA here is from genome assembly GCF_001426985.1 of Caulobacter sp. Root1472. Lineage (NCBI taxonomy): Bacteria > Pseudomonadati > Pseudomonadota > Alphaproteobacteria > Caulobacterales > Caulobacteraceae > Caulobacter > Caulobacter sp. Root1472. The sequence goes on along the minus strand of NZ_LMFX01000052.1, from coordinate 125,156 downwards.
GTGTCGGCGAGGGCGGGCGCGGCGAACAGAAGCAGGGCGCCCGCCAAGATCCTCCCCCCATGGGGGAGGTGTCGCCGCGGGCGACGGAGGGGGGAGTTGTTGGACGCCGGAAGACTCCCCCCTCCGTCCGCTTCGCGGACACCTTCCCCAAGGGGGGAGGAGCTTTCCGCGTTGGACTCGATCACCAGCCCGTCTCGACCGTGAAGGTCAGGGTGGTCTCGCCGTTGGCGGGGATGGGCACGCTCCAGCCCAGGGTGCGGGCGTCGACGCGGCGGCTCTTGAGGCTCTCGGCCTTGACCTCGCCGTCGCGCCACAGGCCGCCCTGGCGCAGCTCGACCGTCACCGGCTCGGGCCGGGCGTTGCGGATCAGGTACTTCATCGTGTAGCGCGAGCGGGTCTTGGAGACCTTTTCGTCGCTGACCAGCGTGCCCTGGCTGGTGACGTCGAAGGCGTCGCCGGTCTTGATCGACAGTTCCGAGCCAGCCGGCGTGTGGTCGATGGCGTTCTCGCCGATGAATTTCGGGTCGCCGGCCTTGTCGCGCACATAGACCCGCATCACCCCCGCCGGCAGCTGGTTTCCCAGACCCGCCAGCTTGGCGTTGCTGAACTGGATGGCGACGGTGGCGGACTCCGGCTGGGCCTGGCTGGAGAACCAGTCCTGGCGGATTTCGTAGACCTTCTTGGCGGCCACGCCCTGGGCGCTGAGGAAGCCGACCTGCTTGTTCTGGTTGGCGGCGATCGTCGTGCGTTGGGGCAGGGGATAGAGGTAATAGTCGGCGACCCGCTCGCCGCTCCCGCTTTCGGTCCCGGCCGCCTGGAGCGCCGGCCGGGGCGGGCGGTATTCGCTGTTGCTGGCCAGGGTGTTGACCGACCCGGCCACCAGCTGGGTCTCGGCGTCGACGAAGGCCGTGCCGGACTGGTTGCCCAGGGTGATCCAGCCCTGCAGGTCCAGCGCGCCCCTGGTCTCGTCGAACATCGCCACATAGTCGGCCTTCCACGACAAGCCGGTGGTCAGGTAGCTGAGCGTGGTCGGTCGGGCGCCGGCCTTGTCGGCCTCGACGGTCACCGACAGGGTCGGGCGGGCGCGCAGGGTCTCGGGCACCTTGTCGAAGATCACCCGGGTGGGCACGCCGTCGTCGCGCAGCACCTCGATGCGGTCGCCGATTTTCAGCACCACGCCTTCGTTGGCGGCCAGGACGGTGGCGGTTTCGGTGGTCTCCTTGCCGTCGCCGGGATTGGTGCGGACGATCTTCACCTGCTGGCCGACCGCCTTCTCCATCAGCTTGTCGGGGGTCAGCAGGTCGTAGTCGAAGTTCTGCTCCACGACCGACAGGCCGGTGGCCGACAGGCTGACGGTCTCGGGACGGATGGCGGCCGAGACATCCTTGAACTCCAGCTTCTGGCGGCCGGCGGCGACGGGGATCTCGCGCACGTCCTGCACCAGGGCCAGGTTGTTGTTGTAGATCGTCACCGAAAGCCTGGGGGCGGTCTGGGCGTGCGCCGCGCTTGCGAGGGTGAGGGCGGCCGTGGCCAGCAAAGCGTGACGGAACATGTAAGAGCGCCTCCCGAGGTTGCGCTCAAGGTTTCATGTGATCAGCCGGAAGTCGAGTGTGAAATTACAACTGTGATACAGGCCCGTCGATTCAGGTCCGGCGGGCGCGCGGCAGCAACAGGTTCTTCGAGCCAGCCCGACGCCCCGCTGAATCGCGCCTTATCAGTCGTTTTGCCAAGCGCCATCTCGGGTGGAGGCGCGCTTGCCCGGATTTCGGTGTCGTGCGATGCGGAGCCATGACACAGGAACTGCTCGCCACGCGTTTGGCTCGTCGGTGCAGGTTGCCGATCGTGGCGCTCGCGCTGGTTTCCGCCGCGCTGGTCGCTGGAAATCTCTTGTCGCTCGTGCTCGACGGGGTGGTGACGTACCTCGCTGTCGGCGTTGGCTGCGCGGCGGCTATTCTGTTTTGCTGCGCGACGTTCGATGGGCGCTTCCAGAACGCGGTCTCGGCGCTCAACGCAGAGCGACGTGTGCAGGCCAAGACGCTGGGAGCGTTGGCGCGGTCGACGGGGTGGGGATTGCCCGTGGGTGATCGGCTGCTTCTGGCCGTCAACATCATGTTGATCGCCGAGCTAACCGTTTCGGCGAGTTTCGTTCACCGCCTCCCCGCGGCCGCTCTGAGTTTCGCGGCCTCCTTCCTGGTCTGCATGACGAGCATCGCCCTGGCGGTGCGTGGCTATTCGAGCGAGCGGTTCGAGGGGCCCTAGGTTAAACTCTACCCGCCCCACACCTGCTTGAGCCGCAGGTCGCGGCCGCAGCCCAGGCGGTAGGCGTGGTACTCGACCGCGTGGTTCTTGGCGTAGTCGCGGTGATAGGCCTCGGCCGGCCAAAAGGTCTGCAGGGGCAGGATCTGGGCCTTCATCACGCCGGTTTTCAGGCGCTTGGCGGCCTCGGCGCGGGACTTTTCGGCGACGGGACGCTGGGCCGGCGTGACGAACACCGCCGGACGGTAGGACGGGCCGCGATCGCAGAACTGGCCGCCGTCGTCGGTAGGGTCGACCAGCTTCCAGTACTTGTAGAGCAGGAAGCCGTAGTCGAGCTTGGCCGGATCATAGGTGACCCGCACCGACTCGTAGTGGCCCGAGGTCTCGCTGGTCACGTCGCGATAGGTCGGCCGGTCGACATGGCCGCCGGTATAGCCGCTCTCGACCTTCAGCACGCCGGGGATGCCGCGCATGTCGTTTTCCATGCACCAGAAGCAGCCGCCGGCGAACACGGCGGTTGCGGGCGGCGCGGGCTTGCCGGCCGCGAGCACGTCGGCGGGCAGCAGGATGGCGGCGAAACTGGCGACCAGGACGAGCAGGCGGCGGATCATCGGGAAACTCCGGGGTGACATATCCCTAGATACGGACGACGTGCGCCGAAGGTTACAGCCTATCGCCAGCCGAATCCGACCCCGCGCACCGCGGGGCAGGCCGACAGGCGGGCGGCCAGGGTCTGGGCCCGCTCGTCGCCCTGGTCGTCCAGCTCCAGCCGGATGCTGAGGCCGGCCCCGTCCGGCTGGGCGCTCAAGGCGCGCAGGCGGGTCTGCTGGACGCTGGCCACGCCCAGCACCCGCATCAGGGCGTCGGGCGTGTCGTCGGCGATCACCAGGAACAGCCGGCGTTTGTCGCCTTCTTCGTGTTGGGCCGGTTCGAGCGCGCTCACATTCTCGCTCATGGGCGCACCCACTGATGCTCAACGCTGGCCGAGGTGACGCCCGGCCAGGCGGCCAGGTCGCGGGCCAGCAGGCGGGCGGCCTGGTCGCTGAGGTGGCGGACCCGCAGCGAGCCCTCGACGATCTGGCCGACCGGCTTCATCGACAGGGCGCACAGCTCGGCGCCGCTGTCGGCCAGACCCTGGCGGACGGCTTCCAGCGCCGAGGGCGCGTCATGGGCGGCCAGCAGCAGCTGGTGAACGGTGACGCCTTCGTGGTCGGAGTTGAAGGCGGGTGGGGAAGGCAGGTAGCTCATGGGTTCAAGGTCCTTTGGATTTGAGGGAGGACCGACGACCGCATAGCAAAAACCCCGCTCCTGGTGGGAAGCGGGGCTTTGCGGATCTTGCGATCTTTCGGCTTGGTGGTCGTCTAGTCGACCGCGCGCCTGTGCTGCCCCGTTCGCACACGAACGGTTTTAATCTTGGCCTGCATCATAATGGCGCGCGCGCACGCGATCGCGGCGCCGGCGGTGAGGCCGGTGGCGATCAGAACGTTCAGGGCCAGCTGCGAGAGCATGATGGCGTGGAAACTCCGTGTGCAATTACACAGGTAGCGTGGGCGTGGTGCCAGCGCAAGGCTTTGCCGCCCCGGTGCGGCGAATGGCGCTGGATGGGCAAGAATTGGGCGGTCGCGCTCAGGGGGCTAGCACTTGCCCCCTACTGGCCTTCGGCCGTCTTTCCCCAGAGGGGGAAGAGCCTAGGCGCCAAGGCTCCGCCTCCTCGCCGCGACAGGCCGCGAAGCGGCCAGGTGGGGGCAGGTGCGCGGGTCGCTAGCTCCTCAGCTTCCCGCCCGCCTTCTCGACCGCCGCCACGATCCTGGCCGACAGGGCCTCGATCTCGGCTTCGGCCAGGGTCTTCTCCCGCGGCTGGACGACCACCTCGAGGGCGACCGACTTGGAGCCCTCCGGCACGCCAGGGCCGTCATAGACGTCGAACACCCGCACCGCGGCGATCAGCGCCTTGTCGGCGCTGGCCGCGGCCTTGACCAGGTCACCCGCCGCCTTGGCCTTGTCGGCCACGAAGGCGAAGTCGCGGGTCAGGGGCATCAGCGGCGAGGGCGTGAACGCCGGCTTGGTCTTGACGGCCTTCTTCTTCGGCTCGGGCACGGCTTCCAGGGTGATCTCGAAACCATAGACGGGGCCGGCCACGTCCAGGGCCTTGAGCACGGCCGGGTGCAGTTCCCCGAACTCGGCCAGCACCGCCTTGGGGCCCAGTTGCAGCCGCGCCGAGCGGCCGGGATGCCACCAGGGCGAGGCCGAGCCCTGGGCGGTCTGCAGGGAGGCGACCGGCGCGCCGATCTCTTCCAGCAGGGCCATCAGGTCAGCCTTCACCGTGAACACGTCCTCGGCCTTGGCCTTGTCCCAGCCGCGCGGGGCGCGGGGGGCGAGGATCGCCGCGATCGTCGTCTTCTGGTCCTGCGGCCGGTCACCGAAGAACACCGGGCCGACCTCGAACAGGGCGACGTCCGGGAAGCCTTGGCGGGCGTTGCGGCCGGCCGCCTCAATCAGATTGGGCAGCAGCGAGGGACGCATGCAGTCCAGGTCCGAGGCGATCGGATTGGCCAGCATCAGGTCAGCCGCGCCGCCGCCGAACAGCTCGGCGGTAGCCTTGCTGGTGAAGCTGAAGGTCAGGGCCTCGTTGTAGCCGGCCGCCGCCAGGGCGCGGCGGGCCGTGCGGCCGCGGGCCTGCTTGACGGTCAGCACGCCGCCGACGGCGCGCGGAACCTCGGGCAGGGGCGTGGAGGGCAGTTCGCCATAGCCGGCGATGCGGGCCACTTCCTCGACCAGGTCGGCCTTGCCCTGAACGTCGCGCCGGAACGTCGGCGGGGTCACGCAGACCAGGCTCTCGACGTGGGTGGCGAACTCGGTGGTCGGCACGTCGGTTGGCGGCGACAGGGTGAAGCCCAGGTCCGTCAGGATCTTCAGCGTGCGTTCCGGCGCGATGGCCAGGCCCGACAGGGCCTCGACATAGGCCGGGTCGAACAGGATCGGGCCGGGCGCGGCCGGGGCCTCGCCGGCCACGACGACATCCGAGGCCTCGCCGCCGCACAGGTCCAGGATCAGCCGGGTGGCCAGTTCCAGGCCGGGCACGAGTGAGCCGGTGTCGACCGTGCGGGCGAACCGGTACTGGGCGTCGCTGGCGATGCCGGTCACGCGGCCGGTCTGGGCCGTGCGGATCGGCTCGAACCAGGCGCTTTCCAGGAACACGTCGACGGTGTCGTCCGAACAGCCGGTGCTCTCGCCGCCCATCACGCCGCCCAGGCCGATCGGGCGGTTGCCATCGGCGTCGGCGATCACGCTCATCTCGGGCGTGATGTCGTAGGTCTTGCCGTCCAGGGCGATCAACTGCTCGTCATGGTGCTCGGCCGGCGAGGGCTGGTCGCCAGGAGTGACCTCGGCCCTGCCGCGACCCAGGCGCGCCTCGATCACGGTCCCGACCAGCTTGGCCGCGTCATAGGCGTGCAGCGGCCGGGCGCGGTCGTAGGAGATCAGATTGGTGATGTCGACCAGGGTGTTGATCGGGCGCAGGCCGATGGCCTTGAGGCGATCTTGCAGCCACTTGGGCGAAGGGCCGTTCCTGACGCCGCGGATCAGCCGCCCGCTGAACAGCGGGCAGGCGTCGCCGTCGACCTTGACGGTGATCGGGCAAGGGAAGGTCCCCGGCACGGGGGCGATCGACAGGTCCTTCAGCGTCCCGACGCCGGCCGCGGCTAGGTCGCGGGCGATGCCGGCCACGCCCAGCCAGTCGGGGCGGTTGGGGGTGACCTCGAAGTCGATCACGGCTTCCAGGCCCAGAGCCTGGGCGGCCGGGGTCCCGACGGCCAAGTCGTTCGGCAGCTCCAGGATGCCCTCGGAGCCGTCGTCGGCCTCCAGCTCGGAGCCCGAGCACAGCATGCCGTTGGAGACGACGCCTCGCACGGGCTTCTCGACCAGGGTGACGCCGAGGCCTGGCACATAGGCGCCGATCGGGGCGTAGACGGTGGTCAGGCCCGGACGGGCGTTGGGCGCGCCGCAGACGATCTCCTTGCGGCCGTCGACAGTGTCGACCTGACAGACGCGCAGACGGTCGGCGTTGGGATGCTGCACGGCCTCGACGATCTTGGCGACCGTGAAGGCGGCCAGCTTGGAAGCGGGATCGGTGACGTGCTCGACCTCGAGGCCGGCCATGGTCATGGCGGCGACGATTTCGGTGGCGGAGGCGGTGGTCTCAAGGTGGTCCTTGAGCCAGGAGAGGGTGAACTTCATCTACTTGGTTTCCAGAGCCAGCAACTGATCGAGGAATTGGTCGGGGCCGGTGAAGCCCAGGCCGAAGAACTCGCAGTTGATGAATTGGCAGTCCTCGACGGGGATCGTGCCGATGACCGAGGTCGGGCTGGCGGGGCGCAGCACCAGGTTGCGGACGTCGCCGCCGTTGGGGCCGAAGTTGGTGGCGTCGAAATTGACTTTGTCGAGCACCAGCATCACCGCCGGCCCCTCGATCCGGCAGTTGCGGAACGTGCGGCCCGAGATGATGCGATGGCCGGCCTGGAAATTGGCGCGGAACAGGTCGTAGAGCGACAGGTCCACGCTCTCGAACACCTTGGCGAAGGCGTCGGTGGGAACGCGGCCGGGACGGCCGCCGGATTGGAAGCTCTGGGTCATCGGGTCAGTCCACAATGAACAGCTTGGCGCCGACCGAGGTCGACGAGCGGTGGGCGGGGTCACCGAAGTCGGAGACGTGATAGCTCATGCCGGCCGTCAACGTGGTGGTCCGGCCGTCCTTCAGTTCGCTGATCAGCTCGCCTTCCAGCACGAAGATCACATGGCCGCGGTCGCACCAGTGATCGGCCAGGTAGCCGGGCGAATAGTCGACTCGGCGCAGGCGCATGTCGCCGACCTTGAGCGTGCGCCAGGTGGCGTCACCCCGCTCGCCTGGATGGACGGTGGGCTCGACCTGCGACCAGTCGATGGCCGTGAACGGGCTGGCGGGCAGTAGCATCAGCTGAGACCGCTGGCGGCGTTCGGCGCGGCGAAGGCGCTGAAGCCGTAGTGGTCCAGCCAGCGGACGTCGGACGCCCACATGTCGCGCAGGTCGGGCATGCCGTATTTCAGCATGCCCAGCCGGTCGACACCCATGCCGAAGGCGAAGCCCTGGTACTCGTCCGGATCAATGCCGCAGGCGCGCAGGACGTTGGGGTGAACCATGCCGCAGCCCAGGATCTCGAGCCACGACGTGCCCTGGCCGATCTTGATCTCGCCGCCGGTGCGGTCGCACTGCACGTCCATTTCCGCCGAGGGTTCGGTGAACGGGAAGTGGTGCGGCCGGAACTGGGTGGTCACCGCGTCGGTCTCGAAGAACCGCGCCAGGAAGGTCTCCAGGGTCCACTTCAGGTGGCCCATGTGGATCCCCTTGTCGATCACCAGGCCCTCGACCTGGTGGAACACCGGGGTGTGGGTGGCGTCGTTGTCGACGCGATAGGTGCGGCCGGGCGCGATGATCCGGATCGGGGGCTTCTGCGACACCATGGTCCGCACCTGCACGGGGCTGGTGTGGGTGCGCAGCAGCATGCGTTCGCCCCCAGAACCGTCAGGAGAGTCCTTCGTTTTGAAGAAGAAGGTGTCGTGCATCTCGCGGGCCGGGTGCTTCTCGGGGAAGTTCAGGGCCGTGAAGTTGTGGAAGTCGTCCTCGATGTCGGGACCTTCCGCCACCGCGAAGCCCATCTCGGCGAAGATGGCGACCATCTCGTCCATGGTCTGCATGGTGGGATGGACGCCGCCGCGGCGGCGGCGCGGGGCGGGCAGGGTCAGGTCCAGGGTCTCGCTGGCCAGGCGCGCGTCGAGGGCGGCGGTTTCCAGCGCGGCCTTCCTGTCGTTCAGCGCCGCCTGCACGCGGTCCCGCAGGATGTTGATCGCCGCGCCACGTTCCTTGCGCTCGTCGGGGCTCATGGCGCCCAGGGTCTTGAGCAGGCCCGAGATCGAGCCGGTCTTGCCCAAGGCGGTGACGCGCACGGCGTCGAGGGCGGCGAGATCGCCGGCGGCGGAGACTTGCGCCAGCACGTCGGCTTCGAGGGAGGTGAGATCGGTCATGACGGGGTGGGTCTAGCGATACGAAGTGAGTTCGTCACTCAGGTTGATGAGGATCGGCGTCAAAGCCGCTCGAGTTCGACGGTCATGGGGACGTTCCAGCCGCCGATATTGTCGTGCAGGACGATCACGGCCTTGTAGACGCCCTTGGGGTCCTTGGTCTCGAAGCTCATCTTCGGCACGGCCCGGATGTTGTCGAAGATGGCGTCCGGCAGGGTCACAGGGCCTTGATAGGCCGGCAGGTCCTTCAACGATCCGCCTTCGAGAGTCTTACCGTCGGGACCGATGAAGTCGACGTCGAAGGTAACGTCGATACGTCCTTGGGAGTCGCGTTGCGGGCCCTTGAACATCAACTTCAACGCCGCGATCTCACCGACCTTCAGGGCGTCGATCTTGGTCACTCGCGGCGTCTCGCTGGGCGGCTTCTCGAACTCGGAGGCTTGGCTGTCGGGGATGAAGATCGCCACGGCGGACACCGGGCCGTTCTTGTAGGGCAGAGCCTCGGCCTGTCGCGGCGTCGGCGGTGCACGGAGCGCGGGCGGTGCGACATCGGCCTGGGCCGCCGGAACGACCGTCGCGGCCAGCGCCAGCGCCGCGAGCGCGCCGATTGTCTTGCGCATGCTCATCACGTCCTCCGTCGCCCGCTTCCGGGCGGAATTCGATCGACGACCTGTCTAGGGCGTCTTGAGGCGTTTCAAAACCCCGCCGCGAACCGTAGGGCGGCCACACGACGCGCAGCAAAAAGCCCTCCGGTTCGCACCGGAGGGCTCTTCAGATCGCAATCGGGACGAACCCGAAAAAGACCTTAAGCGGCCAGGGCGGCGCGGACCTTGTCAGCGATGGCCTTGAACGCGACCGGGTCGTTGCCCGCGATGTCCGAGAGGACCTTGCGGTCGATCACGATACCCGCCACGTCCAGGCCGTGGATAAACTGCGAGTAGGTGAAACCCTCGACGCGAGCGCCGGCGTTGATGCGTTGGATCCACAGCGAACGGAAGGCGCGCTTGCGCACCTTGCGGTCGCGATACGCGTATTGGCCGGCCTTGTCGACGGCGGCCTTGGCGGTGCGGATGGTGTTCTTGCGGCGGCCGTAGAAGCCTTTCGCCTGTTCAAGAACCTTCTTGTGCTTGGCGTGGGCGGTGACGCCACGTTTAACGCGAGCCATGTGTCAGCGCTCCTCTTAAAGGCCGTAGGGCAGGTACGAACGGATGGTCTTGGCGTCAGCCTCGCTCATCACCTTCGTTCCGCGGTTTTGGCGGATGTACTTGCCGTTGTGGCCGATCAGACGGTGGCGCTTGCCGGCGACGCCGGCCTTCAGCTTGCCCGTGGCGGTGATCTTGAAGCGCTTCTTCGCGCCCGACTTGGTCTTCAACTTAGGCATTTCGCGTCGGAGCGTTTAACGGCCCCGTCCTCTAGAGAAGCATGACGAACCGCCATGGCATGCCAAACTGGCCAGGCGGTTCCGGAAAGGCGGGGTTAGTACGGGAAAGGGCCGGAGAAGGCAAGCGCCGTCTCCGGCCCTTCGCCGGCGCCCGCTGAGCCTAGTTCGGCGGGTTGTTCTTCTCGAGGAAGGTGACGGTGGCCGACAGCATCTGCTGGCGGGTGGCCTCGCGAGAAAGCCAGTGGTCCTCTTCGCGGAGATCCACGAACTCGACGGGCTTGCCGGCCTTCTCCAGGGCGCGGCGCATGCCCGTGCTCTGCTCGTAGCGCACGACGGTGTCTTCCTTGCCGTGGATCAGCAACACCGGGCCGTCGGCCTCGGAGGCGTGGCGCTCGGGCGAGCGCTCGTCGAGCTTGGGATCGTTGGCCGAAGTAACCCCGAAATAGCGCTTGTCGTGGCGCACGATCGGACTCTCCTCGCGATAACGCAGAATTTCGAAATTGATCATCTGTCGCACGTCGCCGATGCCCGCCACCGACACGGCGCAGCGATAGACGCCCTTATCCATCGTGATGCCGGCCAAGGCGGCGTAGCCGCCGTAACTGGCGCCCGTGATGCACACGCGCTTGGGATCGATGATCCCCTGCTTGGCCAGGAAACGCACGCCATCCGACAGGTCGGTCTGCATCTTCCCGCCCCACTCGCCGTCGCTGGCGCGGATGAAGCCATGGCCGCGTCCGGTGGAGCCGCGGAAATTGGGTTGCAGCACGGCATAGCCGCGCGAGGCCAGGGCCTGGGCCCACCAGTCGAAGCCTGCCTCGTCGCGGGCCTGCGGTCCGCCGTGGGGCAGGACGATCAGGGGCAAGCCCTTGGCCACCTTGCCCTGAGGCAGGGTGAGATATCCCTCGATCATCAGGCCATCGCCGGCCGCGTATTTGATCGCCCGCACTTCGGCGACGTCGCCGCCGGCGAGGCCGGGATAGGCCGAGCCGACCTTGCTGAGCTTCTTAGCGGTGAGATCCAGCAGATAGTAACCGCCGGGCTCGCCTGTGCCTTCGACATAGGCCACGATCTTTGTGTAGTCGGGCGTATGCGACTGCAAAGTCATCTGGCGGCCAGGGAACACGCTAGTGATCATCGACCAGGCGGCGGCGAGGCGGGGCTCGTCGAAGTGATATTGTCTGTAACCGGCGTCGGTGACCGTGCCGATCACGTGATTGGAATTGTCCGAGACGATGCGGAACGGCTGGTCGGGGCCGTAGAGTTCGCCCAGCTTGCCGTCGGCGATTGAGACATTGGCCAATCGATATTCGCCAGTCTTCTCATCTTGGATCGTCATCACCACGGACTTCTCGTCCAGGGACAAACCCCGCATTGCGGGGCCGTCGAGCGGCGCGGTCGTAACATAGCCGTCGACCCACTTACCGTTCTTGCGCAGTTCCATCGCCCATCGCGCATTCTCGCGATGATAGGTCGTGCGAGCGATCACCGTGCCGTCGGTCTTGAATAGGTAGTCGCCGGTCTCGGTGTCGCCCATCTGCACCATGGCGGCGATGCCGGTGTCGAGATCGACGCGATACAGGTCAAAGCGCCCCGCCTGCCACGACTTGGCTTCCTCGCCGGCATAGAACTGGGTGAACACCGTAGGCTTGCCGTCCACGACGCCGCCGATTGGGTCGGAGCTGAGGACGTTGTTGATCGTCTCGTACGAGCGCTTGGGAATCTGGACCGAGGCTCCGGTCTTGATGTTGATACTCGTCGCCTGGAACTGTTCGCCAACATAGGTGACGTATTCGATAGCCTGGGTGCGCGAGACCTCGGCCACCACGTGGCCGGGATCGGCCCACATGACGCCGCGCATCTTGACCTTGCCGAAGTCGACGGACTGCACTTCGCCGCCGTTCAGCGGCTGGATGATCACCCGGCTGGTCCCGCCGTCATGGGCAATATAGGCCAGATTGGCGCCGTCGCTTGAGATCTCGACGTCCGAGATCGCCGGCAGACGGCCATAGGCTTCGAGCGGCCCGGCCAGGGCGGCGCTCGACGAGACCAGCACCGTCAAGGCGACGCCGGCGAACAACTTCAACATGCAAAACCCCCAACTCAACGTGCAAGGCTTAGCGACGCACGGTGAAGCTGTCGAGGGTCAGGCGGCGGCCTTGACCCGGTTTTCGATGGTCCAGGCGAAGGCCACCGCCGGCAGCATCAGCGCCGCGCCCAGCCAGTAGGGCCCGCCGACCACCAGGCCGAACAGCGGGCCGGCCAGCATCGGTCCGGTCATGCGGGCCAGCGAGCCGGCCGCCATGTTCAGGCCCAGCATGGCGCCCTGCTTGTCGGACGGGGCGGCGCGCGAGATCAGGGCGGCCACGCAGGGGAAGACCAGGGACTGGCCGAACGCCGTGCAGCCCACGACCAGCGGCACGAAGGCCGAGGTGGGGACGAACGGCGTCAGGCTCAGGCTCACGGCGATGATCGCCAGCCCCGTGGTCAGCACCTTGGCCTCGCCGAACCGCCGCGCCAGCCGACCGGTGATCAGCCCCTGGCCGACCGAGGCGATGATCCCGATCACCGCGAAGCACAGGCCCACCTGCTTCGGCCCCCAGCCGAACCGCGCCTGGGTCCACAGGCCGAACACCGATTCCATGCCGGCGAAGGCGGCGGTGGAGATCAGGGTGACCAGGAGCACGCGCGACAGCACGGGATGGCCGGCCGCGGCGGCCAGATGGTCGCGCCGACGCTCCACGGGGGCGTCCTTGTGGCTGGGCGCGCGGCTCTCGACCACGAACAGGAAGACCCCCAGGGCGGCGATCGCGGCCAGGACGGCGGCGGTCAGCAGCGGGATCTGGAAGGCCAGGCGGCCGGTGTCGGAATGGCCGAAGGCCTTGGCCAGGCCCGGCAGCAGGCCGCCCAGGGTAGGGCCGACCACGAAGCCCATGCCGAACGCCGCGCCCAGCAGGCCCATGCGGCCGGCGCGCTTTTCGGGCGGGGTGACGTCGGCCATGTAGCCCTGGATCGTCGAGATGTTGCCGCTGCCAAAACCGCTGGCCAGGCGGATGGCGAAAGCCCAGGCGATGTTCGGCGCGAAGGCCAGCGCCAGATAGGACAGGGTGTTGGCCAGGATGGTGACGATCAGCACCGGCCGCCGGCCGATGCGGTCGGACAGGCGTCCCCAGAACGGCTCGGCGATGAACTGCCCCAGCGAATAGGCCGAGAACATCGCCGTCACCTGCCAGGCGCTGGCGTTCAGCGACTTGGCGTAGAAGGGCAGCAGCGGGATGACCAGGCCGAAGCCCACCAGATTGATGAACACCACCAGCAGCAGGACATAGAGCGCGCGAGGACTGGCGTCCGGCGTCTTCGCGGCGGCGGGGGCGGGCGAGGCGGTCGGCGTGTTCATCAGGCGGCGCGGTTTACGCCTCATCGCCCGCCGTGGCGACCGCTATCGGAGATTTCAGATAGCGGTCGTTCAGTCGCGTCGGATGGTCCGTCAGTTCGGCGGGTTGTTCTTCTCCAGGAAGTCGACCACCGAGGTCAGCATCTGCAGGCGGGTGGCGCCGCGCGACAGCCAGTGATCCTCCCCGGCCAGAGTGACCAGTTCCACCGGCTTGCCGGCCTTCTTCATGGCGCTGGCCATGATCGTGCTCTGGACATAGGGCACGACCGTATCGTCCTTGCCGTGGATCAGCAGCAGGGGGATCTCGACCTTGTCGGCCATCTTGGCCGGCGAAATCGCGGCCAGGTCGGGGTCCTTGAGGCCGTCGGCCCCCATGAACCGCAGCCAGTAGCGCAAGGTGGAATTGTTGCTGGATTCAAAGCGGCTGTTGCTGTCGACCAGCATCCGCTTCAGGTCGGCGGGGCCGGCGACCGAGGCGGCGCAGCGATAGACGCCGGGGTCCATTGTCGCGCCCGCCAGGGCGGCGTAGCCGCCGTAGCTGGCGCCGACGATACAGACGCGCTTGGGATCGATCGTCCCCTGCTTGGCCAGAATGCGAACACCGTCCGACAGATCGGTCTGCATGGCCTTGCCCCATTGGCCGAAGCCGGCCTGGACGAACTTCCAGCCAAAGCCTTCCGAGCCTCGGAAATTGGGTTGCAGCACCGCATAGCCGCGCGAGGCCAAGGCCTGGCTCCACCAGTCGAAGCCCAGGGTGTCGCGGCCCTCCGGACCGCCGTGCGGCAGCACCACCAGGGGCAGGTTCTTGGCCGCCTTGCCGCGCGGCAAGGTCAGGTAGCCGGTGATCTCCAGGCCGTCGGCGGCCTTGTACTTGATCGGCTTGACCTCCGACACGCCCTCGGGCGTCAGGTCCTTGTAGACTTCGGCCAGGAAGCGGGCGCTCTTGGCGTTGAGGTCAACCAAGGCGTAGGCGGGGCCCATGGTCGGGGAATCGACCTGGACCACCACCTTGCGCCGATCGTCGGACCACGAGACCAGGGAAACTTGATCCCCGAGGAAGGCCTTGACCACGGCGTTCCAACTGGCCTGGGCCTTGGCGTCGAAGAAGGTGTAGTGGCGCTCGTCCCCCACCAGGCTGAAACCGCCCACCAGGCGGGAGCCGTCCGGCGCGTGGATCAGGCTGTCGTAGGTGTCGCTGTCGGGCACGACGGCGTGGCTGCCATCCAGGGCGTATTCGTGCAGCACGGTCTTGTCGGTGTCTTCGCCGTCGTTCATCCAGACCAGCACGGTCTTGCCGTCGCGGCCGATGCCGCTGAGCCCGCGGGAGCCCATCTTGGAGATGGTCTTCTCCGCCGTGATCCAGCCCTTGGCGGTCTTGATCCTGAGGCTCCAGGCGCCCTGCTTCTGGTCGTAGAGCGATTGGGCCAGCGGCTGTCCCTCGGGAGAAACCAGCCAGTCGTCGGTGTCATCGCTCCCGCCGCTGTCCAGCATCCGGGTGACGCCGGTCTTCAGGTTGACCTTGTAGAGCGTGTTCCAGCCGCGATTGTCATTGAAATGCACGCCCTCGACAAAGGCGTAGGGCGCGCCGTCGATAAACCGGACATCCGGCGTCTCAAGGATCACGTTCATCGCGTTTTCCTGGTTGGCCATCAGCGCGGTTTGCTTGTGGGTGACCAGATTGTAGTCGAACCCCATCAGATATTCGCGCTTCGGCCCGGCCAGACCAAACACCTCGGCCGCCATCGAAGTGGTGACGAGCACGTGCTCGGGTCCCGCCCATTGCAGAGCGCGCAGCTTCTTGTCGCCGAAGTTCAAGGCGGCCAGCGCCTTGCCGCCTTCCGCCGCCTCGCGGATGACCATCATCCGCTTCTCGCCGTCGGTGAGGGAGATGGCCAGCTTCGTCCCGTCCGGCGAAATCTCGACCTGCTCGACATTGGGCAGACCGCCATAGACCGAGAGCGGCGTGACCTCGGCCGATGCGGCGACGGCGCAGACGGCCGCGGCCATGACGAAACCGGCCGTTGCGGCGGCCAACCCATTCTTCGACACGCGTAGATCCCCCAAACTCCGCTTAAATTAGCAAAGCTCGCCCTACTGTCGAGCTTGTTTGCGTCGTCTGGTTGCGCGAGGGGCCAAGAAAAACGCCCCGACCTTGCGGCCGGGGCGTTCTGCAGAACTTGGCGGAAAGCGCCGATTCCTTAGCGCGGGGCCAGGATCATGATCATCTGGCGGCCTTCCATGCGCGGCTCGTACTCGACCTTGGCCACTTCTTCGAAGTCGGCCTTGACCTTGAGCAGGAGCTTCATACCCAGTTCGGGGTGCGCCATTTCCCGGCCCCGGAAACGCAGGGTCACCTTGACCTTGTCGCCTTCCTCGAAGAACCGGTGCATCGACTTGGCCTTCACGTCGTAGTCGTGAATGTCGATGTTGGGGCGCAGCTTGATTTCCTTGAGCTCGACGATCTTCTGCCGCTTGCGAGCCTCGTTCTTCTTCTTCTGCTCCTGGAACTTGAACTTGCCGTAGTCCAGGATCTTGCAGACTGGAGGGTTCGCGTTCGGCACGATCTCGACCAGGTCCAGGCCGGCTTCCTCGGCCGCTTCCAGGGCGGCGGAAATCGGCATCTCGCCTTGCTTCTCGCCGTTCTGGTCGATCAGCAGGACGCGGGGGACCCGAATGTCTTCGTTGATACGCGGACCATCCTTGACGGGCGGCGTTTGCATAGGACGGCGAATAGGGCGGCTCCGGTGTTGTTTTAGGGCTTTTTGCCGCCGGACCTGATGATCCGGAAGCGTATCGTTGAATGAGTTCGCGCGGAGTCCAGGGGACGCCGCGTTCGCAAGTGATATATGACGAAGGACTCCCGCGCTATCAAGGCGCATGCGCGTCCAAGGCCCGCCTTTTAAGGGGCGGACGCGTCAAGAAGGGGCCAAGGGGGCGAAACGTCGAGGTCGGGACGACCTTCCCTCCAGTCGCGATCCTTTCCGCCCGTCCATGAACACGCCGCCCGCCACCGCCCGCCACACCCCGATCGAGGACGTCCACGCCCTGCTGATCGGCTCCAGCTTCATCGCCGTGGGCCTGACCCTGCTGAAGGCGGCCGGCCTGACCACGGGCGGGATGGCGGGCGTGGCCCTGATCCTCTCCTATCTGACCCACTGGCCGGTCGGGGTGCTGTTTTTCCTGCTGAACATCCCGTTCTACGTGCTGGCCCAGCGCACCCTGGGCTGGATGTTCACCGGCAAGACCCTGATCACCAACCTGCTGCTCGCCGGCCTGGCCCTGGGCATGCCGGCCTGGCTGAAGATCACCACGGTCGATCCGGTCTTCGCCGCGATCTTCGGCGGCACGATCCTGGGCATGGGCATCCTGGCCCTGGCGCGGCACAAGTCCAGCGTCGGCGGGATCGGGGTGCTGGCCCTGTGGCTCTACGAAAAGCGCGGGATCAGCGCAGGCAAGGTGCAGATGGCGTCCGACTGCCTGATCGTGGCCGCGGCCTTCGCCGTGATCAGCTGGGACAAGCTGCTGCTGTCGATCCTCTCGGCCGTGGCGCTCAGCGCGGTGATCATCGCCAACCACAAGCCGGGACGGTACGAGGGGTATTGAAGTTTTTGTCTTTCCCTCCCCCTTGCGGGGAGGGTGGCCCGCGTAGCGGGTCGGGTGGGGGGAGCCGCCGCAATGAGGCCCTGCACCGCGCCTGCGGCGCCCCACCCGTCGGCTTCGCCGACACCCTCCCATGACGGGGAGGGGGGGTCATTCAGGATATTGGGCTCAGCGCGGCAGCAGCGCGATCGCCGCGCTGGCCACGGTGCTGACCGGCAAGGCCTTAAGGTCGGGCGAGCGGATCACCGTCACGTGGCCGCGGGGGCCGCACAGCTCAGGGTCCGAGGCGTCGGAGAACAGGGCGATGGTCGGGGCGCCGGCCGCCGCCAGCAGGTGGGTCGGGCCGGTGTCGTTGCCGACGGCCAGGACCGCCTTGGCGCCCAGTACGGCCAGCTGGGCGAAGTCGGTGCGGCCGGTCAGGTCGCGGGCCTGGCCCACCGTCTTCTGGATCTGCCGGGCCATGGCGCTTTCCTGCGGGCCGCCGATGATCACGATGTCCAGGCCGCGCGCCTTCAGCAGGGCGGCGAGCTGGGCGTAGCTTTCGGTCGGCCAGCGCTTCTCGGGCCGGTGGGCCGAGCCGCCGGGCACCAGCAGCACATAAGGACGCGGGGCGGCGGCGCTAGCCACCGGCCGCGCCTCCTTTGTGCGGCGCAGGATCCAGGACAGGTCCGGGGCGGGGGCGGCGCCCGGCGCGGTGGGGGCGTCGGGCCAGATGCCAGCCTGCTTCAGCTGGTCGGCCTGCCGTTCCAGCGTGTGCATGTGATAGCGGGCCTTGCCGCGCTGGGGCAGGGCGCAGCCGGCCGCGATGCCCGACCATTGCGGCGGGAACGGTCGCAGGGCCTGGAAGTACCAGTTGGTGCGGCTGTTGGTCTGCAGGTCGTAGACGCGGTCGTAGCGAGCCTGGCGCAGCCGGCTCAGCATGGCGGTCAGTTCGCCGAAGTCGCTGGGCCGACCGTCCGTCTCGACGCTGTTGAAGTAGGGGGACAGCTTGGCCAGGGCTTCGAAGGGCGGGGTGGTCAGCAGGGTGATCTTGGCGCGCGGATGGGCTTCGCGGATCTTCTTCATCGCCGCCAGGGCCAGAACGAAATCGCCGAGGGCGCCCAGTTTGATCACCAGGACCTTCTTGATTTCCTTGCTCAACGCTTCGTCTCCAGAACCCGTGCGTAGACCTTGAGCGTTGCTTCGACCATCGCGTCAACCGAATAGAGTTTCCGGGCCCGCGAGCGCGCCGCCATGCCCATGACCTGGCGCCGGGCCGCCCCCGACTCGCAGGCATTGGACAGGGCTTCGGCCCAGGCCTCGGGGTCGCCGGGCTTGACCAGCCAGCCGGTCTCGCCGTTGACCACGGTCTCGCGCGCCGCCCCGTGGTCGGCGGCCATCACCGGCTTGCCCATCACTTGCGGCTCGACCGCGGTGCGACCAAAAGCTTCCGGCTCCAGCGAAGGGGCGATGGCCAGGTCCGCCACCAGATAGGCGGCCGGCATGTCGTCGCAGTGGCCGACCAGCCTGACGCTGTCCTGCAGCCCGGCCTGGGCGATCATGTGCTCCAGCTCCGCGCGATAGGCCTTGCGGCCCTGGTCGTCGCCGACCAGCAGCAGCAGGATGCGGGTGTCGGAGATCGCCTTCAGCCGCGCCATGGCCTCGATGACCAGGGCCTGGCCCTTCCACCGGGTCAGGCGGCCGGCCAGCAGCACCTTCAGCCGTCGGTCCTCGGCCTGGACGCCCCAGGCGTCGCGCAGCGCCTTGACCCGCTCGGCCGAGACCAGGCCGGGCTCGAAGCGGGTCAGGTCGACGCCGCGCGGGATGGCCACCACCCGGTCGGCGGGAACGCCATGCTCGGCGATCACATGGGCGCGGGTATATTCCGAATTGGCGATCACCAGGTCGCCCTTGGTCATCACCGCGTTGTACCAGCGCTTGAGGTTGGATCTGGCGTTGTAGACGCCGTGATAGGTGGCCACGAACGGCACCTTGGTGGCGTGGGCGGCCCACAGGGCGCTGAAGGCCGGGGCGCGCGAACGGGCGTGGACCAGGCTCACCTTTTCGCGCCGGATCAGGTCGATCATCCGCGCGGCGTTGCCCAGCATGATCAGCGGGTTCTTCGACTGGGCCGGCATCTGGGCCAGGCGGCCGCCGTCGGCCTCCAGCCGCGCGGCCATGCGGCCGCCCTTGGTGGCGACCAGGGCCTTGCCGCCCTGGGCGATCACGCCGTGGGCCACGTCGATGGTCGTCTGCTCGGCGCCGCCGGTTTCCAGTTCCGGGGTCACCTGCAAAAGCGTGAAATCGTCGGGGAGGATGGACACGCGTTGCCCTAACGAGGTTTGAGGGGTCGTAGTTACCGAAATGAACAAGGCCGCGCCATGACCGATTCCCTTCAGCACCTCGTTCGCAACGACAATCTGCGGTTGGCGTACCGCGTCGTCCATGGATCCCAACCCACGGTCGTGTGGCTGGGCGGGTTCCACTCCGACATGACCGGGACCAAGGCCCAGGTTCTGGCCGACCAGGCGCGGGCGACCGGCGGCGGCTATATCCGCTTCGACTATTTCGGCCACGGCGAGTCGGACGGCGCCTTCGAGGACGGCACGATCACCCGCTGGCGCGAGGACGCCCTGGCGGTGATCGACGCGCTGACCGAGGGACCACTGGTGCTGGTGGGCTCGTCGATGGGCGGCTGGCTGGCCTGCCTGGCGGCCATCGCCCGGCCCGACCGGGTCAAAGCCCTGGTGCTGGTCGCCCCCGCGCCGGACTTCACCGAGAAGCTGATGGCGCCGGAACTGTCGGAAGAGGCGAAGGCGGCGATCGCCCGCGACGGCCGCTGGGTCCGGCCGTCCGAGTACGACGACGGCGGCTATCCGATCACGCGCGCGTTGCTGGAGGATGGGGCGCGCTGGTCGATCCTGCCAGGGCCCGTGCCAATCGAGGTTCCGGTGCGGGTGCTGCAGGGCGGCGCCGATCCCGACGTGCCCTGGACTCACGCCCTGGAGCTGGCCAACGCCCTGAACGCCGACGATGTGGTCTTCACACTGGTCAAGGACGGCGACCACCGGCTGTCCCGGCCGCAGGACCTGGAACGGCTGATCGCGGCGGTGGCCGAGGCGCGGGGGCTGGCAGAGCCCGTCGAAGACGATCCGGTGGCCCGCCGGTTGGCTCGGGCCGCCCGGGCCCGCGCGGCGGGCCAGGCGCCCGCGACCGCGTGGGCGGCGGCCGACATGGGGCCGGACGAGGAATAGCTGGCCTTTTGCGGCGTCAGTCGTATGGTGTGTTCACGATTTGTTCGAGAAGGCCGATGGCGAAATCCGCTCCTCTTCGCATTGAGCTCGACAGCGATCTTGATCGGCGACTGTCCGAGGTCGCGGAAGTCATGGACCAGCCCAAGACGGCGCTCGTCGAGCAAGCCGTGCGCGATTTCCTCGAAGTGCGCGATTGGCAGGACGCCGCGATCGACGAAGGCTTGCGGGCGGCCGAGGAAGGCCGGGTCTTCGAACACGACGAAATCGTTGAATGGGTCGCTTCTTGGGATACGCCGAACGAACGGCCTATGCCCACGCGCGACCGACGCATGCGCGTCGTCTGGACCGAGCCGGCTAAGCGCGATCTTGCCTCCGCTCGGGCGTAGAGCGCCCAAGATCGCCCATTGCAGCGGCGGGTCAGATCCAGCGGATCGTCACGGTTGTCGGGCGACTTAGCGACTTTCCCAACATTGGTCGGCCGGGGCGCCGCGGTGGCGCGCGCGAACTCGTTGTTCCTGGAGGCCCCTTCATCGTCGCGTACAAGGTCCGTGGCGAGGAGATCGAGGTTCTCAGGGTCTTCCATGGCTCTCGCCGCTGGCCGGATAGCCTCTAATGGCCCGCCGCCAAAATCGCCGCCAAGCCCTCCCGATACGTCGGATACTTCGGCCGCCAGTCCAGCTCGGCCTTGGCCAGGGCGTTCGAGACGCGCTTGTTCTCGGCGTAGAAGCGCCGGGTGGCGGGCGAAAGGCCCAGTTCGTTGAACGGCAGGTCGGGCGGCACGGGAACGCCCAGCAGGCTGGCGGCGTGCTCCATCACGTCCTGGGGCGGGGCGGGTTCGTCATCGACCAGGTTGTAGACGCCGCCGGCCCGGGGCTTGTCCAGCGAGGCCAGCAGACCCGAGACGATGTCCTCAAGGTGGATGCGGCTGAACACCTGGCCCGGCTTGACGATGCGGCGGCCCTCGCCGACCCGCAGGCGGTCCAGGGCGCTGCGGCCGGGACCGTAGATGCCGGGCAGGCGGAAGGTGGTCACCGTCAGCCCCATGCCGCGGCCCACCTGGCGCCAGTCGCGCTCGGCGCCGACGCGGCGGGCGCCCTCGACCGACTGGGCCTTCAGGGGCGAGCTCTCGAACACCCAGCGGCCCTCGAAGTCGCCATAGACGCCGGTGGTCGACAGGTAGCCGATCCAATCGGGAAAGGCCTCCGCCGCCGCCAAGGCGGGGATCGTCGCCTCCAAGCCGGGGCAGCCGTCGGCGGTCGGCGGGGCGGTGACGAGCACGGCGTTGACGCCGGTTAAAGCCGCGGTCATGGCGGTCCGGTCGTCGCCGTCGACCGGCTCGATCCCCAGGGCGCGCAGTTCCGCGGCGCGCTCGGCGTCGCGCGCCGTCGCCGCAACGCTCCAGCCCCTGGCCATCAGCGCCTCGGCGAAGGCCTGGCCGACATAGCCCAATCCGAACACGAACAGACGCAAGACGCTCAAATCCCCGAAACGAAGGGGCGATTGAGCGGACAAAACGAGCGTTCGCGCAAGAAGAAGATCCTCCTCCCGTGTACGCGATTGGGGACAGGCCCATGGGCCTGTCCCCGGCCGAGGACCGCCGGTCCCGCGTGTTGTCCACAATGACGCGCTCGAACCCGCGTCAGACCGCTTGCCAACCGCAAGGCGCTCTGCCATAAGCCGCCTCCTCGTCGCGGGGCGCTGTTTCAGCCCTCGCCGATGCGGGCGTAGCTCAGTGGTAGAGCACAACCTTGCCAAGGTTGGGGTCGAGAGTTCGAATCTCTTCGCCCGCTCCATTTTCCGGTTCTCCGGCGATGGAACGAGACCCGAAATATCCCGGATGCGGGCGTAGCTCAGTGGTAGAGCACAACCTTGCCAAGGTTGGGGTCGAGAGTTCGAATCTCTTCGCCCGCTCCAATTTCCCTTCCAGAATTTGAAGCGTGACGCATCCGGCCGAGGCCTGATAGGCCTATGGAACCCGTTGCGCGGGCCGCCGTTGCTGATCGGTGATCACCTGCTGAGCGGGTGACGGGCTGGGGTGCTGGACCATGACTGAATACGTTCTTCGACGCTTGCGCGCGGGCCGTCTGGTGACGATCGTGGCGGTGCTGGCCTTGGCCGGCTCCGCCCAGGCCCAGACGCACGCCAAGCCCGACTATCCGATCAAGAAGCCCGCGACCTCGGCGCCGGCGTCCGAGCCGGCGCCTGACAAACCCGACAAGAAGGATGCGGACAAGCCGGAGGGCGAGGAGTCCGGCTGGACCCAGGCGCGCAAGAAATCCGTCGAGATCGGCACCCAGCCGGCGCGCGACGTCGGCGTCATGAAGCGCCAGATCCCGCCGATCCTGATCACGGCGCAGGAAGATCCCTACAGCCTCAAGGGCCTGAAGACCTGCAAGCAGCTGGCCGCCGAGGTCACGAACCTCAACGAGGTGCTGGGCCCCGACTATGTGGTCGGCAATGAGCTGAAGGAGAATCGCGCCGGCAAGCTGGCCGAGGCCGGCGGCAAGACGGTGATCAACACCATCATCCCGTTCCGCAGCATCGTGCGAGAACTGACCGGCGCGGCCCCGGCCGATCGCCGCATGAACGCCGCCGTCGACGCCGGCCTGGCGCGGCGCGGCTTCCTGCGGGGCGTGCACGCCAAGCAGAAGTGCCGCACGCCGTTCTAGCGGCGGCCTCTTCCGCTCAGCCTTCTAGCCGGCGGCGATTCCTGATCTAACCTTCGCGGTGAACCTGCGGAGTTTCCGATGTCCAAGCGCGTCCTTCTGGGCCTCGCCGTCGCCCTGGCCCTGAACGGCGCCGCCGTGGCCGCGACGCCCAAGGCCGACGCCGCGAGCGCGTCCGAGCGCCTGGCCCAGGCGGTCAAGGCCTACGAGGCGTCCGGCGCGGGCGAGGATGACGGCGAGGGCGGGGCTGACGACGCTTCGCGCTTCAGGTTCCCGCCGGTCGGGCCCAAGGCCGACGCCGACCGCAAGGCTCTGCTGGCCTCGGCCCGCCAGTCCCTGAACGGCGTCGACCTGTCCGCCCTGACGGCGAACCAGCGGCTGACCCACGCCATCCTGAAATGGAGCCTGGACGAGCGGCTGGAAGGCCTGTCATTCGACGAGGCCCGGATGCCGTTCAGCACCGACGGCGGCTTCGACGTCATCCTGCTGTACCGCGCCAACGGCATGCGGCTGAAGTCCGAGGCCGAGGCCCGGCAATGGATCGCCCTGCTGGCCCAGACGCCCGATTGGTACGCCGCCAACATCGCCAACGCCCGGCGCGGGGTGGCGACCGGCTTCGTCCAGGCTGTCCCCACCGCCCAGGCCGTGCTGGATCGGGCCCGGCGCACGGCCGCCACGCCCCTGGCGGATGATCCGCTCCTGGTCCCGCTGCGCAACCTGCCGGCCAGCCTTCCCGCCGAGCGCAGGGCCGCCCTGCTGGCCGAGGGAACCCGGATGGTGACCGACAAGGTCGCCCCGGCCCGCGCCGGCTTCGTGACCTTCATGGAGACCGAATACGTTCCCCACGCCGCCCGGAGCCTGGCGGCGTCGGACCTGCCCGAGGGCCAGCGCTACTACGCCTTCCTGGTGCGCCGCCACACGACCACGACCCTGACCGCCGACCAGGTCCACGCCCTGGGCCAGTCGGAGGTGGCGCGCATCCGGGCGCGGATGGAGGTCGTGATGAAGCAGGCCGGCTTCCAGGGCGACCTGCCGGCCTTCATCGCCTATCTGCGCAAGGATCCGCGCTTCTACGCCACCAGCCGCCAGCAACTGCTGGAAAAGGCCAGCGAGATCGCCAAACGGGCCGACGACCAGTTGCCCTCCCACTTCGGGACCCTGCCGCGCCTGACCTACGGCGTGCGGCCCGTGCCGGCCAGCATCGAGCAGGGCTACACCACCGGCCGCTATTTCGGCGGCGATCCCAAGACCGGTCGGGCCGGCGGCCTGATGATCAACACCTCGGCCCTGGACCAGCGGCCGCTCTACGAACTGCCCGCCCTGGTGCTGCACGAGGGCGCGCCGGGCCACCACATCCAGACCTCGCTAGCTCAGGAACAGACCGGCGTTCCGGACTTCCGCAAGACCATCTATTTCAACGCCTATGGCGAAGGGTGGGGCCTCTATTCCGAATGGCTGGGCGAGGAAATGGGGCTCTATCGCGACCCCTATGAGCTGTTCGGCCGGCTGTCCTACGAGATGTGGCGCGCCTGCCGGCTGGTGGCCGACACCGGGATCCACGCCAAGCACTGGACGATCGACCAGGCCAAGGCCTGCTTCCTCGACAACACCGCCCTGTCGCCGACCAATATCGACGTCGAGGTGGCCCGCTACGTCTCCTGGCCCGGCCAGGCCCTGGCCTACAAGGTGGGCGAGTTGAAGATCCTGGAGCTGCGCCACCGGGCCGAGGCGGCGTTGGGCGACCGCTTCGACGAGCGCGCCTTCCACGACGCGGTGCTGCTGAACGGCTCGTTGCCGCTGGCGGTGCTGGAGGCGAAGATCGACGCTTGGATCGCCGAGCGGCGGAAGGGGTAGGAGGGGCTACAAGCCGGTCCTGAAGGCTTGGGCGATCAGGTCGCGCACCGGCGCGGAAGCATGCGAGTACAATACGATGTTCCCCGCCGGCAGGGGAGGAAGCTCGCCTTGCCGCCTCTGAAGGCCCGGCGGGAGGGTTTCAGGGCCGAAGGCGCTGACGCCCAGGCCCTCGCGCACGGCCGCCTGCAAACTCAGCACAGAGCCGCCCTGAAAGCTGAAGCGCCAGGAGATCCCAGCCTGGTCAAGCGCCTTGGTCATCGCCGCCTTGACCCCGCATGGGCCTCGCAGAGCCACGAGATCCACGCCGCCGGCGAGATTTGCGCCCGAGGTCGCGCCCGCCCAGACCAGTGGCTGACGCAGGAGCAGCGCGCCCTCACGTCGACTGGCGTCTTGCCTAACGATCGCCGCATCGGCCTTGCCGCCGTCGAACACCGCGCGCATCTCGGCCGACAATCCCGTGACGACCTCGACCTCGACGAGCCGCTGGCGAGCCTGCAGCGCCTTGACGATCTCGGCCAGCCGACCTCCGGCGGCGTGATCGCTGACCGCTAGGCGCAGGCGCGCCATCGGCGCCGCACCCCCCGTGTTCATCTCATCCAGCGTCAGGTCGTTGAGGCGAAGAATCTCGCGCGCGCGCCCCAGGAACGCTTGTCCCGCCGCGGTCAGGCCTAGATTGCGCGGCGTCCGGGACAGCAGCCGGGCACCGAGCGCGCGTTCAAGCTTATCGATGCGGACGCTGATCGCTGATTGTGTGGCCCCGAGGGCCTCGCCCGCAGCGGTGAAGCTCCTGAAGTCCACGGCGGCCACGAAGGCTCGAATCTGAGTGAGATCCAGATCTCGCATCGGCATTCCAATTCGTAATCATTGCGACAATTTAAATGTCGTTGTGGAATGTATGGCGTCCCTCATATTTGGTCCACCCCAGCCCATCAGGAGGCTCGAATGCCGATCATCACCGTTCACATCGCCCCGACCCGCGACATGTCCGATCTGGAGCAAAAGGTGGCCCACCGGGTCGTCGACCTCGTCAGTCGCATCCTGCGCAAGCCCGCCGAGGTCACGGCCGTGATCGTCGAGCGGGTGAACCCCGCCGTCTGGTTCGTGGCCGGCCGTTCGCTGCTGGATCAGGACAAGGCGAGCTACTGGCTATCGGTGAAGGTCGTGGACGGCACGAACACGAAGGACGAGAAGGCGCAGTTCCTCTCCGCCCTGTTCGAGGCGATGGGCGACCTGTTGGGCGATCTGCACCCGGAGAGCTACGGCTATGTGGAAGAGGTCTTCGCCGACAGTTACGGCTTCGGCGGCGTGACGCAGGAGCGTCGCTATGTCGAAAAGGTGCTGGCGGGCGCGGCGGGACGATAGGCGTTCCGGGCTTCGGGCGAAAGCACCGCGCCTGGAACCCGCCGTCAAAACCCCCTATCACCCCGCTAAACAAGGGGACCCTACCACATGGCGCGCATCACCGTCCTGGGCGAATGCATGGTCGAGCTGTCGCCGGAGGGCGAGGGGCTGCACCGGATGGGGTTTGCCGGCGACACCTTCAACACTGCCGTCTACATGGCGCGGCTGGGCGACGCGGTCGCCTACTGCACGGCCCTGGGCAAGGGCGACCCGTTCAGCGACGGCGCCCTGGCCGCCATGCGCCGTGAGGGGCTGGACACCCGCCTGGTGCGCGAGGCCGAGAACCGCCTGCCGGGCCTCTACGCCATCGTGCTGGACGACAGCGGCGAGCGGAAATTCCACTACTGGCGCGAGCGGGCGCCGATCCGCGACCTGTTCTCGCAGCACACCGCCGACCAGTTGATCGCCGCCGCCAAGGCCAGCGACCTGGTCTATCTGTCGGGCGTCACCCTGGCGGTGATCGGCGACATCGGCCGGGCGCGGCTGAAGGACATCCTCGCCTATGTCCATTCCCTGGGCGTGGCCTTGGCCCTGGACTTCAATTATCGCCCGGCCCTGTGGGCCAGTCCCGAGGCGGCGCGGGAAGCCCTGGACGGCGTCGTGCCCGCGTGCCGCTACGTGTTGCTGAGCAGCGAGGACAGCCGCCCGCTGTACGGTCGCGAGGCCGAGGACCTGGCCGTCGAATGGGCCGCTCCAGGAACCGGGTTTGGGGCCGAGGTGGTGGCGCGGGACGAGAGCCATGCGGTCAATGTCCATACCCCCGAAGGGCGGATCGCCACGCCCGCACCGGTCAGGGTCAAGGCTCTGGACACCACCGGCGCGGGCGACAGCTTCAACGCCGCCTACCTGTCCTCGCGCCTGGCCGGCCTGCCCGTCGAGACCGCCGTTTCGCGGGGCCACGACCTCGCCGCGGCGGTGGTCGCCTGCAAGGGCGCGATCATCCCGCCGCCCTCTATGCCCGTTTGGTCGCGGGGATAGAGAGCGGTCGGCCTCAACGCAATCAAAGGTTTATATTCCTACTAGACGCGCGTAATAGGAAAGTTATCCTCACTGCCGGAATATCGACCTAGACTCAGGGTCGAAGGGCGTCACGGGGACGCCGTTTCGCAGGGGGAAGCCGATGCTGGCTCAAGCTCTCGAGGATCTGTGGGCGATCTCGCCCGACCCGCGCCGCGACCGGTTGACGGCCGCGTTCATCACCCACGCCGTGGCCCTGGCCACCGGGGTTTCGCCGTCCGACATCGCCTCGGCCAAGCGCACCAGCAAGGCGGCGGCGCGAGCCCGGCAGATCGCCATCTATCTGGCGCATGTCAATTTCAACTGGCCGCTGATCCGGGTGGCCTTCGCCTTCAACCGCGACCGCAGCACCTGCGGCTACGCCTGTACGCGCATCGAGGACATGCGCGAGAACGCCGACTTCGACGCCCGGATGAGCGTGCTGGAGGCCTGCGTGAAACAGGCGCCCGACACCATCCCCGAACTGACCCAGATCGGTATCGAACAAGGCTTGGGACGATGAGCGCCGCGTTCGAGCGGGCGCTGGAGGCCGAGCGCCTGGCCGCCCGCGCCGAGCGGCTGCTGCGGCGGCCAGGGGCGCTGATCGAGGTCAAGGGTCTGGGCTATGTGGTCCGGTTCGGACCACGCCGCGCGGCCATGCTGACCGTGGACGAGGCCGCCTTCCGCGTGCTGGCCCGCGACGGCGCCCTGGCTCCGCGCCGGGAAGGCGGCTGGCGGCTGGTCAAGCCGCTGGCCCCGCCGAGCCCGCCGCCGGGACGTCCGGGGGTGATCGAGGGCGAGCGCGTGGTGATCGAGGGCAGCAGCGAGCACGTGGTGCTCAAGGCCAATCTCGGCGAGTCGCCCCTGGCCTGGCTGGCTCGGCGCGGCGGGCTGGAGCCGGTGGAGATCTGCGCCGGCGAGCGGTTGCGCGAGGATTTCCAGAAGGCCGGCACGGTCGGCCACCTGACCATGAACTGGGACGCCCAGCCGCGCGGAAGCGGTAGCGGCCAGGGGCCGGAACCGGCGCTCCGGGCCAGGGCGGCCAAGGACCGGATCGCCGCGGCCCTGGCGGCGGTCGGCCCCGGCCTGCGGGAGATGCTGGAGCGGGTGTGCCTAGCGGAAACGGCCCTGCAGGTCGCCGAACGCGAACTGAAGCTGCCCAGGCGGGCGGGCAAGACGGTGCTGAAGCTGGCGCTGCAGCGGCTGGCGATGCACTACCGGATGGTTTGAACAGACGCCTTTCCCTCCCCTTCATGGGGAGGGTGGCCTCCGAAGGAGGTCGGGTGGGGCTTGGTGACTCGGCAGACCCCACCCACCAGCTTCGCTGGTCCCCCCTCCCCATGAAGGGGGGGGAAGAGCCAGAAATTGAAATGCTCCGACTAAGACCTAGTGCTTCAGCATGTGCTTGATGTCGCGCATCTGGTCGTGGCCGGACTTGACCGAGGTCCAGGCCTTTTCGATCGCCGCGCGGGTCTGGGGCTGGACGTCGCTGTCCTGGAGGGCCTTTTCGAACTTAGCCTTGATATAGTCCTCGCCGGACTCGACCTCGTTGACCACGGCCTCGTCGCCCTTGGTCAGGCTGTCCTTGAGATTGACGAAGGCGCGGTGGGCGGCGGCCAGGATGGTGCCGTCGTCCTTGGCCTCGCCGCCCAGCCGGCGGACCTCGTCCTGCAGCTCCGAGGCCACCGAGCGGCGTTCCTGGGCCCGTTGCTGGAACAGGGTCTTGAAGCGGACGCCGTCGGCGTCCTTGGCGGCTTCCGCATAGCCGTCGGCGCTGTCGATGGTGGTCTCGACCAAGCTGTTGACGAGCTTGATGTGGTCTTCGTTGGTGTGGGGCATGAAGGCTCTCCGTGAAAGAGGACCGGCCTGGCGCCGGTCGGCCGTGGAGGGGGGACCGGCCTAACGCGGGCCGGCCGCGAAAGGTTCGATGCGGGGCTTCAGCGGAGCTTTCAGTGCGGACGGACCGGCAGCTTGCTGCCCAGGAAGCTCCAGGCGGTGGTGGCCGCGGCGATGGCCGGACCGCGCGTGCGGCGGTTGAGCAGCAGCACGGCCACCGCGCCGGCCCCGAGCACGGCCAGGGCGACCGGGACCTTGCGGCCCGCCAGGGTGATCTTGCCCTGGGCGTCGGGTCTCAGCGCGTAGTCGGCCGGCGGCGAGACCGCATAGGGGTCGGCGGGCGTCTTCTGGAACAGGCCCGAGACCTTGTCGGAGAGCGTGGACAGCAGACCCTGCCGCGCTTGGGCGGGCGTGCCGTAGGAGGCGTCGTAGGCGGCCATGGGAAGCTCCTTGGAAAGTGGAAGCTTCGATAACGCGGGGCCGGCGGGGTTGATCCCGCACGGCCCTCGCCGCCGGGGCGATCCCGGCGACGAGGGCGGCGTCGGTCGCTAGCGCAGGCCGCCGGAGACGACGATCACCTCGCCGGTCACCCAGCCGGCGTCGGCCGAGGCCAGGAAGGTCGCCACCGGAGCGATGTCGGTCGGCTGGCCCAGGCGGCCCAGCGGCGTCTGGGAGACCAGGTGCTTTTCGAAGTCGGTGCCGATGATGCCGGCGTCGTGCACGCCTTCGGTCTCGGTGCCGCCGGGGCTGATGGCGTTGACCCGGATGTTGCGCGGGCCCAGCTCCTTGGCCAGGATCCGCGTGATGGCGTTCACCGACGCCTTGGTGGCGGTGTAGACCGAGGCCGTGGGCAGGTTCAGCTCCACGGCGTTCGAGCTGATGTTGATGATGCTGCCACCCAGCGGGCCGAACTGACGGGCCGCCTCCTGGCTGGCCAGCAGCAGGCCCAGCACGTTGGTGTCGAACTGGCGGCGGAACTCGTCCTCGGTCACCTCGTCCAGCGGGGCGAAACGATAGACGCCGGCGTTGTTGACCAGCACGTCTACCGCCCCGAACGCGGCCTTGGCCTCGGCGAACAGCCGGGTCACGTCGGCCCCCTTGGACACGTCCCCCTGCACCGCCACGGCCTTGCCGCCGGCGGCGACGATCTCGGCCACCACCTTGTCGGCGCCCTCGCGGCTGGTGGCGTAGTTGACGACCACGGCCGCGCCTTCGGCGGCCAGCGCCTTGGCGACGCCGGCGCCGATGCCCTTGGATGCGCCGGTCACCACGGCGGTCTTGCCTGAAAGCTTGCTCATCGAATTCTCTCCATGCCGCCTCGTGGCGACACTTCGATAGTTAGATGATCATCGAAACGATTCAAGGCGCGGAGCCTGATGAAAAAGCGATGACGGCTTCAGATTTCGGCCAGCTGGGCCAGATAGGCGTTCAGGACGTCGCGCTGGAGCACCAGAAAGGCGAACTTGCCCGACCGGCAGATGCGCACCAGGCCCGAGACTTCGAGCTCCTTGATGTGGTGGGACAGGGTTGCGGCGCTGACCTGCTGGGCCTGGACCAGGCCGCCGCAGGGCGTGGGGTCGCTGCTGGCCCCGATTTCCTTGAGGATCTGCAGCCGGCGCGGCTCGGCCAGCGCCTTGGCGATCAGGGCGGTCTGCTGTTCGGACAGGATGACGGCCGGTTCGGTCATATCCGACATATGACGGCGGCCCGGCTCGGGCGCAACGCCGTGGCGGACGCTAAGGTTCGCGCGGCGGCATCACCGCCCCCACATGGGCGATGCCCAGTTCCCGGGCCCGGCTCGCCTGCTTCTGCCGCTCGGCGTAGCGGGCCTTGGCCTCGTCGTCGCGGGCCTCGAAGCAGGCGGGACAGGAGACGCCCTCGACATAGTGCGGGGACGCGCGGTCCTCTGGACTAACCGGCATGCGGCAGCCCCGGCACAGGGCGTGGGTTCCGGGCGCTAGGCCATGGCCCACCGCCACCCGCTCGTCGAACACGAAGCATTCACCACGCCACAGGCTCTGTTCGGCCGGCGTGGTCTCCAGATAGTTCAGAATCCCGCCCTTCAGGTGGAAGACCTCTTCCACGCCTTCGCTCTTCAGGAAGGCCGTGGACTTCTCGCAGCGGATGCCGCCGGTGCAGAACATCGCCACCTTGGGCGGCGGGGAGGCGGGGTCCCAGGTCTGGCGGAAGGACCGGAACCAGGCCGGAAACGCGCTGAAGCTGGCCGTCTGGGGATCGATGGCGCCTGCGAACGTGCCGATCGCCGCCTCGTAGGCGTTGCGGGTGTCGATCACCACCACGTCGTCGCGGGCGATCAGGGCGTTCCAGTCGGCGGGCTCGACATAGGTCCCGGCGTTGTTGGCCGGATCCAGGTCGCCGGCGCCCAGGGTGACGATCTCGCGCTTGATCCGCACCTTCATGCGGTGGAACGGCATGGCTTCGGCGTCGGCGAACTTCAGCTCCAGCGTCTCGCAGCCTGGCAAGGTCCGGATGTGGTCCAGCACCTGGTCGATCGCCTCGGGCCTCCCGGCGATTGTGCCGTTGATCCCCTCGCGGGCCAGCAGCAGCGTGCCCTTGACGCCCAGGCCGCAGCACAGCTTCGACAGCGGCCGCATGAGAGTCAGCGGGTCGGCGAAGGTCGTGAACCGATAAAGGGCGGCGACGCGGAAGCTCATGACAGGGCTGATAGGCGCTGGACACCAAATCCTCAAGACGGGCTTCTCAAGCGGCGCTGGAACTATCGCCCCGGCCGGCGGTTACACCGGCATGAGCATCCTGATCGTCATCGTCGTCGCCCTCGTGCTGCTTGGACTGGCGCTCTACGCGGTCCAGCGCAGCCCCATTCCGTCGCCGGTCAACTGGCTGTTGCAGCTGGTGCTGATCGTTATCGCCATCTGGTTCATCGGCACGCGGGCGGGTTTCTTCTGAGCCTGCCACAGATGGAGCTTGCGTGGCGGCCGGGTGGCGTCTAGCCCGCTTCCGTCGCAAGCGTTGCTATGGGGGCGAACATGAAATCCTGTATTTTGTTGGGGCTGGCGATCGCGGCTATCTCGGGCGCCTGCAACGCGGCGGAGACAGCACGTGCGGTGAAGCCGTCCGAATGGCGAGCCCGGCCCTCGGGGGACATGGCTTCCCGGTACTATCCCGATCGCGCTCAGCGGATGGAAGTGGGCGGGCAAGCGGTCGTGGATTGCCGTATCGGCCCCGA
Source organism: Caulobacter sp. Root1472 (assembly GCF_001426985.1). NCBI lineage: Bacteria > Pseudomonadati > Pseudomonadota > Alphaproteobacteria > Caulobacterales > Caulobacteraceae > Caulobacter > Caulobacter sp. Root1472. Next base: position 93,277 of record NZ_LMFX01000052.1, on the reverse strand, counting down.
AGGCAAGCTGGAGGACTGTAAAGTGCTTTCCGAGAGCCCGGCGGAATACGGGTTCGGCGAGGCGGCGATTCGGCTCACCAAGTTCATGGAATTGGCTCCGCCGAGCGAGAAGGACAAGCGCAAAGGCCGGATGCGCAGGATCATCCCCGTGGGGTTCGCTGTCCCGCGCAGCTAGCGCTTGGGGCTTGTCTTGGGGGGCAGCCGACGCAGCCTTACCCCGCCAGCGCCGCGGCGTCCCGCTGGATGCGCGCCACCATCGCCTTCAGCCCATTCGAGCGCTGCGACGACAGCGCCTCCGACAGGCCCAGCCGCGCCATCGCGGCCGCCGCGTCGAAATCGACGATGTCCTTGGCCGGGCGTCCCGAATAGAGCCGTAGCAGGATGGCGATGAGCCCGCTGACGATGTGGGCGTCGCTGTCGCCCCGGAACGTGATCGTGCCGTCCTCTTGCGGCTCGGTCACGAGCCAGACCTGGCTGGCGCAGCCGCGCACCTTGTTGGCGTCGGAATGCTCGGCCTGGGTCAGCGGGGCCAGGTCCTTGCCCAACTCGATCACGTAGCGATAGCGCTCTTCCCAGTCGCCGAGCAGTTCGAACTCGTCGGCCAGTTCGTCGAGGGCGGCGTCGATGGGGCGTTGCATGGCGCGGGACTTAGTGCGCCCGGGCGAAAAGGGAAAGTCCCTTAGAACCGGGCGCGCGCCGTGGAGGGACGCGCCGCGGCGTCGGGAAGGGTGACGATGGCGGTGAAGCCGTGGCCCAACGTGGACCTCAGCCGCAGGCTGCCGTCCATCGCCCGGGCCAGCAGGTCGACGATCGGCAGGCCCAGGCCCGCGCCCTCGGACGCCCGGGTCAGGGTGGCGCCGCCTTGTTCGAACGGGCGGATCAGGCGAGGCAGGTCGGCCGGGTCGGCGCCCTCGCCATGGTCGCGGATCTCGATCTCGACCTGGCCGCCGCCCACCTGCCGGGCCTCGACCACCACCAGCCCGCCCTGCGGCGAGTGGGTGAGGGCGTTCTGCAGCAGGTTGGTCAGGATGGTGCGCAGGCCTCGGCCGTCGGCCCGCAGGCTGGGCAGGGTCCCGGCCTCGGGGGCGACGATGCTGACCCCGCGGGCGGTGGCCTCGGCGCGCAGCTGCAGGATCACGTCCTCGACCGCGTCGTCCAGGTTCTCCTCGCCCAGGTCCAGGTCGGTGACATGGCCTTCCAGCCGGGCGATCTCGACGATCTGGTTGACCAGGCGCAACAGCTTTAGGCCGCTTTCGTGCACCAGGCTGGCGTATTCCTTGTACTGCGGCGCGCCCAGGGGGCCGTACAGCTCGCAGGACAGGATCTCGGAAAAGCCGATCACCGCGTTCAGGGGCGTACGCAGCTCGTGGCTGACCATGCGCAGGAACGAGCGCTTCTGGTCGTCCAGCGCCTGCTTGCGGCGGGCGCGGGCGGCCGCCCGCCGGAAGGCGGTGGTCTGCGACATCAGGCCGTTGTCGGCGCCGGCGTTTTCGCGCGGCGTCTCGGCATGGCCCGATGCATCGGTGATCGCCGGTGGCGACATCAGGGACTCCCGGACCTTCTGTCCGTTACTTCGATGCGCCAGGATGAACCAAGGCGCTTACGAATCCGTTTCCGTCCACAAGAAGCGCCAGCGTTAACGATCGCCCGCCGATTGTGCGGCCTTGGGAGAGAGGGCTCCCGGCGTTAAGCTTCGACGACGAAGACTCACCGGAAGGGATTCTCGCGGCCTTGGCCAACGACGGCGCCTCGCTCCAGACCGGCTCCAGGCCGGCTCAGGCCCAGCTCTCGGGGACCTCCTCGACGGGCGGCTTCGGCGCGGCTCATCTGTGGCGGCTGGGTTGGCTGACGACTGTGATCTTCGCGACCGGGGCGGCGGCCTTCACGCCCGGCGTCGTCGGCCTGCCGGTCTGGCTGGCCCTGGCGGCCGGCGCGCTCCCGGCCCTGGCCGGCCTGGCGGTGGGCGAGCGACGCGACGAGCGCCTGCAATCCTTGATCCTGGTCCTGTGGGCCACCTGCGGCGCGGGCGCGGCGGTGGTGACCGGCGGCGTCTCGGGCGCAATGAGCGCCTGGATCCTGGCCCCCGTCGCGGCGGCCTCCATCCTGTCCTCTCCGCGGCGCCTGGCCGAGGGCGCCAGCCTGGCGTTGATCGGCGGCGCCGTAGCGGCCCTGACCCAGCTGTCCGGCCTGGCCCCGGCCGCGCCGACCGGGCCGCTGGCCTTCGTCCTGGGCTTCCTGTCGGTGGCGACCGTGGGGGTGGGCCTGGCCTCGGGCCTGATCCTCACCCACCGACGGGCCGGCGAGCAGGGCAACCGCCAGGCCGGTGAGCTGAACATCCTGCAGACCCTGGTCGACGGCGCGCCGCAACTGCTGCTGGTCGTGGCCAGCGACGGTCGGGTCAGGACGGTGCGCGGGGCCGCGCCACGCGGCGTGGCGACCGCCAACCTGGCGGGCGAGGACCTGGCCTGCGCCGCCATGGCCGGCGACCGCCAGAAGCTCAGCGCCGCCCTGGCGACGGCCCTGGACGCCGGCGAGGCCAGCATCGCCTTCGCCCCGCTGCTGGACCCGACCCGCACCGTCCGCCTGGACCTGCGCCAGGTCTCGCCCGACCTGCTGGTGGGCGTGATGCGCGACGCCACGCTGGACAAGGCCCGCGAGACCGCCCTGCGCCAGGCCCGGGCCGAGGCCGAGGGGCTGGCCGCCGGCCGCGCTCGCTTCCTGGCCAATATGAGCCACGAGCTGCGCACGCCGCTGAACGCCATCATGGGTTTCTCCGACATCATGCGCGCCCGGATGTTCGGCCCGCTGACAGACCGCTACGGCGAGTACGCCGAACTCATCCACGAGTCGGGCGGCCACCTGCTGGACCTGATCAACGACGTGCTGGACATGTCCAAGATCGAGGCCGAGCGCTTCGAGCTGCAGCGCGGTGAGTTCGACGCCCGCGAGGCGGTGACGGCGGCCATGCGCCTGCTGCGCGTCCAGGCCGACGCGGCCGGCGTGCAGCTGCGCGGCGTCCTGCCGCCGGACGAGCTGGAGGTCGACGCCGACCGCCGGGCGCTGAAGCAGATCGTGCTGAACCTGCTGTCCAACGCCCTGAAGTTCACGCCGCGCGGCGGCCAGGTGACGGTGACGGCCGATGGCCGGGACGGCCAGCTGGAGCTGGTGGTCACCGACACCGGCGTCGGCATTTCTCCCGAGGACCTGGAACGCCTGGGTCGCCCCTACGAGCAGGCCGGCGGCGTCGACCAGCGGGCCAAGGGCACGGGCCTGGGCCTGTCGCTGGTCCGCGCTTTCGCCCGGCTGCACGGCGGCGAGATGAACATCGAAAGCCGCCTGGGCGCGGGGACCAGCGTCTCGGTGCGCATGCCGGTGCTGCTGACGCCGCCGCGCCCGGCGATGGAGCCGCCGCTGCTGGAGCCTGCGCCCGAGCCGCCCGAAGAGCCGGAGCTGGGCCCCAACGTCGTCAAGTTCGCGCCGCCGCGGTGACAAGATCCTCTCCCTGTGGGGTAAGCTACCGCAGGAACGCCCGCCCCGCCGCGAAGTCGCCGACCTCCACATAGGCTCGCCGCACCACGTCCACGCCGTTGCGGCTGGTGAACACGAACTCGATGGTCGCCGCCTCGCGCGGGTCCAGGCGGCCCATGGCGTCGGCGGCCTCGCGGGGGAAGCGGAAGGACAGGCCCGTCTTGGCGCCGGTCGGCAGCAGGGTGACGGGCGCCATGTCGCGGGTTTCGGCGGCGAACACCCGGCTGGCGTTGCGCGGCGCGGCGTTGGCGGCCAGACCCTTGGCGTTTCGGCCGTTCAGGTATGGGCCTTGGGTGCGCAGGGTGTCGCGCACGACCAGGCGCGCGGCGTAGGGCTGGGCGTCGTCGGCGAAGGTCGCCACCGCCAGCAGGTCGTTGGACCGTCCCGACAGGCCGAACACCAAGCGGTCGCGCCCGAACCCCGCCGGCTGCGACAGCCGCCAGACCGGGATGGTGGCCGAGACCGAGCGGTCGGCCTGCCAGCCGGCCCGGTCGCCCGGATAGTTCATCCGCTGCAGGGTCGAATAGCCGTCGAAGGCCTGGCGCACGCGGCCGGCGGCGGTCTGCAGGTCCTTGGAGCCGCACGTCGCCGCGCTGGCCTTGGCCCGGGCCCGCTGCTCCACAGCCTGGACCTGGACCTCGCTGGCGCCCGAGCGCAGGGTCGCGCCGCGCGCCTGGGCGCGGGCGGCGTCCAGGGCCGAGCCCACGGCGGGCTTGAACAGCCGGCAGCGCGCGTCGGCCGAGATCATCAGCGTGCGTTCGTAGAGCTGGTCGGCGGCGGTGGCGGCATGGGATACGGTCGACGCGCCGAAGCCGGCGGTCATGACAAAAGCCCCTAGCCACCGCGCCGTCAGAACCCATAGAGCCTTTCTCCTTCGAACGACGTTCGAAGGGGGCAAAAAGGCTCTACAGTAAGAATCCGAGCGCGCGCTGGCGCGCTTGGGGGTCTTTCTTGACGTCATGATCTCGTATTCTGCGAGAGCGGTTTCAGCAGGCAGCCTTAGGGCGCCGAGGTTGCGGTTCGGTTAGCGATGCTTCTTTCGACGGATATCTGGGTCGGCGCGCTGATCCGCCGCGCCGAGCTGGGCGGGGCCTTCGCCATGGTGGCCCGCAAGGGCGACCCACGGGCGGGAGCGGTGCTGGTCAAGGCCGTCGACCGCCGCGCCAACACCGCCAGGCTCTACAGCGAGGCCACCCGGGGCGACGGCGAGCGCTTCTGGATGCAACCGGTCCGCTCGGATTTCGAGCCCGACCTGGACGCCTACGCCGAACGCGCCGCGCGGATCGACCCGGACATCTGGGTGGTCGAGATCGAGGACCGGGAAGGGCGGCATTTCCTGACCGAGCCGGTCGAAGGGGATCCGAAGGGCTGAGGGGCGATGCGTCCTTCGAGGCCCGCTGCGCGGGCGCCTCAGGATGAGGAATGCAGTGCAATGAGGTCCTCATCCTAAGGTGCGAGCCGCAGGCGAGCCTCGAAGGACGCACCGCGCTCACTCGCGCCGGAACGTCGCCACCAGCACGTCGCGCAAAGCGGGGGCGCCCGGCTGCAGCGGATGGATCGCGGTCACCCCATGCATCACACGGTGGTCGTCCAGGACGACCGTGTCGCGAGGCTGCTCCAGCGTGAAGGCTCCCAGCCGGACGCCGTCGTTGGCGAAGATGTCGGTGACTCCGCTGGCCACGTTCTGGCGGTCGACCAGCATGACGACCACCCAGTCGACCCCGTCACGGTGCGCGCCCTCGGGCGTGGGCAGGCCCGCCTCGCCGTCGCCGGCCTCGATGCGGAACTGGTGCAGTTCCACGTGCCAGGCCCGGGGCGGATCGGCGGTCAGGGGATGGAACAGGGCCAGGCCGACGCGAAGCAGCTCTTGCGTCACGGCATGCTCGGCCACCGTGTCGAGCACGGGCTCGAACCAGCGTTGCACCCCGCCGTTCAGGCCGTTGTAGTCCCGGCTCTGGTAGTGCGGCTGGTGCGGCTTGCGGACCACTCCGGCGGGCGAGGCCGAAAAGGCCGCGAAGCGCCGACGGCGATAACGGCCGCCGTCGGCCATGAAGCGGTCCAGGCCCAGGTCGTTCCAGCTGTCGGCGAAGGTCTGCCAGCCGTCTACGGCCTCGGGGCCGAGCAGGGTGTCGGTTTCGGCCGGGGCGAGCCGGCGAAAGCCCGTTTCGTCCAGGGCGGCGGCGATCTCGCGCGCCAGGCTGTCCGGCGAGACGGCGTTGCGGGGAATCAAGCGTGGCCTCCAGCAGGACGAGGTCTTCAGATGGGGCGCCGGAGCCCTCGCGCCAAGCCTTGTTCCGTGTCCCGACATTTAACCCGGAATCCCATTTCCCGCCCCGTTAACCCTGCTCCTAAACCGGAGCGAAAGCTCGATGCGGCAGGGTGACGCAACGACTTCCCCAGCCGTCCGATTCCCCGCAGCCGCCGCCAGGCCTCAGCAAGGTTCCGATGCTCTTCCTGCTCAACGACGTCATTCTCAGCCTCGACGCGGCCGAACTGGCCCCGCCGCTCACCCGCGAACGTTTCGCCAAGGTGTCGCTGAGCTATGTCGGCAAGCTGGGCCAGGAGCTCTACGCCGCCGAGCCGCTGCTGCATCACAAGGACCTGGAGAAGGCCCAGCGCCTGGCCGCCCTGATCATCGCCAAGGCGCCGGACGTCAACGCGGCCCTGTTCATCGCGCCGTCGCGCGGCTGCCTGGTCGACCAGGTGCAGGTGCGCTACGCCCAACTGAGCCTGGAGATCATGGGATCGCTGTTCGAGCGCCAGAAGGCCGGCGTCCTGAGCAATGTCGAGGCCGATCGCCAAGTCTGGCGGCGCCTGGCGGCCTGACCGCCGTTCGGCTCGCGCGTCGCAGCCTTCCTTGACGGTTCGGGCTCGGCCCGGAGTTCGGCTAGAGGAACAGGCCGATCAGGCTGAACAGCCAGGTCAGGATCATCGCCACGATCACCAGCCCGGCGAACGCGACGCCGAGGCAGAGGGCGTTTCCTTGGGGGGTGCAGGCGCCGCGCTTGTGACGCGGCTCGTGGACCATAGCCATTTTCGTTTCCTCTTCGCGGCCCTCCCTCTGACGGGGAATGGTCCGTTCAGAGGAAAGCATGACTCCAAAACCCTATTCTGACCAGGGTCATAACGTCGCGCGTTTCGATGTACCGGTATGGTTGCGAGGCTCGATTTTCCCGTCCGGCTCCAAAGAACGACGCCATCCATGACGTCACGGAACCGACGCCTCGTCGCCGTCCAAGCGACAACGCATCAGCCTACCCGTCCGCAGATCATGAACAGGGCAGGCGTTTGAAGAAACTGATGAATTTCGCGCCGTCCGCGATCCTCGGCCTGGCCATCGCCGCCGAGGCGAACATCGCTGGACCCGTGACGAGACCACCCCGGCCCCTGTCGCCGCGCCCGCGACTGACGAGATTGGGGCCCCGTTCGTCACAGGCGCCGCCGGATCGATCGCGCGGCTTTCGAAGCCACGGCGCCTCTCGATATCGTCACCGCGATATGTTGAACAGCCTCGACTCCGACGAGATCATGGACAGGCTGGCGGCCACCCTGCCGCGATCAGCGCCAAGTCACGCCTTGCGCCGCGGGGGTGTCCCCGCTTAGCTTCAACGCAACGTTGAGGGGAGCGGCGTGGGCATGCGAGGCACTACAGGACGGCGTGGGATTTTGCCGGCGCTGACGGCGGTCGCCCTGCTGGCGGCCGGATCGCCAGCCAGGGCCGAATGGCTGCGGGCCGAGAGCGACCACTTCGTGGTCTATGGCCGCAGCGAGAAGTCGGTGCGCGAATACGCCACCATGCTGGAGGACTTCGACTCCCTGCTGCGCCGCCTGCACGGCCGGCCCAAGGACGAGGTCACTCCGCGCAAGCTGCCGGTCTATCTGGTCTCGGACCTCCGGCAACTGAGGCGCGTGATCCCCAAGGCCAAGGAGGGCATGGCCGGGGTCTATCTGTCGTCCGTGCCCGAGGTGTTCGTGGTGGCGATCCGCGACGGGACCGGCGAGTTCGACGAGAACAAGGGCGACGACACGGTGCTGCACGAATACGTGCACCACTTCATGCTGCAGTACTATCCCAGCGCCTATCCGGCCTGGCTGGTCGAGGGCTACGCCGAATATTACATGACCGCCGACCTGGCCAAGACCCGGATGGTGGTGGGCGGCGTGAACCGCGGCCGGGCCTACAGCCTGACCCAGCCAGGCGGCTGGATCCCGATGGAAGACGTGCTGGGCAAGCGTCCGGGCGCCCTCAAGGAGCGGGAGGTCTACGCCTACTACGCCCAGGCCTGGCTGCTGACCCACTACATCCTGTCGGACCCGGCGCGGCACAAGCTGCTGGGGCCCTATCTGAATTCCGTGCGCAGCGGCGATGACCCGGTGAAGGCCTGGAAGGCGATCTATGGCGATGATCCGGAGGGCCTGCGCCGCAAGCTGCAGACCTATATGAACCGGCCGATCCCGGCCGGGGCCTTGCCGCGGACGGGCGCGCTGGATCCGGCGATGACGGTGACCCACCTGCCGCCGAGCGCCGACGACCTGATCCTGGAGGGCCAGCGGCTGAAGTTGGGCGTGCCCAAGGAGGACCAAGCCGAAACCCTGGCCGAAATTCGCGCCGCCGCCGCCAAGCGGCCGAAGGATCGTTTCAGCCAGCTGGTCCTGGCCAAGGCCGAGACGGCGTTCGGCGACCGCAAGGCGGGCGAGGCGATCCTCGATGATCTGCTGGCCGCCGACCCCAAGGACAAGGACGCGCTGGTGGCCCTGGGCGAAAGCCGCCTGGCCGCGGCCCCGGACGATCCGGCCCAGCGCGCCGCCGCCTTCGCCCAGGCCGGAAAGCTGTTCGCCCGGGCCTTCAAGGTTGATCCGGACAATCCAGAGACCCTGCACGGCTATGCCGAAGCCCGCAGCCTGGAGCCGATGACCGAAGCCATGGCCGACATCCGCGTCCGGGCGGTGGTTCTGGCGCCTCAGGTCGGTCACCTGCGCTTGGACGCGGCCAGGGCCCTGATCCAGGTCAAGGACATCGACACGGCCAGCGCCATGCTGACGCCACTGGCCAGCAATCCGCACGGCGGCGGCGAGGTGGAGGCGGCCCAGGCCATGCTCAAGAGCATCGACGCCAAGACCGGCGACAAGGCGTCCGACGGGCCGAAGTCCGCCGACAAGGCGTCGGCAAAGGGTGACAAGGCGGCTTCGGGGAGCTAACCCCCGGGGATGAGCACTTCCCTCGCCCTCGAGGCTGCCCGTCGGCGCACCTTCGCCATCATCAGCCACCCCGACGCCGGCAAGACCACCCTGACCGAGAACCTGCTGCTGGCCGGCGGGGCGATCCGCGCGGCCGGCGCCGTGCGGGCCCGCGGCCAGGCCCGTCGCACCCAGTCCGACTGGATGAAGATCGAGCGCGAGCGCGGCATCTCGGTGTCGGCCAGCGTCATGACCTTCGACCACGACGGCCTGATGTTCAACCTGCTGGACACCCCGGGCCACGAGGACTTCTCGGAAGACACCTATCGCACCCTGACGGCCGCCGACGCGGCGATCATGGTGCTGGACGCCGCCAAGGGCATCGAGCCTCAGACCCTGAAGCTGTTCGAGGTCTGCCGCCTGCGCGACATCCCGATCATCACCTTCATCAACAAGATGGATCGCGAGGCCCAGGACCCGTTCGAGCTGCTGGACGAGGTGTCGTCCAAGCTGGCCCTGGATCCGGCCCCGCTGTACTGGCCGGCCGGCTCGGGCGGGCGGTTCAAGGGCATGCTGGACCTGCGCGGCCAGAAGTTCATCCCCTACGCCAAGAAGAGCTCGACGGACGAGGAGGGCCATCCCGACCCGGTGGCCCTGAAGTCGAACGCGGTGGTGCAGTACCTCGACCCCGAGGAACTGGCCGAGGTGGAGGAGGGCGCCATGCTGGTGTCCGAGGCCGCCAAGCCGTTCGACGTCCAGTCGTTCCTGGAAGGCCACATGACGCCGGTGTTCTTCGGCTCGGCCCTGCGTCACTTCGGCGTCAACGAGCTGCTGGCCGGCATCGGCAGCTATGCTCCGCCGCCGCATCCGGCCAAGGTCAGCAAGGCCGGCGTCGACACCCATGTCGCCCCCGGCGACGGCGAGGTCTCGGGCTTCGTGTTCAAGGTCCAGGCCAACATGGACCCCAACCACCGCGACCGGATCGCCTTCCTGCGCCTGACCAGCGGCCGCTTCACGCGCGGCATGAAGCTGAAGGCCCAGAACACCGGCAAGGCCATGAGCGTCAACGCGCCGATCATGTTCTTCGCCAGCGACCGCGAACTGGCCGAGGACGCCTTCGCCGGCGACGTGATCGGCATCCCCAACCACGGCGTGCTGCGGGTGGGCGACAGCCTGTCGGAGACCGGGACGCTGCGCTTCGCCGGCCTGCCCAACTTCGCCCCGGAAATCCTGCGCCGCGTGCGGGTCAAGGATCCGCTGAAGGCCAAGCACCTGAAGAAGGCGCTGGAGGGCCTGGCCGAGGAGGGCGTGACCCAGCTGTTCCGTCCGATGATCGGCAGCTCGGACTTCATCGTCGGAGCCGTGGGCCAGCTGCAGTTCGAGGTCATGGCCGACCGCCTGGCCAACGAATACGCCCTGGACTGCATCTTCGAGGCCGCGCCCTACGCCGAGGCCCGCTGGGTCAACGGTGAGCGCGCCGACGTCGAGGACTTCACCAACAAGCACCGCTCGGCCATGGCCCACGACATCGACGAACAGCCGGTGTTCCTGGGCAAGTCTTCGTGGGAAATCGGTTACGTCGCCGAGCGCTATCCGAAAGTGCGGTTCGAGCGGACGAAGGAACGGGGTTAGGTCCGGACGGCCGCGCTGTATGGTCGAGCTTATACGCTCAGGTTGTTGATATTGACTCATTCTACTTGACCGCGCACCCGCCTGGGCGGACCCTTGCCCTGAGAGCTTCCTCGCGATTGAAAGGTCGTCCGAGTGGCACGGGATCTGGGCAGGGGCGGCGGCTGGGCTGGTCGCCGTGCGGGGCGTTGGACGCGCGGCTTGGTCGTGGCGGTGCTGCTGTCGAGCGCGACGCCCGCCGCCGCGTTCCAGCAAGCCGCTCGCCCGGTGACAACGACGGCCGTCCCGACCGCTCCCTACGCGGCGTCCACCGCCGCCCCGACCGCGCCTAAGACCTATGCCGAATGCCTGCGGTCCTATGTACGCCGGGCCGATCCGACGGCCTATTGCCGCCGATTGTTCCCGGACGCGGCCCCGTCCACGACGGTCCCGGGGGCCGCTTCGACGCCCGGCGACTCGACCCTATCGTCGTCCCGTGAACCGGTCGATATCACGCCCCAGGTGGAGAGGCTGATCGACGCCTGGCGCAGCCGCCCCAGAACGCCTCCCGCCACGCCCAGGCCGCCGGCCGACCCCCTGGCGGTGATCCCCGACATCCAGGCGGCCTGCGCGGCCTATGCCGCCACGCCCGAGCGCTGGCGGCGCTGCACGGCCGACGGCTGGCGCCAGGCCGGACTGCGCGGCCAGCCACCGCTGGCCCTGCAGACGCCGCCCGCCATCGAACCCTCGCGCGTCGAACCCTCGCCTGTCGAGCCTTCGTCTGGCGAGCCCCAGCCCGCGCGGCCGCCCCTGGTTCGACCGAAGCCGCCGGTCCAGACGCCGCCGACCCTCACGCCGCGGACGGTCCAACCGGAGCCGGTGGCGCCCGCCCCCGTCGTCGAGCCCCCGCCTCCGCCCGTCGTGATCGCCGAGCCGCCCGCCGCGCCGACGCCGCCGGCGGTGACCGCGCCACCTCCGACGCCGCCGCAGGCGCCGCTTCCGGCCAAGGCCCCGACGGCGCCGATCTGGCTGTGGCTGGTCGCCCTGGCCGTGGCGGCGGGCGGCGGGTTCGGCCTCGCCCGCTGGCTGGGCCGCGCGCGACCGACATCGTCGCCCGTCGCGGCCGCGCCGTGCGCGCCGGAAATCGCCCTAGTCCCCGACCCCGGCGTCGTGGTCCTCAAGCCGGACGGCTCGCCCCGCGCCGGCATGGCCGTGTCGCTGCGGTTCGCGTTCGCCAGAGACGCGGGCGAGGTAAGGCTGGACTATCCCACGCTGGAGACCGCGCCATGACCAACGCGGCCCCGCACGCGCCGGCTTCGGGCGCCACGACTTGGCGGGCGCTGTTCGCCGAGGACGGCGGCGATCCGCTGGACGCCTGCAAGAACGCGCCGCCCCTGACCCAGGCGATCACGAACGCCGCCCAGAAGTTCCCCAGCGCCTGCTGGAACGACGTCGAGAGCGGCTGCCGGGACGAGGTCGGCAAGCTGCTGGATCTGTCGGTGGAGCGCGTGCTGTTTGACGGCTGGATGAAGCTTGAGCGGTTCAAGAAGTGCGTCGAGGAGTCCAGGGGTCATCCCGAGGACGCCTTCTTCCAGGATCTCGACGACCATGAGATCGCCTCCACCCACAAGCCGCGGATCGAGTTGCGCTACGGCGCGGTCAAGGTGGCCGACCTGGACTTCGAGATCGAGCTGGCCCTGAAGGTCAAGGGCGTGCGGCTGGAGGTGCGCGGCGGCAAGGTGGTCTGCGCCACGGCCGGGGTGTTCTCGGCCAACGCCAAGCTGTCGCTGCACGACCAGGTGCTGGTCGAGAAGGAGACCCCGGAGTTCGCGGCGCCGGCCAAGATCCGGTTCGCCTGACGACCGGCGTCCGCCGCATCTCTCAAGGTTCGGCTTTTCCAGATTCGCGGGGACGGGCTAGGAGAGGGCTGGACCCTGGAGAATCCCCATGCCCGCCGCCGCCTTGCTCGCCATCGGCCTGGTCGCCCACGACGACAAGAAGGCCGCCCTCGTCGACTGGTCGGTGGCGCACCAGGCGTTCCTGTCGCGGCACAGGCTGTACGCCACGGGCACCACCGGTGGACGGATCCTGCAGGCCCTGCCGGACCTGGACCTCACCCGCCTGAAGAGCGGCCCACTAGGCGGCGACCAGCAGCTGGGCGCGTTGCTGGCCGAGGGGCTGCTGGACATGCTGGTGTTCTTCGTCGACCCGCTGTCGCCCCAGCCGCACGACGTCGACGTCAAGGCGCTGATCCGCATGGCGACGCTGGCCGACATCCCGTTCGCCTGCAACGTGGCGACAGCGGATCTGATCGTGGCGGGACGGTGAGCTTCACGGCGATGTGAGCCGCAGAGGATGTTTTGCAGATTGCGAACAATCTATGGGTGTGTAGCGTGAGCGGTTCGCGGAGGACTGTTTATGAAGACCTTGATGACCAAGCTGCTCGCCGGGGCGCTGGTGACCGCCTCGCTATTCGCCTGGGCCGAGCCGGCCTCGGCGCGGCGCGTCTTCGCCGTTCAGGCGCAATACTATTCCGGTCCAGACTACAATCAGCTGGTCGGCGAGGTCTATCGCGACTGCGACGGCAATGGATCCCAGTGGGGCGTGCGCACGCCCTACGTGATCCGCGAAACCACGGCCTGTCCCTAGAGCGCCCCTAGCCCGGGAACTTGAGCAGGTTGGGTCGTGGGATCGCCGCCTTGAATGTGCCCCGTGTCTTGGCGGTGTCGAGACCAAAGTCCGCCCAAGCCTTCAGGAATCCCGTGGCCGGCGTCATGTCCGCCAGGGGCGACAGGGTCAGCACCGGCCGCGCGGCCAGAAGCTGGCGGGCCGCGGCCCAAGCCTCGGGCTCGGTGGTGGCGTAGGCGCCGTCGCTGGCGACCAGTTCGGCGGCCAGGGCCGGATCGGCGAAGTGCAGGGTCACGGCCGTGTCGACTGGCAGGTCGGCCAGGGCGGTCAGCGCCTCGATCACGCCGGTCAGCACCATCCTGGCTCCGCTGACCCGCCGCTCGCCCCCGGCCGCGCCGGCCAGCGTCCCGTCGGCGTTGCGACGCACATGGGCCCAGCCGCCGTAGCCGGGATCGGGTTTGCAGAGCGAGGCGGTCCAGAGGTCGACAGAGGCGGTCATGACCCCTGTTTAAAGACGGGGCTGAAAGCTGGCCAGAGGGGAGGGCGGCCGTCGTGACGAACGGCGTTTGGCGAGGCATGCTTGGCGCCGAACTCCCTTCTGTCGCCGAGTCGGAGCGCGCCATGCTGGATCTCGTCCTCGCCGTCCTGCACCACTTGCTGATCCTGTCGATGGCCGGCCTGCTGGCCGCCGAACTGGTCCTGGTCCGGCCCGGTGTCGGCGGCCCGAGCCTGAAGACCCTGGCCGTGATCGACGCAGGCTATGGCGCGACGGCGACCCTGATCCTGGTGGTCGGCGCCGGCCGGGTCTTCTTCGGCGCCAAGGGCTCGGCCTTCTATCTGGAGAACCCGGTGTTCTGGGCCAAGATCGCCGCCTTCGCCATGGTGGGCGTGCTCTCCGCCTGGCCGACCCTCGCGTTCTTCAAATGGCGCAAGCAGGCCAAGGCCGATCTGGCCTTTGCGCCGTCCACCGACGAGGTGGCGAGGATTCGCCGGCTGATGGGGCTGGAGCTGGCGGTCTTCGCCCTGATCCCGATCTTCGCCGCCGCCATGGCGCGCGGCTACGGCCTCTAACGCCTCGCGAGCCGGCTATCGGGCGTGGGCTGGAAAGCGCCGCCAGAACAGAAGGTAAACCCGATCTTAAAATCTATGGTTAACGTCATTTTCATTTCGGTGAACAATGTTCTAACATCGATGTCGGTGCGCATGGTCCAGTAAGGATCTATTAAGCAAGAAGCGTGCCAATCCGGCGCAAGACAGGGGTTTGGGCGCTATTGCGGAACGAAGTGTAAACGCGACGCAAATATTTATGGTTAACGCCACCTTAGGCTTCGTTAACAGCTTGTTAAACGTGTTGGCTCCGGCTTTGCTAGTCGTGCGTTGAACCTGCGCCGGACGTCCCGGCCTGGGACGTTCCCGGAGGACGCAGCGATGTTCGATTTCGGTCGTGACCTGAAGAGACTCTTCGGAGTCGACGCCGCCGCCCCCGCGCGAGCCGCGGCGCATCGCGACGGGTTGACCGGCGGCGACACCTCGCTGCTGGAGCTTCTGGACCTGCGCCTGCTGGTCAACGAGGCCCGGTCCGCCGACGTCGCCGCCGGCCGGATCGGGGCCAAGGACCGAGGGCACCGGCTGCTGGAAGCCGCCGTCGTCTGGCGCGAGTTGGCCCGCCGCTCGGGCGACGCCGCCGCCTTGCGCAAGGGCGCGGCCCAGGCCGAGGCCGCCGCCAAGGTCTTCGAAGCCGAACACAAGCTGGAAAGCCTGGCCGCGGCCCGCTGCGAGCAGGCGACCCTGGCCGTGCTGGGCGCCGACCTGTTCGGCGACGAGGGCTTGCACGCCGCCGCCGGCGCCACCCTGACCCTGGCCAAGACCGCGCCTGGCCACCGCTGCGCCATGGTCGAGGCCCTGCTGGCCGGTCTGCAAGGTCGCGTGGCGCTGGGTGAGAACGACCTGGATCGCGCCCTCGCCGCCGCCGAGGCGTTCGAGGCGCCGCTGCGGGGGCTGTCGGCCGCGCGCCGGGTCAAGGGCGGGGCCTCGCGCCTGTTGCTGGCCGACCAGCGCGCCGCCCGCGTCGAGCTGCTGCTGGCCTGCGCCGCCCGCCTGAAGGACCGCGCGCTGACGGAAGTGGCCCTGGCCGAGGCCAAGGAGGCCGAGTCCGGCCTGGACCCCGATTTCGAACCTTTGGCCTGGTCGCGGCTGGAGTCCCTGCGCGGGACCGCCCTGGTCCAGCTGGGCGAACTGGACGGCGAGATCAACTTCATCGCCGACGGGGTCGAGGCCCTGGCCCAGGCGCTGGAACCGGTCACCGCCGACCACAGCCCGATGGACTGGGCTCGGGCCCAGGCCGCCCTGGGCGCCGGCCTGCAGGCCATGGGCGAGGCCACGACGTCGGAGCGCTGCTTCGAGCGGGCGGTCACCTGCTACGACCGCGCCTCGCACATCCTCAAGACCCAGCCGGCCCTGGCTCTGCGCGCCGTGGTCGCCAACAACCGGGCTCTCAGCCTGGCCCGTTGCGCCGAGCTGACCGCCGACCTGGCCGTACTGGACGCCGCCGAGATGGCCTTCAAGGCCGAGCTGGCCGCGACCCCGGGATCTCGCGATCCGGCCGCCTGGGCGGTGACCCAGATGAACCTGGCCCGGCTCTACGAGGCGCGGGTCGAGATCACCGGCCGCGACGACGGCCGCCTGGACCGGGCCGCAACGGCCCTGGCCAGCGCCTTCGACATCTTCGCCGAGCTGGGCCTGCGGTCTCTGACCGACCTGGCGGCCCAGGGGTTGCAGCGGGTCAAGCAGGCGCACGCCGCCTGACCCAGAATGAAACCGGACGGTCCCGAACGGGCCGAAACCAAGAACCAGTAGGGAAGACCCAGTGATCGCTTCGTTGCTCGCCGCCGCCGCTGTCTCGATCGTTCCGACGCCCGTGGCCCAGCCCGTTGTCACCCAGGTCAAGGACGTCCAGCCGCAGATCGCTGAGGCGCTGCTCAGCTGCATGGTCAAGCGCGATGGCGGCTTGACCGCCTGTTCGGTGCAGAGCGAATTCCCGGCGGAGATGGGCGTCGGCAAGGCGGCCCTGACCATGGCCTCGCAATTCCAGGTCGAGCTGATGGGCCCTGACGGCAAGAGCCGGGCCGGCTCGTTCATCGACGTCCCGGTGCGCATCCGCATTCGCTGATCGGCCGCTCGACCCGAGGCGCGACACGCCCTGGAGCAAAGCCGCGCGATATGGGACTCGCGCGGCTTGCTCCAGGCTTCTGTCTTCGCATCGCTTTTTTGCGGAAAACCGGCGTCCACTTTTCCGCGCGATGCTCTAGCTTGGCGGCGTAGCGTTTCGGGGGCGACATGGGCGACAGTTTCAAGGACGTGGACGTCTCCCAGGCGCTCTATCTCGTCCTCTATCTTTTCATCGTAATCATGGGGCTACGCGGCCTGCCGTCGGCGGTCCGTCGCCGCGCCGAACCGCCGCGCTGCAGGGCCTGCGAGGCGCCCGTCGAGGCGGACACCGCGCCGCTCGGGCCGTGGGGCGGCTGGACGTGCCGCGCCTGCGGCGGTCCGGTCGAGCCGGCGCGCGAGCCTGAACCCCGGACCGGCCTGCGGGGCTGGATGGACCAGTATCCGTGGGCGGTGTACGGCGCGATCTGGGGTCTGCTCGTCTGGGGCCTTGTGGCCGGCAGGGACCTGTGGCTGCACGCGCCCACGCCTGACCCGCTGACCCTGCCGCTGACCGTCGTAGGCGGACTCGGCGTCGGTTGGCTGCTGACCTTGATGCATCGGCGGCGCGGCTAGGGCGCGGCCCCCGGGCCTTGCATCACCGCTTTCTCGATTCGCTCGTCCCGACGCTCCGCCTCACTGGGGTTCGGGCGGCGGACGGTCGTCGTCGGGGAAGGGTGGGGGATCATACTCGTCGTCACGACGCTGGGCGTCGGCGCGATCCCGCTCGCGCTCCTCGTCCCAGCGGCGGTCGCGTTCGGTCTCTTCCCAAGCCTCGCGGCGCGCGTGTTCGCGGCTGGCCGCCCGTTCCTCTTCCCGCAGTCGGCGGGCAAGCTCGAAGCCGTTTCCGGTTCGCTCGCGCTCCCACCGGTCGTCGGCCGGCTCGGGGGCCGCAAGGCCGTCATCTTCCACCCGCGTGTTCCGGGCCGGTGGCAAAGGCGACGCCGGAGGAGGCGATGTCGCGGCGAAAAGGGCCTCGCGGCCTTTCGCGGTGGCCTGGGCGGCTTCGGACAGGCCGACGTCCAGCGGACCGGCGTGGGGGACGGCCGCCTTGGGCGGCGCGACCACGCGGATGCGCAGGCCCCCGTCCCCGGCCGCTTCCGCCGGCGGGTCGGGTCGGATCAGGGCGGGCCAGACCGCCATCACCGCGGCGGCCGTCGTCATGACCGCCGCCGCGGCGACGCTGGCGATCAGGACGGTCTTGTTCTTGGGCAATTTCACTAGGGCGCTCCGGAGACGGAAGGCCTCTCGACATGAGGGAACGGCGTGGAGTGACGCCAGTTCCGCGCCGAGCCTAGGCCGCCGCGACGTCGCCCGTCGTGCGGCGCATGCGCCAGAAGCGGATGGTGCGCAGGGCCGCGTCGCGAGGCAGGGCGGCGTAGAGCTCGCCATAGGCCTTGGCCTTGCCCATGGCGTTGTCGCCCGGGTCCAGGATCAGCAGAGCGAAGGTCAGGAACAGGGCCCGGTCGAAGTCCGCCGCCTTGCAGACCACCGACAGGGCGTCCAGCTCACGGCGCTCGATGATCTTGCGGGCCGTATGAAAGTCGACATCGGCCAGTTCGGCCAAGGCGACGAGGAAGATGGTGGTGCGGTTGGCGCGCAGCATGGCGACCAGCGCCTGGGGCGTGACGGCGCCGCGGGCCTTCAGGGCCGTGATCTCCTTGACCGCCGCGTCGTAGTCGGCCGGCAGGGCGCCGTCGCTGGCCGCGACGCGGTTGCGGCCAGCCTTGAGGGCGGCTTCCAGGATGGCCGGATCGACGTTGGCGTTTCGCTCCATGATCCGGTCGCGCAACCGCGCCTCGGCCACGAAGTACATCTCGTTGAGCAGGTCCATCGGCAGGGCCTGACGATCGATCACCGCCTCGTGCAGCTCGGGATTGGCGGCTGCGCGGTCGACCGCCGCCTCGTGGGCCTGGCGTGACAGCACCGCGCCCTCGTTGCGCAGCAGCACGCCCAGGGTGGTGTCGTCGCCGCGCTCGACGATGGCGTCGGACACCTGGCTGGGCACGACGGAACGCTGCGAGATGGCCCGCAGGTGGTCCTGGCCCTGGGTGCGGGCCAGGTGCAGCAGGTCGGCCTCGCTGAGTTGCGGCGCACCCTGCAGGATCGGACGGGCGACGGCGATGCTGTCGCTGGCCAGGGCGCGGGTCAGGGTCGGCGGCGGGGCGGCGCTCGTACCCAGCCGTTCGGCCAGCTCGATCCGCACCGCCTCTTCCATCTCGCCGGCCAATTGGCCCAGCACGTCGTCGAACAGGCCCATCTCCACGTCGCCGTGGCCCTCGGCGGTGAAGAACAGATCGGTGACGCCGCGCAGCAGTTCGCGGCGACGCGAGCTGGACGGCTCATCGGCCAGGGCGATGAGATCGTGGAGGCGCGACTGGATCAAAGGCCTTGGTTCCGGGTCTTGGCGCGGCGGGCGGCGCTGTCGTCGCCGTCACCATCGTTGTCGCCACGCGCTCCGGCCGCCAGCCAGTCGGCCGAGCCGTGCGCCGGCGTGGCGTCCTCGGCTGGCGCGGAGGCGGCTTCGGTGGTGATCAGCACCTGGTGGTCGGGCCCGGCGGGCGGGATCGGGTCGGGGGTCAGGCCGGACTCGCGGGCCACGGAATAGAAGCGGGCCCCGATCACACCCGTGTTGGCGGCGGCGAGCTGGCGGGGCGCCGGCGGCGGGAGGGCAGGAACCGGCGCTGGAGCCGACACTGGCGTGGCGGCAGGCGCTGAGGCGGCGGTCGTCATGCGAACGCTGCGATAGCCGGACCAGTCCTTGGCCGGACCCGGCGTGGCGGCGATCGGCGCCGGGCGGGGCGGGGCGGGTTGCGCGGCGGCGGCGGGTGCGGGATGTCCGTCATAGCCGGCCCGGTCGCGAAGCGGCGCGGGAGGAGCCTGCACGGGCGTTGCGACGGGCGATGGACGGGGCGCGGCGTAGAGGCTGGTCGGCAGCGCCCTGGGGCGTGACGCAACAGGCGGCGCAAAGGCGGGGGGCGCGGGGGCGGGCGTCGTAGACGGCGTGTAGGCGGCCGGCTCGGGTCGTGCGCTGTAGCCCGCCCAAGCGGCCAGCGGGGCGGGTTGGGCTGGGCTCGGCGCGGGCGGCGCGGCGGCGACCGGGTCGCTCGAAGCCTCGCGCTTGTTGGCCCAGCTGAGCATCGGACCGTCGTAACGCGCGGGCGCGGCGACCGAAGCCTGACGAGGCGTCGTCGGACCGTAGCGGCTCTCGCGCGCGCCCTCGGCATGGGCCGGAGCGGCGAGGCAGAACAGCACGGGCAGGAGCAGGGCGAGGCGCATGAACCGGTCCGACAGGTCGCAGGATCGGAGCAATTAATAGGGATCGGGACTTAATCTTGACCTAACGCGGCCTGACCACGCCGCAAGTTTGTGGGCTTTGCGTCGTCTTTTCGACTCTGGGTTTCAAAGTCTCAGCGACCGCGCCACCATGTCAGCAGGCGGCGCTCGGCCAGGCTGAGCAGCCCGTGCAGAGCCACGCCAAGGAGGGCCAGGACCGCCAGGGCGGCGAACACTCGCGCGGTCTGCAAGCGGTTCGACGCCTCGAGGATCCGCCAGGCCAGGCCCTGGTTCCCGCCCGATCCGGCCACGAATTCGGCGACCACGGCCCCGACCACGGCCAGGCCGGCCGCCACCTTGTGGCCCTCCAGCAGGGCGGGCAGGGCCGAGGGCAGCCGCAGCCGCCACAGACGCTGGGTCCGGCGGGCGCCATAGAGGTCGAACAGCCGGGCCAGGTCCGGATCGACCGCCTTGAGGCCGGTCAGGGCGCCGGAGAAGATCGGGAAGAAGGCCGCCACCGCCGCCAGGGCGACGACGGCGCGCTGCGGATGCTCGATCCCGGCCCAGATGGTCATCAGCGGCCCGATGGCCACCAGCGGCGTGACCTGCAGGGTCACGGCGACGGGGCGCACGGCCTCCTCGACGGTCGGATTCAGACTGACCGCCAGGGCCAGGCCGCACGCCAGGACGCTGGCCAGGGCCAGGCCGACCAGGGCGGTCGACAGGGTGGTCCAGGCGCTGGCCAGCAGCAGCGGCCAGCCCTCGGCCAGCGCCGCGCCGATCGCCGAGGGCGCGGGCAGCAGATAGACAGGGATCGCCAGGACTCGACAGGCGGCTTCCCAGACGGCCAGCAGCAGGACGATCAGGGTCAGGGGGGCGAGGATCTTCATGCGGCGAACCCCCTCCGGCCCTTTGGGCCACCTCCCCCAGAGGGGGAGGATCTAGCGGCGCCTAGATGCTCCCCCTCTGGGGGAGCTGTCGCGAAGCGGCTGAGGGGGCTCACGCGATGGCTCCCAAGTTCCCCGCCAGCAGTCGCGACACCTGCTCCGCCGTCTCGCGGAACGCGGCCGTGGTGCGGAAGCCTGGCGGCCGGACCACCGGCCCCTCGACCGCCACCTCCCCGACGATGCGGCCCGGGCTCGCGCTCATCACCACCACGCGGCGGGCCATGTAGACGGCCTCCTCGACATTGTGGGTGACGAAGACCACTGCGGGGGCCAGCTCGGCCGCCAGGGCCAGGACGTCGTCGGCCAGGGCGCGACGGGTGATCTCGTCCAAGGCCGCGAACGGCTCGTCCAGCAGCAGCAGGCGCGGGCGGGTGACCAGGGCGCGGGCCAGGGACGCACGCATGGCCATGCCGCCGGACAGCTGGGCGGGCCGGGCGTTCTCCACCCCCTTGAGGCCAACCTTGGCCAGGGCCTCGATCGCTCGGTCGCGCCCTTCGGTCCTGGGCGTTCCTGCCAGTTCCAGCGGCAGGGCGACATTGGCCGCCGCGCTCATCCAGGGGGCCAGGGTCGGGGCCTGGAACACCACCGAGGTCTCGCCCTTGCCGGCGGCGCGGGTCACCATCCCGCGGGTCGGCGCCTCCAGCCCCGCCAGCAGCCGCAGGGCCGTGGACTTGCCGCAACCGGAGGGCCCGACCAGGGCGACGATCTCGCCGGGCGCGAGGGCGAGATCGACCGGTCCCAGGACGCGCCCGCGGGCGTAGTCGACCTCGACGGCGGAAAGGCTGGCGATCAACCCAGGCATAGGGTGGGGAATTGGGCGGCATGCACCCCTAAGGCGGACAGGGCGAGCACCAGCTGGGCGGCGCAGATCGTCCAGAACGACACGGGATGCCGGGCACGCTTGATCGTCCCGAAAAACGGAAAGGCGACCTTCCCCGTCTGGAGGGAGGCCATCAACAGTCCGCAGAGCAGAATCGCGGCGGCCAGGAACCACCAGGTCGGTTCGGGGCGGGCGGGGTGCTTCTCCATGCGCCGGCTACTGGACTTTGGGCAGGAATTTCAGCGTGTAGGCCGACTTGTAGTCCATGTCCTTGGGATAGACGCCCTGCTCGGAGGCCACCTTGAAGAACTCGGCCCAGCGGGCGTCGTCCATCCTGCCCACGCCCTGGCGGGGCACGATGCCGTAGGCGCGCATCTTCTCGCGGGCCTGGTCCAGGACATCCTGGGTCATTTCCGGATTGTCCTTGAGGATAAGGGCGTCGCCCGGCTTGGGATCGCCGTAGAGGTAGCTGGTCCAGCCAGCGGCCGTGGCCTCGACGAAAGCGTTCACCGCGGCTGGGTTCTTGGTGATCAGGGCGTCGGGAACCAGGGCGAACGAGGCGTAGGCCGGATAGCCGTCGTCGGCCAGCAGGAAGACCTTGGGCGTGACCTTGCCCTCCTTCTCGATCAGGTAGGGTTCGGAGGTGACGTAGCCCTGCTGGACCACCGAGTTGTCGGCCAGGAACGGCGCGGCCGAATAGTTGTACTTGCGCACCTGGTCGTCGGTGAAGCCGTGCTTGGCCTTCAGCCAAACCCAGAAGGCGGTGATCGAGGCGTCCGACAGCAGGATCGGGTGGCCCTTCATGTCGGCGATGGAATTGATCCCCTGGCCGTCGTGGGCGATCAGCACCTGGGGGTCCTTGTCCATGAAGGCGGCGACGGCTTTGACCGGCACCTTCTCCTTGGCCAGGTTCAGCACGATGAAGCTGTTGGAGCCGACGCCGACGTCGACCGCGCCGGTGGCCAGAAGCTGGGGCACGTTCACGCCCGGGCCGCCCTGGATCAGGGTCACGTCCAGGCCGCGCTTGCTGTACTCGCCGGTCGCCAGCGCCTGGTAGTAGCCCCCCAGCTCGGCCTCGCCCTTCCAGTCGGTGGCCAGTTTCAGGGCGGTGTGGCCGGGCGCCTCGACGACCTCCTTCTTGGCCGGCGAGCAAGCGGCCAGGACGGCGCAGAAAGCCAACGTTGCCAGGCGCAGGATCTTCATCGTCGTCTCCCCGAATTGCGGGGCGGAGGTTAGTGGGGCAGGCGGGGCGTGGGAAGCCCGGTATGAGATAGGAGGCTCACCCACTTGCCCCCACGCCCTCATAGGAGGTGGAGCGTTGGGCGGAGCGCTCTTCCCCCTCTGGGGGAAGACGACCGCAAAGCGGTCCGTAGGGAGCAAGTGTTCGCCGCGGGAAGGTCCTACCGCCGCGCCAGCCAGCGGCTGACCTTGGCGTACAGCACCTCGCGCTGCACCGGCTTGGCCACGTGGTCGACCATGCCGGCGGCGTAACAGCGCTCGACCTGCTGCGGCAGGGCGTCGGCGCTCATGGCGATGATCGGCACCTCGCCCGCCTCGCCGTCGAGGGCGCGGATGGCGCGGGTGGCGGCCAGGCCGTCCATCTGCGGCATGTGGATGTCCATCAGGATGATATCGAAGCCGCCGCGCGCCGCCTTGGCCACCGCCTGCTCGCCGTTGTCGGCGGTCTCGACCTGGCAGCCGACCAGGCTCAGCAGGGCCGCGCCGATCTCGCGGTTCATCGGATGGTCGTCGACCAGCAGGATGCGGGCCGCGCCAGGGGCGGCGACCGGCTGCGGTTCGCCGACGTCATAGGGCTCGACCTGCGGCGCCTGCAGTTCCAGCCAGAAGGCCGAGCCATGGCCCGGGGCGCTGTCGAAGCCGATCTTGCCGCCCATCAACTCGACCAGCGCCTTGCTGATCGCCAGGCCCAGGCCCGCGCCGCCGTAGGGACGGCTGGCCGAGCTGTCGACCTGGCTGAAGCGCTGGAACAGCCGGCCCTGCCGCTCGACGGCGATGCCGACACCGGTGTCGACGATTTCGAACTTCAGCCGGTCCTCGAGCTCGCCGGGCTCGATGGTCAGGCAGGCCCGGATCCGTCCCGCCTCGG
Organism: Caulobacter sp. Root1472; assembly: GCF_001426985.1. NCBI lineage: Bacteria > Pseudomonadati > Pseudomonadota > Alphaproteobacteria > Caulobacterales > Caulobacteraceae > Caulobacter > Caulobacter sp. Root1472. Next base: position 69,981 of record NZ_LMFX01000052.1, on the reverse strand, counting down.
TGAACTTCACCGCGTTGTTGAGCAGGTTCAGCAGCACCTGGCGCAGGCGCAGGCCGTCCAGGTCGTGCAGGCCGCCAACCGGATCGACGACGTCGACCTCGAGCGCCAGCCCCTTGTTCTCGGCCTCGGGCCGGATGATCCCGACCGCGTCGTGCAGCACCGCCGCCGCCGAGGTCGGCTGGAACAGCAGTTCGACCTGACCGGCCTCGACCCGCGAGAAGTCGAGGATGTCGTTGACGACGGTCAGCAGGGCCGTGCCGGCGCTGTCGATCAGGGTCAGTTGCCGGCGGACGTCGGGCGCCAGGTCGCGGCGTTCGACCAGCAGCTGCGAGAAGCCCAGCATGCTGTTCAGCGGCGTGCGGATCTCGTGGCTCATGGTGGCCAGGAACTCGGTCTTGGCCTCGTTGGCGGCCAGGGCCCGGGCTCGGGCGGCGCGGGTCAGCTGTTCGCGCCGCATCAGCAGACGGCGCAGGCGTTCCTGCTGAGCCAGGGCCAGGCCCGCGGCCAGGCTGGTGACGAACAGCACGCCGACGAACACCTGGACCAGCCGGTTCTGGTGGGCCTGCGACCAGTCGGTCTGGATCTGCGAGTTCCACAGGCCGTGAACGGTCAGCGGAATGGCCACGCAGGCGACGATCAGCGACGTCTGGGCCGCCCCGCGCGGACCCAGGCGGAAAGCGGTCAGCAGGGCGACCGGGAATAGCATGAATGGCACGGGCAGCCCCTTGCGGTGGAACACCAGCGCCGACAGGGCGGCCGCCAGCAGGGCCAGGCCCAGTTGCTCCAGCAGCGGGCGGTGGAACGCGCGGCGATGCTCGCTGTCCAGCAGCACCAGCACGGCGGGCAGCACGATGGCCATGCCCAGCACGCCGCACACGAACCAGTCGGTCAGCACCGTCACGAAGGGCAGGCCATAGGTCAGGGCCAGCACGGTCGCGGCCAGCGTGGCCATGGCCAGTATGACGGGCGCGGTCAGGGTGGTCAGCAAGGCCAGCTGCCGCATGGTCCGCACGCGCGGCGGACCGAAAAAGCGCCTGACCACCCACCAGACCAGCAGGGCCTCGCCGACGTCGACCAAGGTGTAGAGGATGGCGTGCCCCAGGCTGTCGCCGACCATCAGGTCGATGGCCAGATGGCTGACCGCCGCGATGACGATCAGAACGACCCGGCGACGGGGATTCAGCACCAGCAGGCCGCCCGCCAGCAGGGCGTTGGTCGGCCACAGGGTGGCGATGCCGAGCGCGTTGCGGGTCAGGAAGTCGCTGAAGGCCTGGCTGGCCAGCAACGCCACGGCCAGGACGAGCAGGATCCGATCCTGCCGCCGCTGTTCCTGATGGGCGACGTTAGCCTGCATGGGTGTTCCCGTTCCCCGGTCGGGACAAATACGCGAACCGAGCCGCTACGGTTCTCCGATAGGCGGCGCTGTGACGCTTTGCCGCATCCTGGGATGCAGCGCAATCGCGTCATGGTTGCGTTTCGTCCTCGTGCAGGATTTCCCGGCGCCGCCAGGCGTCGATCCGCGTCATCAGCGGCGTGGCGGTTACGCCGTGGACCAGGATCGAGCAGAGCACCACGAAGCCGGTGATCGCCCATAGCCGGTCCCACCGATGGAAGTCGCCGTGGTTGAGGCCATAGGCCAGGTAGTAGAACGATCCCAGCCCCCGGATGCCGAAGAACGCCACGACCGCGCGTTCCCGCTTCGAATGCGGGGCGCCGGTCAGACCGATCCAGCCGGCGAGGGGGCGGACGACGAAGACCAGGGCCAGGCCGAACGCCACTTCCTTCCAGGTCAGGGAGTCCAGCAGGCCGCCCGCCACCGCCCCGCCCAGCAGGACCAGCACCAGCATCATCAGCAGGCGCTCCACCTGCTCGGCGAAATCGTGCATGGCCTCGTGGAATGCGTGGTCGCGCTCGGTCTCCCGCAGGGCCAGGGCGGCGATGAACACGGCCAGGAAGCCGTAGCCGTGCGCGGCCTCGGCCACGCCGTAGGCCACCAGGGTGGCGCCCAGGGCCACCAGCCCGTCGCCGGTGCCCGAGATCCGGGCGTGCGGGGCCTTGAACGTCGCCCAGCCCAGAGCCCGGCCCACCGCCCAGCCCACGCCTGCGCCGGCCGCCACGCGCCACAGCACGTCGACCGCCAGCCAGTGGGTCAGCAGCGGGGCGCTGACCACACTGCCCGCCAGGCCCAATCCGACCGCCAGGTGCACGAACGGAAAGGCGAAGCCGTCGTTGAGGCCGGCCTCGGAGGTCAGGGCGAACCGGGCCTCGCCGTCCTCGCCCGAGCGGGGCGGTCCGACCTGGACGTCCGAGGCCAGCACCGGGTCGGTGGGCGCCAGCGCGCCGCCCAACAGCAGGGCCGCGGCCAGCGGCAGGCCCAGGCCGTGCACGCCCATCAGCGTCACCGCCAGGATGCTGAGCGGCATGGTGACCGCGATCAGCCGCCAGGACGATTCCCAGCGCCGCCAGCCGATCCGTCGGTCGATCTTCAGCCCCGCGCCCATCAGCGAGACGATCACCACGATCTCGGTCAGCCGCTCGGTCAGGGTCGAGAAGCGCAGGGGATCGGAGCGGAACGGCAGGACGCCGCCGTGGAACACCACCACCCCGATCAGCACGCACAGGATGGCCACGGAAAGCGGCAGGCGGCTGAGCGCCATGGGCAGCCAGGCGATCAGCAACACGACGACGCCCAGGCCCAGCAGGAACAGCAGGTATGGATCGAACATGGGTCCCTAACGCGCGGGTCGACCGACCGGAGCCATTGGAGGACCGAACCCAGCGGCGCCGTTGGGCGTTACGAGCCAGGCGATCGTGCACAGGAGCTGGAGCGCATGGACAAACTGTTCGCCAAATTCGCCAACGCCACGGCGCGCATCACCGGCAGCCCGCCGGCCTTCCTGGTTTGCGTGCTGCTGGTCGTCGTCTGGGCCGCCAGCGGGCCGATCTTCAAGTTCTCGGAAACCTGGCAGCTGGTGATCAACACCGGCACCACGATCATCACCTTCCTGATGGTGTTCCTGATCCAGAACACCCAGAACCGCGACGGCGCGGCCGTTCAGACCAAGCTGGACGAGCTGATCCTGACCTCCGAGGCCGAGAACGACTTCATGGGCATCGAGAAGCTGACCGAAAAGGAACTGGCGGCCATGCACGCTCGCTGCGTCGAGCACGCCAAGGTCGCCCAGGATCGGCTGGAAAAGGTGTCGGCCGTTCGCGAGTCCCGCAAGAACGCCAAGGCGGCGCCCAAGGCCAAACGCGCCCCGGCCAAGCGCCCGGCCGCCAAGAACGCCCCGGCGCGCCGGGTGAAGACGTCCTGATCTTCGCCCATCCCGGCGTTCGCCGGGCGGGCGCCGGGTCGCCTACTTCTTCTCCAGCAGCAATTGGCCCTGCTTCTTGACCTGACCGGTGATCTTGCCGGCGATCATGCCCAGCAGGCCGGGCAGGACGATGTCCATCCGCACCGACTGGTCGAACACGGTCAGCACGCCGGAGATCGGCTGGCCCATGGCCTGGGCCGAGAAGGTCAGGGCGTCGCCGGCCCAGGCCTTCTGGACATCCTTGACCATGCCGCCCGTCTGGCTGAGCAACTGGCCGAACCCTTCCTCGATGCGGCGGCGCGCCTCGGCCGCCCCCAGCTGGTGGGGAATGGTGATGGTCACCGGCTTGCTCATGCGCGTGGCGCTCCTTGTCCATGGGCCTAACGCCCGCGAGGGACATATGGGGCCGAGCAGCGTCCGTCTCTACGTCCGGATCTGACGTATCGACCGGCGAAGGTCGGCGCATCCACGGAGGACGCCATGACCGACATCGCCATGCCCAGCCTGTTCCAGCCCCAACCCCGCTCGCTCCGCTTCACGCGCCCCGGCCGGCCCGGCGGCGTGCTCGGGGCGCTGAACTACGCCGGCGTGCTGCTGGTCTGGGCCGCCCTGTTCGTGGTGCGGCCGGGTCTGGCGATGCAGGTGTTCCGCGAACGCCGCGCCGACTCGCCGATCCGCCGTCGCCGCTAGACTAGCCAAGCCGGGCGATCGGTGGGATGGCAGGGGGCATGCAGCGCACCGTCTCCATCGCCCATGTCAGCCACCGCCTGAAGGCCCCGTTCCGCATCTCGCGCGGGGTCAAGACCGCCGCCGAGGTCGTGGTGGTCGAGATCGTCGAGGGCGAGCTGGTCGGCCGCGGCGAGAGCGTGCCCTACGCCCGCTACGGCGAGACGGTCGACAGCGTGGTCGCCCAGCTCCAGCCCGCCGCCCAGGCCTTGCGCGAGGGCGCGGGGCCGCACGAGGCCTTGGCCCTGCTGACGGCCGGCGCGGCGCGCAACGCCCTGGACTGCGCCCTCTGGGACCTGCGGGCCAAGCGGGAGGGGTTGAGCGTTGAGGCCCTGACCGCCTTGCGCGTTCCCGACAGCTTGGTCACCGCCGTGACGGTCAGCCTGGACGGCCCCGAAGCCATGGCCGCGGCCGCCCGGGCCGTGGCTTCCGCCCCGCTGATCAAGGTCAAGCTGTCGGCCGACGATCCCGCCGCCCGGCTGCTGGCCGTGGCCCGGGCCGCGCCGGACGCCCGGCTGATCGTCGATCCCAACGAGGGCTGGGACTTCGCGACGCTCGACGGTCTCAAGCCCGTGCTGTCGGACCTCAACATCGCCCTGGTCGAGCAGCCCTTGCCGGCCGGCGAGGATCAGGCGCTGGAGGGCTACGATCCGCCTTACCCGATCTGCGCCGACGAGTCGGTGCATGTGGCCGAGGATCTGGCGGCGCTCGAGGGCCGCTATCGCGCCGTGAACCTCAAGCTCGACAAGGCCGGCGGACTGTCCGAGGCCCTGCTGATGCTGGAGGAAGCGCGCAACCACGGCTTCGTCCTGATGGTCGGCTGCATGGTGGCCTCGTCCCTGGCCATCGCGCCCGCCCTGCATCTGGCGGGCTCCTGCGCCTTCGCCGACCTGGACGGACCCTGGTGGCTGGCGCAGGACCATCCCGGCGGCTGCCGGGTGGCGGACGGGCGGATGACGCGGCCCGCCGAGGGGTTCTGGGGTGACGGAATGACAGCGACCGGCCTGTGGCTCTGAGCGCACAGGACGGCGCGCGACGGCAGGATCTGAGCTGTACTTTCGCGCGCATGGATGTAACCTTTGATTGAATAATCAGGGAGGTATCGTCATGCGTAAGCGTTCCATGGCTTTGGCGGCCGTCGCCGCCTCGATCCTGCTCACGCCGCAGGCTCTCACCCCCAAGGCCCAGGCCTTTGGCACCATCCGCAGCCTGGGCCAGAACGCCGAGCATGAGCGCATCACGCGCAGCGGCCTGGCCACGTTCGGCTTCGGATCGGACTCGCTGGATCAGCTGGCCGGCAAGAACGGCACCTGGGGCGCGGTCGGCGCGCCCGACAACCCGACGCGCGGCCTGATGAGCAGCAAGCCCGCCCACTGCGACGGCGGCGACTTCTTCACGCCGGGCGCCTATCCCCAGAGCGCCGCCACCGCCCAGAATATCCTGACCTCGTGCCGCACCTACATCTACAACAACATCAATGCAGCGGTGAGCGACGCGGCCGGCCTGGTGAAGCCGAACCTGCAGCTGGGCAGCACCAGCATCTTCGGCGGCTGCACGTTCAACGGCGTCAAGGGCCGGGCCAAGTGCAACGTGTTCGAGGACATGGGCATGGCGTTCCACGCCGCCCAGGATTTCTACTCGCACAGCAACTGGATCGACACGCCGCGCGCCGCGCCCTCGATCGCCGATCCCCAGGGCCTGAACCACGCCGCGCCCGCGCCATGGCTGTCGCCGGCTGGCGGCGCGTTTCCGGCGGGCCTGATCAGCGGCTGCTACGACGGCTTCCCGGAGTCGCTGTACTGCAGTGGGCGGATCAGGCACGCGGTGCTCAACAAGGACACCACCGGCACCGCGCGCGGCTTGCCGGCCTATAACCGGGCCATGGACGTCGCCGCCCAGGACACCCGGGCCAAGTGGGCCTATTTCGAGAGCCGCCTGGTCGCCGTCTACGGCGCGCCGCGCGGGAACAAGATGATCTGCGTGCTGAAGCGGGACAATCCGGGAAGCTGCTAGACTCTCGGACAGTCTTCCCGGTGGGGAGAAGGCCTCGCGCCTTCGGGGACGACCGCCTGGCGGGCGTGGCGAGCGGGCTCCAGGGCCAGCGTTAAGTCTCGCCAGGCGCCGCGCGGCATGGGCCAGATTGAACGTTTTGGGCGGTCGAGCGTACGAAAGGAGAAGCGCGGCGCCGGACGCGGTTCTTCCGCCGCGCGAAGCGGTTTAGGTCGGTGGCCCGCGCTCCCTGAACGAGACTCCTCATGCCCTTCGACACGCCGCCTCCCGTCGAGCAGGTGATCGTCACCGCCGCGCGCCTGCCGCCTGCCGCGGCCGAGGCGGCGTTTTCCGTCGTCCATCTGGGCGAGGGCGACCTGGCGAAAAGCCAGCGGGTGGACGAGGCGATAGGCCAGACGCCGGGCGTGTCGCTGTTTCGCCGCACCTCCAGCCTGTCGGCCAATCCCACCACCCAGGGGATCAGCCTACGGGCCATCGCGCCGTCCGGCGCGGGGCGGACCCTGGTGACCCTAGACGGGGTGCCGCTGAACGATCCGTTTGGCGGCTGGGTGATCTGGTCGCAGTTGGCCCCGGAATCCCTGACCGGGATCGACGTCGTGCGCGGGGCAGGGGCGGGCCCCTACGGAGCCGGCGCCCTGACCGGCGTCATCGGACTCAAGGAGCGGGACGCCGGCGTCGCCGCCGACGTCTCGGTCGGCGAGCTGGGCTCCGAGCGCGCCTCCGCCGCGGCCACCTCGACCTTCGGGCGGTTCGAATTCACCGGCGCGGCCTTCTACGACAAGTCCGACGGCTACGTGCCGGTGCGGGGCGACGCCCGAGGCGCGGCCGACACCCGGACCGACCTGGAGGCCAAGAGCATCTCCGGCCGCGTCGACATGGCCACGGCCCTGGGCCTGCTGTCGCTGCGCGGCGGGTTCTTCGAGGAGGATCGCGGGGCGGGGCTGGCCGGAGCCCGCGCCAACGCCTCGGGCAACGTGTTCAGCGCCACCCTGGTCAAGGCCCCGCGCGGCGCGGCCCTGGGCTGGAAGCTGCAGGCCTGGCGGCGGACCAGCGACCTGTTCAACAGCTCGGTCGCCGTTGCCGCCGGTCGCTCGGCCACCACGCCGACCAACAGCCAGGACAAGACCCCGGCTACCGGCTGGGGCCTCAACGGGGCCCTGCGCCGCAAGGCCGGCGGGCTGGAGTGGGAGCTGGGCGCCGACGCGCGCCTGAACGACGGCGAGGAGCGCGAGCGCTACAGCTATTTGGGCGGGACCTACACCCGCAACCGCGTGGCCGGCGGCAAAACCGCGGTGGCCGGGGCCTATGCCGATGGATCGTGGACGGCAGGCCCTTGGCTGGTGGCCGGCGGCCTGCGGCTCGACCACTGGGCGACCACCGACGGCTTCCGGATCGAGCGTAGCGCCCTGACCGGGGCGGTGCTGCTGGACCAGCATCCGGCCGATCGCGACGGCGAGGTGGTCAGCGGCCGGCTGGGCGTGACCCGCGACCTGGGCGGCGGAACGACGGCCCGTCTGGCCGGCTATACCGGCTTCCGGCCCGCCAGCCTCAACGAGCTCTATCGCCCGTTCCGGGTGGGCAACGACGTCACCGAGGCCAATGCGGGGCTGAAGCCCGAGCGACTGCAGGGGATGGAGGCCGGCGTCTCGCACAAGAGCGACAAGGGGCTGGTCGAGGCCACGGCGTTCTGGAACCGGATCGACGACCCGATCGTCAACGTCACCCTGGGCGCGGGGCCGGGAACCTTCCCGATCGGCGGCTTCATCCCGGCCGGCGGCGTGCTGCGCCAGCGCCAGAACGCGGGGACGATCGACGCGGTCGGGCTGGAAGGCCGCGCCGAGCGCACGGTCGGCGCCGTGACCCTGAGCTCGGCCCTGGCGGTCACCGACGCCCGGTTGGACGGCGGTTCGACGGCTCCGCAGCTGACCGGCAAGCGCCCAGCCCAGGCCCCGATCTGGAGCGCCACGGCGGGCCTGTCGGCCGAGCTGACCGAAACCCTGGCCCTGACCACGGACCTGACCTGGGAAGGCAAGCGGTTCGAGGACGACTTGAACAGCCGCGTGCTCGATCCGGCCTGGCGGCTGGACGCCCGGCTGGACTGGCGCGTGAAGCCCCTGGTGACGCTGTACCTGGTCGGCGACAACCTGCTGGACGCCAATATCCAGACCTCGCGGACGGCGGACGGCGTAGCGGGGTATGCGGCCCCGAGGGTGGTGCGGGTGGGACTGAGGGTGGCGCTGTAGGGACCGGGGACATGCCCTCGCGGCGTGTCCCCAGCGTCGAGCGACGCGCCCGCAAGTGGGGGACACGCCGCGAGGGCGTGTCCCGATCACCGCACCGGCTTGCCCTCGAACACCACCTTGGCCCCCTTCTGAACCGCCGCGCCCAGCTCGGCCGCGTCCCAGTTGGTCAGCCGCACGCAGCCGTGCGAGGCGCGTTTGTTGACCAGCTTGGGGTCGGGCGTGCCGTGGATGCCGTAGGTGTCCTTGGTCAGGTCGATCCAGGTGGAGCCCACCGGATTGTTCGGCCCGGCCTTGATGGTCAGCTTGGCCTTCGGCTTGCCGAACGTCAGGCGCGAGGGATCGTAGGTGTAGGTCGGACGCGGGGCCACTGTGTTGACCGCCCACTCGCCGACCGGGGCGGGGCGCTCGGTGCTGCCGACCGTGGCCGGATAGACCGCCAGCAGCTTGTCGCCGTCGGCATAGGCCTTGAGCACGCCCTTGGCGTTGTCGATCTCGATCCGGGTGACCCTGCCGTCCAGGCCGTCGGGCCCCAGGGCGGCGACGATGATCGTGGTCCCGGCTCGGGAGAAATCGACGCCGGGGTTGAGCGCCTGCAGCAGCGGCTCGTCCATGTGGAACTTCTCGGCCAGGGCCTCCAGCGGCGAGCCGTAGCCGAGGGCCGGCAGCTTGGCCATCGCCTCGTAGTCGTCCTTGGGGATGTCGGGCGTGAAGGGCCCGGCGACGTCTTCCGGCGTGATCACGTAGTCGGTCAGGGCCGGGCCGCCGTCGGCGACCAGGGCGTCCCAGACGGCGGGGCTCAGCTTGCCGTCGACGGTCAGCCGGCGGGCTTCCTGGAAGGCGCTGATCGCCAGGGACAGGTTCGAACCTTCCCGGCCGTCGATCACCCCGGGCGAGAAATGGGCGCGGTCCAGCAGCACCTGGGCGCGAGTCAGATAGGCCTGCTTGGCCTCCGGCGTCGTGGCGGCCGGATCGAAGGCGGCGGCGTTCACGGCCTGGGCCAGCGGCGAGGGCGCGGCGGGGGCGACGGCCGGCGCCGCCACCACCGGCGTCTGGGGCTTGGCGGGCGGGGCGGCGGGCTTCGACACGGCCGGCTTGTCCGGCTTCGGGGCGGGATCGGAACAGGCGGCGGTGGCCGCCAGGCAGCCGAGCAGCAAAACGACAGGACGCAGGGGCAAGGGCATGCAAACGACTCCGGGGCGGGAACGCCTTGCCCCTCTCAAGCCTTGAGCCATGGCGAAGTTCCACAACCGGCCTCCCGCGGCCAAGGAGCCCTGTTTGAAGATCCTGCGTCGGCTGATCTGGGTTCTGGGCGGGCTGGCCGTGCTGGTCGCCGCGTTCGTCGCGTGGGTGATGTGGCCAGGCAAGCGCCCCGCGCCGGCCTTGCCGCCGCCCTCGGCCTCGGCGCCGCGCGAACCGGCCCAGTACGCGCCCCCGACCTATCTGCCGTCGAACGATCCGCCGGCCAGCCCAACCCTCCGAGCGGCGCCCGGCGGTTCGCCCGAGGACTGCAACGCCGGCGGCGCCTCGGCCAGCGCCGCGCCGGTCAACGCCGCCTCGCTGACCACCCTGACCTGGACGCCGTTCGGGCGGGCCGAGACCGGGTGGGAGATCTACGCCCCCCGCGTCGCCCACGAGGTCCAGACCGCCTGCGCCCCGGGCACGCCGCGCTTCGCCGCCGCCCTGGCGCGATGGCAAGGCGGTCATGGCCTGAAGGCGACCGGGACCTTCGACCCGGAGACCTTCAAGGTCATGCTCGTGCGCTGGCATCGGGCGCGGCCGTTCGTGAAGGTCAACGGCGAGGGGATCTGCCCCGGCGCGCCGTCGGTCGCCCTGCTGTCCACCGCCAAGCCCGAGGAGAGCTACGGCGGCAAGGCCATCCAGCTGCGGCCCGGCGCCCTGGACGCCTATCGCCGGATGGTCGCCGAGGCAAAGGCGGCCGGGGTGGTGCGCGACCCGCGCGCTCTGACCCTGTTCTCCGGCTTCCGCGACCCGGCCGCCGACGCCGCCCGCTGCGCCCGCGACAACAACTGCCAGGGCGTGTCGCGGACCATCTGCTCGGCCCACCGCACCGGCCTGGCCATGGACCTGTTCATCGCCGCCGCGCCGGGGTTCGGACCGGACTCCAGCGCCGATCCCAACCGGTTGGCGATGACCCGGTCGGACCTCTATCGCTGGCTAGTGGCCAACGCGGGGCGGTTCGGCTTCGTCAACTACGTGTTCGAGCCCTGGCATTGGGAGTGGACGGGCGAGCCGATGCTGCCGGGCGTGCCGATCGCCAGCCTGCCGCTGGCCGGCTCCGGCCGTCCCGGCGACCCGCTGCTCACTCCGCCCGCAGCACCGGCGCCGGCCGCTGCGCCAGCGCCAAGGCCGCCGCCAAAAGGCCCCCCGCCGTCGAAAGCCCCGCCGCGCCGACCAGCAGGATCATGACCCCGCCCCAGTCGACGCTCCAGCGGGCCTCGAACACCTTGACCACCACCGGCCAGGCGGCGGCGAAGCCCAGGGCCACGCCCGCCGCCCCGGCGATCAGCCCGACCGCGCCGTACTCGATCGCGTAGGCGGCCAGGATCTGGCCGCGCGTGGCGCCCAGCACCTTGAGGGTCGCGGCCTCGCGCGCCCGGGCCCGCGCCCCGGCGGCGATGGCCCCGGCCAGCACCAGCAGGCCGGCCAGGCCCGCCACTGCCGCCGCGCCCCGCACGGCCAGGGCCAGGCGGTCGAACAGGGCGGCGGCGGCGTCCAGCTGCTCGCGGACGCTGATGACGTTGACCCCCGGAAAGCTGTCGCCGAGCCGGCGGGTCAGGGCGGCTTCCTGAGGCTTGCCCAGCCGGGCGATGGCGACGTTGCGCAGGTCCGCCCCCTCCAGGGCCCTGGCGTTCAGCACGACGTTGAAGTTGGGGCCGAAACCGCCGAACTCGATCCTGCGCAGCACCGCGACGCGGGCCTCGATGTCGCGGCCCAGGATGGTCAGGGTGACGCTGTCGCCAACCTTCAGCCCCGCGCCCTCGGCTAGCTCGGCGTTCAGGGCCAGCAGCGGCGGGCCGGCGTAGTCGGGCCTCCACCACCGGCCGGCGGTGGTCTCGCCGTCCCCATCTTGGTTGCTTGGCGGCGCGCCGCTCAGCAGGGTCATGCCGATGTCGTTGTCGAAAGCCCAGCGCTGGCCCGGCTTGATCCTGTCCTTGTCGACCGGCCGGCCTTTCAGGCCGCTGATCCGGCCAGTGACGAAGGGCAGGCGGAGATAGGTCTCCGGGGTCAGCGGCATGACCTGGGCGACCTCGGCGTCGAACGCGGCGGCCTGGCCGCCGGGGATCTCGGTGAACACCATGGCCGGGGCGGTGCGCGGGGCGGTGGTGGTGATCTGGGTCAGTAGAGCCGACTGGATCAGCACCACGCAGGCCAGCAGGGCCACGCCCAGGCCGATGGCCGGGCTGGCGGTGCGGGCGGCCGAGCGCGGTCCGGCCAGGTTGGCCAGGCCGAGCTTCGCGGGACCGCTGACCAGGCGTCTCATCTTGCCCGCGCCCCAGGCGGCGGCGCGTCCCAGGGCCCAGAGGACCGCGAACGAGACGGCGACCCCGGCGATCATGATCGCCGCGGCGATCGGTGTCGGGGCGGTGGCCACGGCCAGGGCGGCCAGGCCCGCGCCGGCCAGCACCGCGCCCAGGGTTTCCAGGCTCAGCGGAAGGCGGCCGCCCAGGCTGCGGCGAAACAGGGCCGACGGCGGCGTGCGGCGCGCCCTCGCCAGCGGGACCAGCGAGAAGGCCGCGGCCGCCAACAGGCCGAACAGCCCGGCCTTGGCCAGGGGCAGGGGATAGACGGCGAACAGGGCCGGGATCGGCAGGGACGAGCCAGCCAGCTGTCCCAGGACCAGTGGCGCGACGGCGCCGATCGCCAGGCCAATGGCCACGCCCAGGGCGGCCAGCAGCCCGATCTGGATCAGGTAGAGGTTGCGGATCAGCGCGCCGTCGGCGCCCAGCGCCTTGAGCACGGCGATCGATGGCTCGCGGGTGGCCAGATAGGCGCTGACCGCGCCGGCCACGCCCAGGCCGCCGGCCACCAGCGAGGCCAGGCCGATGAAGCCGAGGAAGTATTCCAGCTGATCGATCAGGCGGCGCGCGCCGGGTGCGGCGTCCAGGCGGTCGCGAACCTCGAAGCCCGCATGGGGAAACCGGGCCTGGACCGCCTTGCCAACGGCGCGCGGGTCCTGGCCGGCCGGCAGGGCGACACGAACCGCGCGACCGGACAGGCCGCCGGGCGCCAGCAGCCCCGAGCGCTCCAGCACCTCGCGGCGTACAAGTACGCGCGGTCCAAGGGCGAAGCCCCGGGAAAGGCCGTCGGGTTCGCTGACCAGCACGGCGCTGGCCCGCAGTGTTATCGGCCCGACCGTGAAGCGGTCGCCCAGCTTCAGGTGCAGGCGGTCCAGCAGGGCCGGCTCGACGGCCGCGCCGGAGACGCCGTCACGGTCGGCCAGGGCGGTCTTCAGGTCGGGCGCGCCGTCCACCTTCACCGTTCCGGCCAGGGGAAAGCGTCCGTCGACGCCGCGCAGGCTGACCAGGCGCCGGTCGCCGCTGGGGGCCTCCGCCATGGCGCGGGCGGCGGCGGTGTAGGTTGTGGTTCCCAGCCGATCGAAGGCGGCGCGCTCGGCGGAGGTGAAGTCTCGGTTCTCGACGGAGGCATAGAGGTCGCCGCCCAGGATCTCGCGGGCCTGGCTGGCCAGGCCGTGGCGGAAGGCCTCGGCGGTCGAGCCGGCGGCGGCGATGGCGGCCACGCCCAGGGCCAGGCACGCCAGAAAGATGCGGAAGCCCCGCACCCCGGAGCGCAGCTCGCGGGCGGCCAGGCGAAACGACAGGGCGGCCATCAGGCGAGGATCTTTCCCGTATCGATCTTTCTTGTGTCGATCTGGCCGTCGGCCATTCGCACGATGCGGTCGGCGCGCGCGGCCAGGACCGGGTCGTGGGTGACCATGACCAGGGCGGCGCCGACCTCGGCGATCAGGGCGAACATCAGGTCGGCGACGGTGGTGGCGGTCTTGGCGTCGAGATTGCCAGTCGGCTCGTCGGCGAACAGCAGGGCGGGGCGGGCGGCCAGGGCGCGGGCCAGGGCCACGCGCTGCTGCTCGCCGCCCGACAGCTGGTGTGGATAATGGGTCAGCCGGCCCGACAGGCCCACCCGGCCGAGCCACTGGCGGGCCGTGGCCAAGGCGTCCCTGGCGCCGGCGATCTCCAGCGGCGTGGCGACGTTCTCCTCGGCGGTCATGTTGGGCAGCAGATGGAAGGCCTGGAAGACCAGGGCGGCGCGGCCTCGGCGCAGGCGAGCCCGGCCGTCCTCGTCGAGCCTGGCCAGGTCCTGGCCGAACAGGCGCACCGCCCCTGACGTCGGCTGCTCCAGCCCGGCCCCGACGGCGATCAGCGACGACTTTCCCGAGCCCGACGGACCGATCACCGCCAGCCGTTCGCCCGGGCCCACGGCCAGGTCGACGCCGCGCAGGATGTTCACGGGCCCCGCCGCCGAGGGCAGGGTGAGGGTCACGGCATCGAGAGCCAGGACGGACGTGGAGCCTGCAGCCATGAAACTTCCTGATTTCCTGGTCATTGTCTGGACGGAACCCAACCTACATAGGAAGCCATGAGCCTGAATGCGGTGACGATCCAATTGTCCAGGAGTCCTTGTGCAGCAAGGCGGCGGGGCTTGCGCGCGCGGGCTCGCTTCCAGATCGCGCCGATGGACAGACCATGAGCCCTACCGCACGCTTTCCGGACCGCCGCGCCTTTCTCGCCGGACTGTTGCTGGCCACCCAGGCCGCGGCGGCGCCTCGGACCCAGCTCACGCCGTCCCCCCGGCCTCCGGTGATCACGGTGCTGGGCGACTCGATCACCGCCGGCCTGGGCCTGCCGGCCAGGGACGCCATGCCCGCCCAGCTGCAGGCGGCCCTGACCCGCATGGGCGTCCTGGCCACCGTGCGGGCCGCGGGGGTGTCGGGCGACACCAGCGGCGGCGGCCTGGCGCGGGTCAATTTCAGCGTCGCGCCGGACACCGCCCTGTGCGTCGTGGCGCTGGGCGGCAACGACCTGCTGCAGGGGATCGAGCCCCGCGTCACCAAGGCCAACCTGAGGGGCATCCTGCAGAGTCTGCGCCAACGGCGGATCGGGATCGTCCTGGTCGGGGTCGGCGCGCCGCCGCTGATCGGCGCGGCCTACGCCCGCGAGTTCAACGCCCTCTACCCGGCCCTGGCGCGGGAGTTCTCGGTCCCGCTCTACGCCAACATCCTGGCCGGCGTCGGCGGGTCGCGGCAGCTGATGCAGGGCGACGGCATCCATCCCAATGCGGCCGGCGCGCGGATCATCGGCGGCAAGCTGGCGCCGTTGGTGGCCCAGGCGCTGAAGACGATCCCCACCCAGACGGCGGCTAGGTGAAGAACTCGACGGCCACCAGCACCACGCCGGCGATCCACACGGTCTCGAAGACCATCAGCGCCACGGGCCGCCAGCCGGCGGTCATCAGGTCCTTGAACGAGGTCTTCATGCCCAGGCCAGCAATGGCCGTGACCAGGCACCAGCGGGAGATCTCGTTGGCGGCGTCGGTGACCGGCTTGGCCAGCCAGCCAAGGCTGTTGACGATGACCAGGGCGGCAAAGCCGACCAGGAACAGCGGCACGGTCGCCTTGGCGCCCCCGGCCGCGCCTGGTCCCATGCGGGCGACGACGAAGGCGATGGTGAAGACCACCGGCAGCAGCATGGTCACCCGCAGCAGCTTCACATAGGTGGCCACGTCGCCGGTGTGGGGCGAGATCATGTAGCCGGCCCCGACCACTTGGGCGACGTCGTGGATGGTGCCGCCCAGGAAGATCCCCGCCCGGGTGTGGTCCAGATGCAGGGCCGCGGTCAGCAGCGGATAGGTGATCATGGCGATGGTCGACAGCGCCGTGACCGTGACGACGGCCAGGATCGTGTCGCGCTCGGCGTCCTTGCCGCGCGGCAGGACCGAGGCGATGGCCAGGGCCGCCGAGGCGCCGCAGATGCCGACCGCCCCGCCCGACAGCACGCCGAAGCTGGACCTCAGGCCCATCCGCCTGGCCAGGAACGCGCCCAGGCCGATGGTCGAGCCGATGCCGACGATGACTGTGACGATCGGCGTCAGGCCCAGGCCCAGGATCTGGCTGGCGGTGATCCGCGCGCCCAGCAGAGCGACGCCGAAGCGCAACACGGCCTTGGACGAGAACTCGATGCCGGGGATGCAGCGGCCTTCCTGGTGAAGGAAGTGGAAGGTCATGCCGAACAGCAGGGCGAACAGCATCACCGGCGCGCCGTAGTGCTGGGCCAGCCACTGCGAGGCCAGGGCGATGGTCACCGCCACCAGCACGCCGGGATAGAGCTTGATCAGCGCCGATTGACCCGGGAGGCGGGTCGCGCCCTTGGCGGCGGCGGCCGGCTCCGGTCGCGACAGCCCCTCCATGCCCTCCAGCGACTGGAAGAGCGCCCGCGCGGCGGCGGTGTCGGTGTCGAGGTCGGAGTTCATCGTCGGGCCCTGAACCGGCGAGTCGCGCCGGTCACCGGCGATCGAGACCCGATGCGAGGGAAGCCGACAAGGAAAATCGGCGCCGGACGCCTACGCCTGCACCGC
This sequence comes from Caulobacter sp. Root1472, assembly GCF_001426985.1. NCBI lineage: Bacteria > Pseudomonadati > Pseudomonadota > Alphaproteobacteria > Caulobacterales > Caulobacteraceae > Caulobacter > Caulobacter sp. Root1472. Next base: position 54,074 of record NZ_LMFX01000052.1, on the reverse strand, counting down.
AGGACAGGGCTCGGGCTGGTTTCTGAACGGCGGCTAACGAAAGCCTCACAACGCGTTCAGCCGCCGCCCCGCAAAAGGTGACCGTGGCCGCAAGATCCGCGGCGTGGAACGGAATGATGGTTATGTCGGCATCTCTTCGCGTGGTTACGGCCGGTCAGCGGGCGAAGGTGGCGGTGGAGTCGACCGCCGGCCTGAGCGAGCGGATCCAGCACCTTCAGGCCGAGGCCAAGCGCCTGGCCTCAGCCCATATCGACGCCTTGCGGGCCAGCATGCTCGAGACCCAGCGGATCGCCGACGAGATCGCCAACGGCGGCGAGGCCTATCCCGCCGGCGTCCGCGATCTCGCCCGCCGCCTGGGCGAGGACAACGCCGCCCGGGCGATGACCATCCAGGGCATAGTCTCGCGCCTTTGAGATCGGCGTCTTCTCCGTCGTCCCCGGCTTGCGGGCCCGGGACGACGGAGAGGCGGCGATGCTAGAGCTCGCGCCCGCCGCCGCTGACGATGGGCTCGGGCTGGTGGGCCGCGTGGCTGGGCGCCGCGTGCTGGTGCTTGAACATCCGGTCGACAATCTTGCTGGACCAGTTCTTGAGCTTGTCCATGAACACGAACACCACCGGGATGTAGAGCAGCGACAGGAAGGTCGAGGTGATCAGGCCGCCGATGACCGCGATGGCCATCGGGGCGCGGAACTCGGTGTCGGCGCCGAAGCCCAAGGCCACCGGCATCATGCCCGCCGCCATGGCGACGGTGGTCATGATGATCGGCCGGGCCCGCTTGTGGGCGGCGTCGAGCAGGGCCTCGCGGCGGGTCATGCCGCCCTTCATGGCCATGATCGCGTATTCGACCAGCAGGATCGAGTTCTTGGCCGCGATGCCCAGCAGCATCAGGATGCCGATCAGGGTCGACATCGAGAAGCTGCTCTTGACCAGCACCAGCAGGCCGAACGCGCCGCCGATCGCCAGGGGCAGGGCGGCCATGATGGTCACCGGGTGGGCGAAGCTGCGGAACAGCAGCACCAGGACGACGTACATCAGGAGGATGCCGGTCACGAGGGCGGCGACGAAGCCGGTGACCATCTCCTGGATGAACTCGGCGTCGCCCGCCGCCACTTCCTTGACGCCCTGCGGCAGGTTCTTGACCGAGACCAGGGCGTGGACCCGCTTGCTGGCCTCGCCGACCACGATGCCGTCGAGCTCGGCGGTGATCTCGGCCACCCGCGAGCGGTCCTGGCGCGAGATCTGCGACGGACCGGCGCCATAGCGCACGTCCGCCACCGCGTTCAGCGGCACCGAACCGCCGTGGCTGGACGGAACCTTGAGGGTCTCCAGCACCGACATGTTCTCGCGGGCGTCGTCGGTCAGGCGCAGTCGGATCGGCACCTGGCGGTCGCCCAGATTATACTTGGGCAGGGACTGGTCGATGTCGCCGATCGTGGCCACCCGCACGGCCTGGGAGATCGCCCCGGCCGAGACCCCGGCCCGCGCGGCCTGGTCGGGCTTGGGCGAGACGATGATCTCCGGACGGGCGATCGCCGCCGTGTTGACCACGTTGGCCAGGCCGGGAACGGTGCGCATCTGGGACTCGACGGCGCGGGCGGCGGCTTCCAGCTGCGGGCCGTTGTCGCCGACCAGCCGCAGGGTGTAGCTGGAGCCGTCGCTGGGGCCGCCGCCGTTGTTGCTGCCGGCGCCGATCCGCGCGCCGGGGATCGCCTTGAACTGGTCGACCATCAGGCGGCTGAAGTCACGCTGGCTCATCCGCTCGCCCTTGGGCGTGAGGTCGGCGGTCAGCTCGGCCTTGTTGACCCCGTCATTGCCGACCGAGGCGTAGACTCCGGTGACTTCGGGACGGGCCAGCAGGGCGCGGGTCATGCGTTGGGCGATGGCGTCGGTCTCGTTCAGCGTGGCGCCGGGGGGCAGCTCGACGCTGAATGGCGCACGGCCGCGGTCGGCCGCCGGCTGGAACTCGAACGGCAGGCGCGTGGCCAGGAAGACGGTGCCGATCAGCATCGGAATGGCCAGCAGGGCCACGATGATCTTGTGCGACAGCGCCCAGTCCAGGCTCTTCAGATAAGGACCCATCCACGCCGGGTCCTTGTCGGGCTTGTGATGCGCCTTAAGCATGTAGGCGCCCATCAGCGGCGTCAGCATGCGGGCGACCACCAGCGAGAACAGCACCGAGACGCAGGCCGCCAGGGCGAAGGCCTTGAAGAACTGGCCGATGATCCCGGGCATGAAGCCGACGGGGGCGAACACCGCCACGATGGTGAAGGTGGTGGCCACGACGGCCAGGCCGATCTCGTCGGCCGCCTCCATAGCCGCGTGATAGGGCGACTTGCCCCCGCGCATGTGGCGGACGATGTTCTCGATCTCGACGATGGCGTCGTCCACCAGGATCCCGACGGTCAGCGACAGGGCCAGCAGGGTGACGCCGTTCAGCGACTGACCCAGCGGCGCCATGACCGCGAAGGTCGGGAACAGCGACAGCGGGATGGCCACGGCCGCCAGGAAGGTGGCGCGCCAGTCGCGCAGGAACAGCAGCACCACCAGCACCGCCAGCAGGGCGCCCAGGCCCAAGGCCTCCAGCGAGGCGTAGTAGCTCTCCTCGATATATTTCACGTTCGAGGTCAGCTCGACGATCTTCAGCTCGGGGTGGGCCTTGTCGAGCTTCTCCACCTCCTTGCGGACCTTCTCGGCGACCTTGACCTCGGAGGCGCCGCGCGAGCGGACCATGTTGAAGGTGACCACTTCCTGGTTGTTGAAGCGCGCCTGGTTGCGCGGTTCGGCCCAGTGGTCGGTGACCTCGCCCAGGTCGCCCAGGCGCACGGTCTCGCCGTTGTTGAGCTGGACGCGGGTCTCGCGCAGCTGGTCGACCGTGTTGGCCGCGCCCAGGGTGCGGATGGCCCGCTCCGAGCCGGAGACGGTCACGCGGCCGCCCGGCAGGTCGGCGTTGGCCGATTGCAGAGCCTGGCTGACCTCGGCCGCCGTCACGCCGCGCGCGGCCAGGCGGTCGGGATCCAGCGCCACCTGGATCTCGCGGGTGACGCCGCCCTGGCGGTTGACCTCGCCGATGCCCTTGATGGCCAGCAAGGCGCGGCTGACATCGTGGTCGACGAACCAGCTGCGTTGCTCAGGCGTCAGGGTCGGGGCCTGGACCACGTAGGTGATCAGCGGATTGCCCGAGATGTCGATGCGCGTGACGTTGGGGATCTGCATGTCCTGCGGCAGCGAGCTCTGCAGGTTGGACATGGCGTTGCGGACGTCGTTGGTGACCCGCTCGTGGTCGACGCCCAGCTCGAACTCGATGAAGGTCGACGAAAAGCCGTCGCCGACGGTGGAGCTGATGTGACGCACCTGGCCCAGGCCGGCGATCGAGTCCTCGATCAGGCGCGTGACCTGGGTCTCCAGCTCGGTCGGCGCGGCGCCGGGGCGCGAGGCGTTGACGACCACCAGCGGCAGGTCGACGTCCGGATTGTCGTTGATCCGCATGCTGCCGAAGCCGGAGATCCCGGCGATGGTCAGCAGCACGAACAGCAGCAGGACGGGGATCGGGTTCTTGATCGCCCAGCGCGAGATGTTGTTGGCGTTGGGGCTCGGATTGTCCATCGCGATCCCCTAGCGCTTGGCGGCGACGGTGGACGAGCCCGCCGTGGCCGCGGCGATGCGCACCGCGTCGTTGTCGCCCAGGAAGCCCGCCCCGTCGACCACCACGCGCTCGCCGGCGTTCAGGCCCTCGGCGGAGGTTTGGTCGGTGTTGCGCGCCAGGATGTCGATGCGGCGGAAGCGGGCGTGGTTGCTGGCGTCGACCACGAACACCCCCGGCTGGTTCTGGCGATAGAGGATGGCGGCGGTCGGGATGGTCGGGGCCGGGCGATTGCCGGCCGCGATCTGGGCGCGGGCGAACATGCCTGAGCGGAAGCCGCCGCCGGGCGCCAGGCTAATGCGGGCCAGGCCGACCCGGGTCTGGGCGTTGACCTCGGAGGTGACGATGCGGACCGTGCCCGCCGTCTGGCCGACCTGGTCGGAGGTGACGGTGGCCGGCATGCCGGCCTTGACGGACAGCAGGTCGGCTTCGGGAATCTCGGCGTCCAGCTCCAGGCGGCCGTCGCGAACGATGCGGAACAGCTCGGTACCGGCGGTGACGATCTGGCCCTTGGTGACGCTGCGGCGGCTGATCAGGCCCGAGACCGGCGCGCGGATGGCGGCCTGGCCCAGGCGGGCGATCGTTTCGTTCCGAGAAGCGTCGGCGGAGGCCAGCTGGGCGGCGGCGGTCTGCTGGCGGGCGAGCGCGGTGTCGAGCGAGGCCTGGGACAGGTAGCCCTTGGCCTGCAGTTCGCGCGAGCGGCCCAGGGCGGCCTGGGCCTCGGCCAGGGTGGCCTTGGCGCTGGCCACGGCGGCTTCCTGCTGGTGCAGCTGGGCGCGCAGCATGGTGTCGTTCAGAGCGACCAGGATCTGGCCCTGGCGCACGACTTGGCCCTCGTCGGCGTTGACCGCCACGGCGGTCAGGCCGCCGGTCTCCGCCCCGACCGGCACCTCTTCCCAGGGCGTGACGGTGCCCGAGGCGTTGATGATTCGCGGCAGCGACTGGATGGTCACGGCGGCGACGCTGACGGTCTGGCTGGCGGTCAGGGAGGGCTTGGGCGTCTTGGCCTTGGCCTTGTCGCCATGGTCGCACCCCGACAGCCCCAGGGCGCCGATGCAGAGCACCAGCGGCAACGCCGTCGAACGCAGGTCGCGCCTATAGATCCGTTGATGCACGACCACCTCAGCTCCGATGATTTGAACAGCCACCGCCTTCTAACCGAGAAACGCCGTTCACCGGATTAAATGATCGTAAGGAGAGCAAACGGCGTCAGGCGAACTCGCTCGGCTCCGATTTCGGGCGTCTCCCGGCGTTCCAGGCCCCGACCAGGAGCGCGCCCATCACCAGATCGCTGATCAGGCTGCCGGCTACATAGTAGGCGCGGGGAAAGATCTCGCGGTCGATGGCGGCGGCCAGGTGGATAAGGGCGGCGACGCCCTGGAACGCCGTCGCCGCCATGGTCCACCAGCGGTCCGTGGTCAGGGCCAGGTAGAGCAGGACCGCCAGCAGGAGGATGTCGACGACCAGCACGCCGGTCTGGACGCCGAGGGCCTGTTGATCGACCTGCACAAGAGGACTGGCGAACCACGCCACGGCCATCGCCGCGGCCGCGGCCCGCTCGACCCAGCGCCCGCGCCAGACGGTCAAGCCGCAACAGGCCAGCAGCAGGGCGAGGCTGAACAGCTGGTCGGGAGTCTGGACGTACATCGGCGGAGTTCCGGGGCGGGGCCGGCGGCGAGTCGAGGCCGAAGGATAGTCCGATCCGCGGCGGAAGCCGATCCTTGAAGGTGCGGGTCCGATCATGTGTGGGGGTGAATGACCGGGCCCGCGGCGCGAGGCCTGAGCGGGGAGGGGTCAGGCGACTTCGCGCGTCGTCGGCACGGCCCGAAGGCTGCCGACCAGGAAGGCGGGGGGCTTCTTGCCGCCGCCGCCGAAGGAAACAGCCGAGAGGCCGATGTCGTGCTGGGCCTTGCTGAGGCCCACGTGGGTTTCGAGGATGTTCTGCCGGGCCACGCCCAGGGCGCGCATCGTCTCGATGGCGCTGATCAGGGCCTCCTGGCCGACCATCACCGAGAGATTGGCGGCCTCGCGCGAAGTCGGCATCAGGGTCGTCAGGGCGGCGGTGCTGGCGATGGCCGCATCGATGGCCTTCTCGGCGGCGAACAGGGCCTCGGCGACGGCCTCGGCGGCCTCGCGACGTTCCTTGAGCATGACGATTCTCCTCGCGCCGCGAACACGGCGCGTCATCCGGGGTGAAGTTTGGAGAGCGTTCGGGACGCGACGACCTAGAACAGCCCCTGGAGAGCGTGCAGGCCGGCGAGCAGGGAGCCGAACGCGAAAGCGGTCGCGAGCATCAGGGCGGCGATGAAGGCCAGCCGTTGGCCGAGCGTCAGGTCATTGGGGCCTCCCCAAGGTCCGATCGGCCGGAAGGCAGGAAGCTCTCGTCCATCAGGGCTCCCGCCACGCAAAGGATCTCGCGCAGCACCATTTCCGGCGGCTTGAAACTGGCCTGCTTGCGCGTCGCGCTGACCAGGTCCGACGCCATCAGGGCGTTCTGGGCGGTCGCCGCCAGACTGGCGAGCTGACGTTCCAGTTCCGTCCAGGTGAAGGGCGGCGCCAGGTCGTCCTGCGAGTTCAGGGTCGGCCAGGCCTTGTGAAAGTTCAGGGCGTCGCGGCGGAGGCCGATCGCCTGGTTGATCGCATCTTTCTGGGAGTCCGTGAGTGGCGGCACGTGCTGTTCCTTCCTCGATGTCGCGACCTTCGGCCCGACGGCCGGAGGAGCGCGAAACCTCGACGAGGTCAGGAGACCCGGAGGAAGGGACGGAGGCTAGCCCCGCCGCGTCGGACCCCGACGCGATCGGAGGGGGCGAGGGGCAGGACCAAGACGGAGCCGTCAGGCCGCGGCGGGAGATCAGGCGGGCGGCCTCGTAACGGTCGGCGGCCCCCAGACGACGCCGCGCCTTGTCCAGGTGCCAGTCGACGGTGTGCTTGGAGAGGCCGAGGCGGCGGGCGATTTCCTTGGAGCTGAGATGCTCGTCCACGAGACTCAGGCAGGCGCGCTCGCGCTCGGTCAGCCGGTCCATGCCGCTCACTGTCTGGTCCAAGCCATCGGCCCCCACGGTCATGAGGCAATTGTATTCCGACGGCGCTCCACTGCAAGATGCAGTCAGCCTTTGGGCAGGTCCGAAACGGCCAGGCTGGACGAGACCTTCCACAGGTCGATCGCGCCCTCGATGGCGTGGCGGTCGATCTGGCCCAGTTCCTCGGGCGTGAAGCCCAGGGTGTTCAGCGCGGCCAGGGAGTCTTCCAGCTGGGCCACGGTGCGCGCGCCGATCAGGGCCGAGGTGACGCGGGGGTCGCGCAGCACCCAGGCCAGGGCCATCTGGGCCAGGCTCTGGCCGCGCGCCTGGGCGATCTGGTTCAGCGCCTGGATGCGGGCCAGGTTGTCGGCGCTGAGCAGGTGGCCGCCCAGCGAGCCCTCGCGGGCCGCGCGGGAGTCCTGGGGCACGCCGCCCAGGTACTTGTTGGTCAGCATCCCTTGGGCCAGGGGCGAGAAGGCGATGCAGCCCACGCCCAGGTCCTCCAGGGCGTCCAGCAGTTCGTCCTCGATCCAGCGGTTCAGCATCGAATAGGACGGCTGGTGGATCAGCAGCGGCACGCCTTCCGACTTCAGGATCGCGACGGCCTGGCGGGTCAGTTCCGGCGAATAGGAGGATATGCCCACGTACAGCGCCTTGCCCTGACGGTGCAGGTGGGCCAGGGCCCCCATGGTCTCCTCCAGCGGCGTCGTCGGGTCCACCCGGTGCGAGTAGAAGATGTCGACATAGTCCAGCCCCATGCGCTTGAGGCTCTGGTCGCAGCTGGCGATCAGGTACTTGCGCGAGCCGCCGATCCCGCCGTACGGACCTGGCCACATGTCCCAGCCGGCCTTGGTGGAGATCACCAGCTCGTCACGATGGGCGGCGAAGTCGCTGGCCATGACCTTGCCGAAGTTCTCCTCGGCCGAGCCGTAGGGCGGGCCGTAATTGTTGGCCAGGTCGAAATGGGTGACGCCCAGGTCGAACGCGCGGCGCAGGATGGCGCGACCCGTTTCGAACACGTCGGCGCCCCCGAAGTTCTGCCACAGGCCCAGCGAGATCGCCGGCAAGTCCAGCCCGCTGCGGCCGGTGCGGCGATAGGGCATGGCGTCATAGCGGGTCGGGGCGGCGACGTAGGGCTTCTGCACGGGAAGGTTCCTGTGTGGAGGGGGCGCGGACTGGACGCATGGCTTGGAAAACCAAGCTTGTCATCCCACTCTTCTGTTCGTCGGTCGTTACGCTCTATCGCGGAACCAGCGCCTTGCGGATCGGCTCGACCCAGGCGTCCTTGCCGATGTCGTAGGCGATGAAGTCGCTGTCGAACTGCCAATAGGCCCAGGCCCAGCCGCGGGCCTCGGCCTCGCGGGCGGCGGCGGCGGTGTAGGCGGCGCGCGAGGCCATGTCGCCTTTGTCGTAGGCGCCGAACTCGCCCAGCAGCATGGGCCGGCCATGGGCCTTGGCCCAGGCCTGGACGCCGTCGAAGTCGGCCTTCATCCGCTGGCGCTCGGCGTCCGTGCCCCAGGTCACGCCGGTCTTGGGCGTGGCCGGATTCCACGAGGCGCCCTGATGGGTGAACTCCATGGGCAGGTAGTAGTGGACGGTGGCGATCAGGTGGCGATCGCCTTCCGGCAGCTTCAACTGGTCGAGGTGGCTGATATTGTTCCAGAAGGCGGGGCCGACCACGACATTGCGCGTGGGATTGGTCGCCCGCACGATTGGCAGGAGCTCGGCGATCCAGGCGTTCCACACCTCGTCGGTGAGGCCCTTGCAGGGCTCGTTCAGCAGTTCGAACACCACTTGGTCCGGCGCGTCCCTGTAGTGTTCGCCGATCTGCTTCCAGAAGGCGACCAGCTTGGGTTTGCAGACCGCAGGATCCTCGCCGCAGACATTGAAGTCGTGCTCGTCGAGAATGACCGTCAGCTTCTGGGCCAGGGCGGCGTCGACCACTTGGTCCAGGGTCTTCAGCCAGGCGGGGTCCAGCCGGTTGTCGGCGTCCATGTGCTCAAAGGCGTGCAGGTTCAGCCGCACCGTATTGAAGCCGCCATCCTTGATCGTCTTGAAATGCCGCATCTGGAAGCGGCCCTTGGCCGGATCCTTCCACAGCGGATCGTAGCCCAGGACATTGACCCCTCGGGTCATGGTCCTGACCTGGTCCAGCGGGGAGATCTCGCGCGCCGCGGCGGGCAAGGCGATCAAGGCTGAGGCTAGGCCCAGGGCGGCCAGGGGACGGATCAGGGCCTGGAGGGTTTTGACCATGGCGTTTCCTCGAGCAGCCTCTGCGGGCTGTGGTCTGACAACGTTGTCAGTCTTAGCCTGAAGTCGCGCGTGCGCAAGACCGATCCAGCGGGGCGGGCCGATCAGGCGTCGCGGCGAGCGGCTTCCGACTCGGTCTCGGGCGAGGCGGCGCGGATCAGGTCCAGGACGTCGACCAGGATCACCTGCATGGCCTTCTGCGCCGCCTCGGCGTCGCGGGCGAAGATGGCGCTGGCCACGTCCTCGTGCGACGGGATCGAGGCGGTGCGGCCCTTGATGCGGTTGGTGAAGCGGATCGAGATCCGCAGGGCGGTGTTCACCAGCTCGTGCAGGTCGCGATAGAACGGGTTCTTGGTGGCGTTGAGGATCGCCACGTGGAAGGCGATGTCGGCCGTCAGCGGGTCGTCCTCGCCCTCGGCCGCGGTCTTCATGCGATCCAGCGCCTTGCGGATGCCGTTCAGCCCCGCCTCGTCGGCGTTGCGAGCGGCGAGGCCCGCGGCGGCGGGCTCGATGCCCAGGCGCATCTCGGTGAACTCGGCCAGCAGGCGCAGGGAGAACTTGCGCTCCAGCATCCAGCGCAGGACGTCAGGATCCAGCAGGTTCCACTCGTTCTCCGGCTCGACCACCGTGCCGTGGCGGGGGCGGGCGCTGAGCAGGCCCTTGGCGGTCAGCATCTTGACCGCTTCGCGCGTGACGGTCCGGCTGGCGCCGAACTGCTTTGACAACTCGCCCTCGGTAGGGAAACCGACCTGGGCGTATTCGCCCGTGACGATGGCCTGTCCCAGGGACTCGACGAGTCCATAGGTCAGACTGAGGCCTGGCTGCGTACGGATCACCAAGTTATCGCCCCCAAAACGCTTCTCGAACCGGTCGTCGGAATAGGTCTGACCTTGTGTAGCGTGCTTCGTCCACGCCCGGAACAATCATGTCAAAGATGAAAGCCCCGCCACGACAACCGTGGCGAGGCCTTCGGGCTCAGGTCTGGGCGGCCTTCAGCCGAAACACCGCCGAAATCCTCACCACCAAAGAGCGTAGAGGACGATCAGGATGACGATCACGCCCAGGCCCGCGATGTTGAAGCCGGTGGTGGTCTTGTAGCTGACGCCTTCCAGCGACACGACATTGACCTCCTTCTTCTGGGGCGCGACCAGCGAGACGATGATCGCCGCGGCCAGGGTCAGCAGGAAGACCAGGCCCACGCGGTTCATGAACGGGATCACGAAAACGCCCGCCTTGTCGGCCACGAAGAAGGCGCCCGACAGGGCCGCGCCGCCGATCGCGGCCACCAGGGCCGAGGCGGTGGTGGCGCGCTTCCAGAACAGGCCCAGCATGAAGATCACCACGATGCCGGGGGTGAAGAAGCCGGTGAAGTCCTGGATGAACTGGAAAGCCTGCTCGGCCTTGCCCAGCAGCGGCTTGGCCATGACGATGCCGACGATCACCGCGACGACGGCGGTGATCCGGCCCACGGTGACCAGGTGGCGCTCGCTGGAGCCGGTCCTGACCTTGGCGTAGACGTCCAGGGTGAAGATGGTGGCGATCGAGTTGATCTTGGCGGCCAGCGACGCGACGATCGCGGCGACCAGGGCCGAGAACACGACGCCCAGCACGCCGGGCGGCAGCAGCTTCATCATCTCGGGATAGGCCTGGTCGGGCTTGGCCAGGCCCGGCGCCAGCACCAGGGCGGCGATGCCCGGCAGCACCACGATCACCGGCATCAGCAGCTTCAGATAGGCGGCCAGGGCGATGCCTTTCTGGGCCTCGGCGATGTCCTTGGCGCCCAGGGCGCGCTGGATGATGTACTGGTTGAAGCCCCAGTACGAGACGTTCATCACCCACAGGCCGCCGAACAGCACCGAGAGGCCCGGCAGGTCCTTGTAGTGCGGGTTGTCCTTGCTGAGGATCATGTCGAACTTGTCGGGGAACTGGGTGGTCAGGTGGTTGAAGCCGGCCAGCAGGTCGCCGTGGCCGATCTTGGTCAGCGACAGGAAGACGATGATCAGGCCGCCCGTGATCAGAAGGGCCACCTGGACGATGTCGGTCAGGGCCACGGCCTTCAGCCCGCCCCACAGCTGGTAGGCCAGGGCGAACACGCCGATGATCACCAGGGCCTGCATCTGGTCGATGCCCGCCACGGTGTGGATGGCGATCGAGCCCAGCCACAGGATCGAGGTCAGGTTCACGAAGACGTAGAGCACCAGCCAGAACACGGCCATCACGTTGCGGACGCTGGGTCCGTACCGCTGTTCCAGGAACTGCGGCATGGTGCTGATGTTGTTCTTCAGGAAGATCGGCAGGAAGAACTTGCCGACGATCAGCAGGGTCAGGGCGGCCATCCATTCGTAGGAGGCGATCGCCAGGCCCAGGGCGTAGCCCGAGCCGCTCATGCCGATGATCTGCTCGGCCGAGATGTTGGCGGCGATCAGCGAGGCGCCGATCGCCCACCAGGGCAGGGCCTTGCCGGCCAGGAAGTAGTCGGTGGAGTCCTTCTGGTGGCCGCCCTTGTCGCGGCTGACCCACTGGGCCAGGCCGAAGATGGCGATGGCGTAGATCGCCAGGATGACGAAATCGATGGTTCTCACTGGGGTCCCCCCTTTAGGGCCGGCTTCTTTATCGTTGCTGCGCGTCCGTTACCGCGCGGTCTGTTCCGCCCAGGCCGCGACCAGGGTCCTGGCCCGCTGGCCAACCTCCTCGGCCGTGTAGCCCGGGCGATAGAGTTCGCCGCCGACGCCGATGCCGGCCACGCCGGCCTCGATCCACGGCTTCAGATTGGCCGCGCCGACTCCGCCGACGGCGTAGACCGCGATGTCCTTGGGCAGCACGTCGCGCACCGCCTTGATGTGACCGAAGCCGTAGGTGCCGGCCGGATAGAGCTTCAGCGCGCGGGCCCCAGCCTTGACGGCGACGAAGGCCTCGCTGGGCGTGGCGAAGCCGGGCATGACGGTCAGGCCCAGGCCCACGGCGTGCGAGATGACCGCGGCGTCGGTGTTGGGGGTGACGATCAGCTTGCCGCCGACGCCCGCCACCTGGTCGACCGCTTCCGGCGACAGGACCGTCCCCGCGCCGCAGAGCACCTGGTCACCGAACGCGGCGCACAGCTTGCCTATGGTCACCAGTGGGTCGGGCGAGTTCAGCGGCACTTCGATGGCCTCGATCCCGGCCTCGACCAGGGCCGCGGCGATGTCGAGGATTTCGTCGTGCTTGACGCCGCGCAGGATCGCGACGATCGGCGGAGTCGCCTTGGGGGTGGTGTTAGGCAAGGACGTGAACTCCACTGTTCTGGGCTGGCGACAAGGTTGAAAGACCGGCCAGGACGGCGGAATCGCCGTCGACGGCTACGCAGGAACCGCCATGGGCGGCGATGGCCTGGGCGTAGAGAGCGCCGAGGGCCGGGGCTCCGATCAGCGATACCTGGCCCAGGTCGCCGAACCAGCTGGCGGTGGCCGCGACGTCGCTTCCGATCAGCAAGCCCGACAGGAAGCCCATGGCTTCGTCCTTGGGCAGGTTGTCCAGAAGTTGCCGGCTGCGGGTCTCGAAGATCAGGTGCGCCAGGCGCGCGGGGCCCTGTTCGATGATCCGGGCGACGCCGCGGGCGAACCCTTCCGGCGATTCGGGGCCGTCTCCGGGGGCGGCCTTGGCGAGGATCGAGTGCTCGCGCAGCAGGGCGTAGAGCTCGCCGACCGGGGCGGTCAGGAAGCTGGTGATCGCGCCGTCCTCGACCACGACCCACTTGGTGTGGGTGCCGGGCAGGGCCAGCAGATGGCGGCCCTTGGCCAGGTCCGGGTTCAAGGCCAGGGCGCCCAGGATCTGGGTCTCCTCGCCGCGCATCACGTCCGGCCCGCCCAGGGCGTTGCGGCACGACAGGCCCGGCACGATGGCGACCGACAGGCCGTCGGCGTCGATATGCAGCAGCCGCTGGCGGATGTCGGCGGCGTTGGCGGGGCAGGGGGCGTAGGCCGCTTCCTGCCAGCCGTTGCGCGAGCCGACCATGCCGCACAGCAGGGCCATCGAAGGCTTGGCCTCGCGCCAGTCGCCGACCAGCTCCAGGAAGGTCTCGCGCGGCGAGGCCTTGAGCGCGCCGATGCCCGGCCCGTCGCGGCGGTCCAGCACGCTCTTGCCCTGGCGCAGATAGAGCCGCAGGCGCGAGGTGCCCCAGTCGCCGAAGATCGTGATCGAACTGTCCATGGGGTTCATCTAGTGCGACTCGCGGGTGACGACCGAGCCGCTGGCGCCGACCAGGAAGTCCAGGTCCGCGCCCTTGTCGGCGCCCAGCACGTGGTCGATGTAGAGCTTGGCGTAGCCCCGGGTCGCCTTGGGCGCCGGCGGATTGGCGCGCCAGACGGCCAGACGGCTGGCCAACTCCTCGTCGGAAATCAGCAGGTTCAGCGACCGGGAGGGGCCGTCCAATGCGATCTCGTCGCCATTGCGCACCACGGCCAGCGGGCCGCCGGCGTCGGATTCCGGCGAGACGTGCAGGATCACCGTGCCGAACGCGGTGCCGCTCATCCGCGCGTCGCTGATGCGGACCATGTCCTTGACGCCCTTCTCCAGCAGCTTGGTCGGCAGGGGCATGTTGCCCACTTCCGGCATGCCCGGATAGCCCTTGGGGCCGCAGCCCTTGAGCACCAGGATCGAGCTGGCGTCGACGTCCAGCGTCGGATCGTCGATGCGGGCGCGGAAGTCCTCGATGGTCTCGAAGACCACGGCCTTGCCCCTGTGGCTGCACAGCTCGGGGCTGGCGGCGCTGGGCTTCATCACCGCGCCGCCGGGGGCCAGGTTGCCGCGCAGCACCCAGATGCCGCTGTCGGGCTTCACCGGCGCCTCGATGCTGCGGATGACCTCGGCGTTGAACACCTCGGCCTTCTCGTACTGCTCGCCGATCCGCACGCCCGAGACGGTAAGGGCCTCGGGATTCAGGAACGGGGCCATCTGCTTCATCACCGCCGGCAGGCCGCCGGCGTAGTGCAGGTCTTCCATCAGGAAGCGGCCCGACGGCTGCAGGTCGACCAGCAGCGGCACGTCGCGCGACAGGTTGTCGAAGTCCTCGAGGCTCAGCTCGACGCCCAGCCGGCCGGCCAGGGCCAGCAGGTGGACCACGGCGTTGGTCGAGCCGCCGATGGCGGCATGCACGCGCAGGGCGTTCTCGAAGGCGGCGCGGGTGGCCACCTGCGACATGGTCAGGCCGTCATGCACCATGCGCACGATGGTGCGGCCGGTGTGGTGGGCCATGGCCGCCCGCCGGGCGTCCACGGCGGGAATGGAAGCGTTGTAGGGCAGGCACATGCCCATGGCTTCGACGATGGCCGCCATGGTCGAGGCGGTGCCCATGGTCATGCAGGTGCCGGGCGAGCGGCTCATGCCGCTCTCGGCCGACATGAACTCCGGCAGGGTCATCTCGCCGGCCCGCACGGCCTCGGAGAACTTCCACACGTCGGTGCCCGAACCGATGTCCTTGCCGCGGAACTTGCCGTTCAGCATCGGGCCTGTCGAGACGACGATGGTGGGCAGGTCGACGCTGGCCGCGCCCATCATCTGGCCCGGCGTGGTCTTGTCGCAGCCGCCCAGCAGCACGACGCCGTCGATCGGATTGCCGCGAATCGACTCCTCGACGTCCATGGCCAGCAGGTTGCGGAACAGCATCGCCGTTGGCCGCATCTGGGTCTCGCCCAGCGACATCGCGGGGAATTCCAGCGGCAGGCCGCCCGCTTCCCACACGCCGCGCTTCACGTGTTCGGCCAGGTCGCGCAGGCCGGCGTTGCAAGGGGTGATCTCCGACCAGGTGTTGCAGATGCCGATCACCGGCCGGCCGTCGAACACATCGTCCGGCAGGCCCTGGCTCTTCATCCAGCTGCGATGGATGAACCCGTCGCGATCCAGCTTTCCATAGCTGTGGCCGCTACGGAATCGGCCGCCCCCGTTTCCCTGACTCATGACCCGCCCTAACGCCGCGGCCGAGCCGCTCGAAATTGGTTCGCTCATTTATAGTATTATAATGATGATCGCAAACGCCTGGGACGCTGTGACGCATTGCGCAGAACGACCTGCGGCTGTGATTCTCCAAGCGGTACGCGGGTTTGCTGCAAGGCCTGTGGCCCAAAAGTCGCCCTGGCTTGCCGAAATGATAGCGCTATCAATTTCAGCTTGTCAGTCTGAATTATATGACTAAAGGTCCAAAACAGATCGTGTGACTGCCTGGTGCAGCGCACGTCACCGACGCCTTCGAGAGCGTCGGGACGGATCTCATCTGGGGGAAGGAAACCGGAATGTCGTCTCGCAATACCCGTCGTAACGCCATGCTCATGGGCGCGTCAGCGCTCGTCATCTGTGGGGCTCTGCCCGCCATCGCCGCCGCTCAGACGGCCGCCGCTCCCGCGCAGGGCGTGGACACGGTCGAAGAGGTCGTGGTCACCGGCATCCGCGCCAGCCTGAAGTCGGCGCAGGAAATCAAGCGCAACTCCGAGCAGATCGTCGACTCGATCACCGCCCAGGACATCGGCGCTCTGCCCGACCGCAGCGTCTCCGAAGCCCTGCAGCGCATCCCGGGCGTCACGCTCCAGCGCACCAACGAAAACCGCGACCCGGCCCGCCTGGCCTCGGAAGGCGGCGGCGTGTTCATCCGCGGCCTCTCGTGGGTCCGCAGCGAAACCAACGGCCGCGACATCTTCTCAGCCAACAATGGCCGCGCCCTCTCGTTCGAAGACGTGTCCGCCGACCTGCTGGCCGGCGTCGACGTGTACAAGAACCCGTCGGCGGAACTGATCGAAGGCGGCATCGGCGGCATCGTCAACCTGCGCACCCGCAAGCCCTTCGACTCCAACAAGCGCCTGCTGGCCTTCTCGGCCGACTACAACTACGCCGACCTGCGCGACAAGGGCTTCGCGTCCGGCAACGTGCTCTATAGCGACCGTTGGAGCACCAATATCGGCGAGATCGGCCTGCTGCTGTCAGGCAGCATCGGCAATATCGGCAACCGCACCGACAGCATCCAGACCGGCCGCTTTGAAGAGCGCACGCTGACCGCCAATGACAATCCCGCCGCGGTGGGCAAGTCCGTGGGCGACAAGGTTTACATCCCCAACTCGATCGGCTGGCGCCGGATCGACTGGCAGCAGAAGCGCACGGCCTTCGCCGGCGCCCTGCAATGGCGTCCGAACGACCAGTGGGAAGCCACCTTCCAGATGCTGACCGCCAAGGCCGACCCGCACGACATCGAGCGCGCCCTGGGCGACACCGATGGCGGTTACGCCGCCACGGGCCCAGGCTTCAAGTACGACAGCCAGGGCTCGATCACCAACGGCACGATCAACAACTTCCACCTGACCGCCGACACCCGGTACGGCGAACAGCACAAGAAGACCGAAGACTACGGCTTCAACCTGAAGTTCACGCCGAACGACCGCTGGGCCTTCAGCGCCGACGCCCAGTACGTCAAGTCGCACGCCTCGGTCCTGAGCATGACGGCGTTCACGCAGATGGACCCGACGGTGCCGTCCAGCCTGACGTTCGACATCTCAGGCGACGATCCTGTCCTGAAGCTGAACCAGGCCACCGACACCACGCGGACCCAAGCCGCCTACTGGTGGGCGGCGGCGATGGACCACATCGAGGACAACAGCGCCGACTCCAAGGCCCTGCGCGCCGACGCCGAATATACTTTCGAGGACGACAGCTGGCTGAAGTCGTTCCGCTTCGGCGTGCGCGGCACGGACAAGACCTCGCTCACCCGTCAGACAGGCTGGAACTGGGGTCTGCTGAGCAACCAATTCTGGCTCAACAACGCCAACACCGTCTATCTGAACGGGACGGGCTATGACGCCACGCACCAGAGCCCGAACCTGCCGCTGCAGTCCGAGCTGGTCAACTACAACGACTTCTTCCGCGGCAAGGTGCAGCTGCCCGGCGTTGGCTGGTTCCCGGCCGAAGGTCTGGTCAGCAATGGCGCGGCCCACGCCTATGGCTATCTGCAGAACACCCAGAGCGCCGGCTGGGGCTGGGCGCCTCTGACCGAGGCCAGCTACGCCAATTCCTCGCCGGCCGGCGACAACCCCAATGGCGGCACCAACAGTCAGGGCGAAAAGACCAAGGCCATCTACGCCTTGCTGCGCTTTGGCCATGACGAAACGCCGCTGGGCCGCATGGACGGCAATGTCGGCGTCCGCGTGGTGAAGACCGAAGTGAACGGCGGCGACCAGATCATCAAGGTCGCCTCTCTTCAAGGGACCCCGGGCGCCTGCGCCGCGGTGACCCCGGCCATCTCGTGCACGGCCTTCAACAACGCCTACGCCTTCACCCAGGGCGGCTCGATCGCCGGCGGTTCGTCGTCGAACAGCTATACGGACGTGCTGCCCAGCGCCAACCTGCGGTTCTTCCTGAAGGATGACCTCCAGTTCCGTCTGGCCGCGGCCAAGGCGATCGTCCGGCCGACCTTCAGCCAGATGCAGTCCTACACGAACCTGAGCTTCAACTTCGAAGCGGATGGTTTCACGCCGAAGGCCATCGATCCGCGGAGCGGCAGCGGCGGCAACCCGCTGCTGAAGCCGACCAAGTCGAACCAGTTCGACGCCAGCCTGGAGTGGTACTTCAACCCGGCGGGCAGCCTGACGTTCGCGACGTTCTACAAGGACATCTCGAACTATATCTTCATGGGCAACGCGACCGAGAGCTACACCTCGGGCGGCCAGACCTATTCGTTCCTGGTCAGCCGCAACATGAACGGCTCCAGCGGCACGATCAAAGGCTTCGAGCTGGCCTACACCCAGTTCTACGACTTCCTGCCGGGGCCGCTCAGCGGCCTGGGCCTGCAGGCCAACTTCACCTATGTGGACAGCAACGGTGGCAAGAACACCGCGGTCAACCTCAACGAGTCGGCGCAGGTGGCCGGCGCCGCGGACCAGACCCTGCCGCTCGAGGGCCTGTCCAAGACCAGCTACAACGTGACGCTGCTATATGAAAAGTACGGCGTCTCGGCGCGGCTGGCCTACAACTGGCGCGAGCGTTACCTGCTGACCACCTCGGCGGCCAACATCCAGCGGCCGGTCTGGTCGGAAGACTACGGTCAGCTGGACGGGTCGGTCCTCTACTCGCTCACCCCGCAGTACAAGATCGGCATCCAGGCGACCAACATCCTCAACGCCCGGACCTATCTGGACGTGGGCGGTGCGAACCTGGCCCCGCGCTATAGCTGGACTGACACCGATCGCCGCGTCGCGGTGCTCCTGCGCGCCAGCTTCTAGGACTGAGACGTTCCGGCGCCTCCTTCGCGATCCTCCTGTCACGGGAAGATCGCGGGGGAGGCGTTCGACGTTCTGGGCGTCCGGCGCCGGGCGTTGCATAGTCCGGCGTGGCAGTGGGAGGGCGTGGCTTGGACAATCGCATTCGCAAGATCGTCATCGTCGGCGGCGGAACCGCCGGCTGGATGGCGGCGGCGGCGTTCAGCAAGCTGCTGGGCAAGGATTTCGTCGAAACCGTGCTGATCGAGTCCGATCAGATCGCCACGGTCGGCGTGGGCGAGGCCACTATCCCGCCCATCCGGCATTTCAATGAAAGGCTGGGCCTGGACGAGGTCGACTTCGTTCGCCAGACCCAGGCCACCTTCAAGCTCGGGATCGAGTTCCAGGACTGGGGAACGATCGGCCACCGCTTTTTTCACGCCTTCGGCGACTTCGGGGCCGACATCGAGGCGATCGGCGCGCACCATTACTGGCGCAAGCTGCAGGAGCAGGGCGAGCGGTTTGCGCTCGAAGACCTGTCGATGCCGACCCAGGCGGCCTACCGCAACAAGTTCGTGCCGCCCAATCCCGACCCGCGGTCGGTGATGCATGACTACGCCTACGCCTTTCAGTTCGACGCCGCGCTGTACGCTCGCTACCTGAGGGGGTACGCGCAGGAGCGAGGCGTCACGCGGATCGAGGGACGCATCGTCGACGTCCAGCTGCGCGGGACCGACGGCTTCATCGAGGCCGTGGTCCTGGAGAGCGGCGCCCGCGTCGAGGGCGACCTGTTCATCGACTGCTCGGGGTTCCGCGGGCTGCTGATCGAAGGCGCGCTGGAGACTGGCTATGAAGACTGGTCCCATTGGCTGCCCTGCGACCGCGCGATCGCGGCGGGTTGCGGTTCGGGCGGCGACGGCCTGACGCCCTACACCCGCACGACCGCCCGCCCGGCGGGCTGGCGCTGGCGCATCCCGTTGCAGCACCGCACCGGCAACGGCTATGTCCACTGCAGCCAGTTCGTCAGCGAGGACGAGGCGGTCGCCGACCTGTTGTCCAGTCTCGACGGCCCGCTGATCGGCCAGCCCCAGACCATCCGGTTCACGCCGGGCCGCCGACTCAAGGCCTGGAGCAGGAACTGCGTCGCCATGGGCCTGGCCAGCGGCTTCATCGAGCCCCTGGAATCGACCTCGATCAACCTCATCCAGACGGCGATCGGCCGGCTCCTGGACTTCTTCCCGAACAAGGACTTCGACCCGGTCCTGATCGACGAGTTCAATCGCCTGTCGCAGCAGGAGATGGAGCACGTCCGCGACTTCATCATCCTGCACTACAAGCTGACCGAGCGCACGGACAGCGGGCTGTGGGACTATTGCCGCGCCATGGCGATCCCCGACGAGCTGGCCCACAGGCTCGCAGTGTTCCAGCGCACGGGCCGCCTGGTGACCCATGACGACGACGGCTTCGCGCCGCCCAGCTGGCTGGCGATTTTCCACGGCCTTAAGGTCGTGCCGGATCGCTATGATCCGCTGGTCGACCGGATGAGCGTGGAGGAGATCCGCGCGGTGCTGGACGCTCGGCGCGCTGCCATCCTGCGTGCCGCCGAGGCCATGCCGGGCCAGCAAGCCTTCATCGACAAGTTCTGCCGGGCCGAGCTCCCGGCCGCCTGAGCAAAGGACAAGTCCGCGTGACCGACAATCGCATCCGCAAGATCGTCATCGTGGGCGGCGGCACGGCCGGCTGGATGGCGGCGGCGGGCCTCTCGCGCGTGCTGCGCGAGCATCAGCCGCAACCCCTCAAGGTCGAGATCCAGCTGATCGAGTCCGAAGAGATCGGCACGGTCGGGGTAGGGGAGGCGACCATTCCGCCCCTGATCCTGTTCAACCAGTTCCTCGGGGTGAACGAGGACGAGTTCGTCCGCGCCACCCAGGCGACCTTCAAGCTGGGCATCGAGTTCGTCGACTGGACCCGGCTGAACCATCGCTACCTCCACCCGTTCGGCCGCTATGGCGCCGATCTCGCCAGCAGCGCCTTTCATCACTACTGGCTGAAGCTGAGAAGCCTGGGCGATCCCAGCGATTTTGGCGACTATTCGCTGCCGACCCTGGCTGCGGGACTGCGCCGCTTCGATCGGCCGACGGCGAACTCGGCGTCGATCATGTCGACCTATTCCTACGCGTTCCATTTCGACGCCGGGCTCTACGCCAGGTTCCTGCGCGGATACGCCGAGGCGCGGGGCGTCCAGCGCGTGGAGGGCAAGATCGTCGACGTCGCCCTGCGTGGCGGCGACGGCTTCATTCAGTCGGTCACCCTGGCCGACGGCCGGGTGGTGGACGGCGACCTGTTCATCGACTGCTCGGGCTTCCGGGGGCTGCTGATCGAACAGGCCCTGAAGAGCGGCTATGACGACTGGTCCAACTGGCTGCCGTGCGACCGGGCGGTGGCGGTCCAGAGCGAGAGCGTCGAGGACCTGACGCCCTTCACCCGCGCCACCGCCCATCCTGCCGGCTGGCAGTGGCGCATCCCGCTGCAGCACCGCGTCGGCAACGGCTATGTCTATTCCAGTCCGTTCATCAGCGACGACGAGGCCGCCGCGACCCTGCTGCGCGGGCTGGACGGCGAGCCCTGCGTCGATCCCCGCTTCCTGAGGTTCACCGCCGGGCGCCGGCGCCGGTACTGGAACAAGAACTGCGTCGCCCTGGGCCTGGCCAGCGGGTTCATGGAGCCGCTGGAATCGACCAGCATCCACCTGATCCAGACGGGGATCACCAAGCTGATCCAGCTGTTCCCGGACCGGAGCTTCAGCCCCGTGCTGCTGGACGAGTACAACCGCCTGACCGACCAGGAATACGAGAAGATCCGGGACTTCCTGGTGCTGCACTACCATGCCAACGAGCGCACCGACTCGCCGCTCTGGCGGCAGGTGCGCGAAATGCCGATCCCCGACGGCCTGGCGCACAAGATGGAACTGTTCCGGGAGACCGGACGGCTGGCGTCCATGGGGCAGGACCTGTTCCAGGAGCCCAGTTGGCTGGCCGTGCTGATCGGCCAGAACGTGATGCCGCGGGCGTACGATCCCCTCGTCGACCTGATGGACGCGGGCGTGGTGGAAAAGAACCTCAGGGCGATGAGAATCGCGATGCGCCAGGCCGCGGAGGCCATGCCGTCGCACCGGGATTTCATCGGCGCTCATTGCGCGGCGCCGGACCTTTCGCCACGGTAGAAATGACTCCCGGCGTCAGGAAAGCCTTGCTAGGGAATTGTCCTACTTATACGAATGATAGCGCTAACAACAGGTCTGCGACGAGGTCCCGACCTCTGGAACGCTGACGACGCGGGAGGTGACATTTGGCCAGACGGATCTGGAATCTTGATCGGCTGCGGCTTGGAGCGGCCGGTGCGATGGCGTTCCTGGTCCTGGCCGGCCCGCCCGCCGGCGCCGCCGACCTGCCCAGGCTGGTCGAGAAGGACGGCCGCCACGCCCTGATGGTCGACGGCGCGCCGTTCCTGATGCTGGGCGTCCAGGCCAACAACGCCGCCAACTATCCCTCGCAGTTGCCCAAGGTGTGGCCGGCGGTGAAGGCGATGCACGCCAACACCCTGGAGATCCCGGTCGCCTGGGAGCAGATCGAACCGGTCGAGGGCAAGTTCGACTTTTCCTATGTCGATGTGCTGCTCAAGCAGGCCCGCGACAACGACGTGAAGCTGGTGCTGCTGTGGTTCGGGACCTGGAAGAACAACGGCCCGCAATACGCGCCCGAGTGGGTCAAGTTGGACAACAAGCGCTTCCCGCGGGTTGTCAACGCCAAGGGCGAGGTCAAGAACTCGCTCTCGCCGCACTTCCCCGCCACGCTGGAGGCCGACAAGAAGGCCTTCGTCGCCCTGATGCGCCACCTGAAGGCGGCCGATCCGGATCATACGGTGATCATGATCCAGCCCGAGAACGAGACCGGCACCTACAGCGCGATCCGCGACTATTCCCCCACCGCCCAGAAGCTGTTCGAAGGCCCCGTGCCCGCCCAGCTGGTCAAGGCCATGGGCAAGACGCCGGGAACCTGGCAGGCGGTGTTCGGCAAGGACGCCGACGAGTTCTTCCACGCCTGGTCGATCGGCCGGTTCGTTGACGAGGTCGCCGCGGCCGGCAAGCGCGAGCTGCCGCTGCCGATGTACGTCAATGCCGCCCTGCGCGACCCCTTCAAGTACCAGGACCCGTTCACCTATTCGTCAGGCGGGCCGACCTGGAACGTGCTGGAGGTCTGGAAGGCCGCCGCGCCGTCGATCGACGCCTTGGCCCCCGACATCTACATGCGCGAGAGCGCTAGCGTCCGGAAGACGCTGGAGCAGTACGGTCGGGCCGACAACGCCCTGTTCGTGCCCGAGATCGGCAGCGACAAGGCCTATGCCCGCTATGTCTACGACGTGCTGGGCCGCCACGGGATCGGCTTCTCGCCGTTCGGCCTCGACTACACCGGCTATTCCAATTACCCGCTCGGCGCCAAGCAGGTAGACGCCGAGACGCTGGAGAACTTCGGCGTCCACTATCGTCTGCTGGCGCCCATGGCCCGCGAATGGGCCAGGCTGTCGTTCACCAGCGACGTCTGGGGCGTGGGCGAGGCCGACGACCGCAAGGCCGAGACCCTGAAGCTGGGGGACCGCTGGACCGCCACGGTCTCGTACGGCGAATGGCAGTTCGGCTCGATCGAGGCTCCCTGGATGTCCAAGGCCGAGAAGCAGCCGAACCGCGAGATCCCGGACGGCGGCGCCCTGATCGCCCGGCTGTCGGCCAACGAGTTCCTGGTCACCGGCTATCGCGCCCGCGTCACCTTCGGCTCGGCCAAGGACGAGCGGTTCATGCTGGCCCGGGTCGAGGAAGGTCACTTCGAGAACGGCCAGTGGGTGTTCGACCGCGTGTGGAACGGCGACCAGAGCGACTACGGCCTGAACCTCACCACCCTGCCGCAGGTGCTGAAGGTCAAGCTGGCCACCTACTGACGTCCGTCACTCAAACGCCGATCCCGGGATCCACCCGGATCGGCGGCGATAAAAATCAAAGATTCTAGGGGAAGAACGATGCGCATGCTGCCCAAGGCCCTGTTCGCCGGCCTAACGCTCACCCTCCTGGCCTCGACCAGCGCGTTCGCGCTGGACGGCGCCTTCGAGAAGACCGCCGACGGGGTGGTCGTGACCCCCGCCTCGGGGCCCGCCAAGAAGGTGCGGCTGCAGGTGATGGGCGAGCGCATCATCCACGTCACGGCGACGCCGACCGAAAGCCTCGACACGCCGCCGAGCCTGATGGTGACGGCCAAGCCGGGCGGCGCGTTCACCGTGACGGAGGCGGGCGGCAAGGTGGTGGTCAAGGCCGGCAAGGCCTCGGCCGAGGTCTCGCTGGCCGACGGCCAGGTCAGCTTCCGCGACGCGGCCGGCAAGCTGGTCCTGGCCGAGAACGGTCGGCGTCCGTTCAAGACCGAAACCATCGACGGCAAGACCTTCTACAGCGTCAGTCAGCAGTTCAATCCGGGCACGGACGAGGCCTTCTACGGCCTGGGCCAGCACCAGAACGGCCAGATGAACTACAACGGCCAGGACGTCGAACTGGCTCAGTACAACCGCGACATCGCCGTGCCGTTCGTGCTGTCGACCCGCAACTATGGCCTGCTATGGGAGAACAACGGCATCACCCGCTTCGGCGACCCGACGCCCTATGACGTGGCCTCGCGCGACCTGAAGATCTTCGACGCAGCCGGCAAGGCCGGCGGCTTCACGGCCAAGTACTATGTCAACGGCGCGCTGAAGCTGACCCGGACGGAAAAGGACATCGACTACCGCTTCCTGAAAGACCTGCCCAACTGGCCGGCCGAACTGACCGGGCCCGACAAGAAGCCGGTCAAGGGCGCCACCGTGGTCTGGGAAGGCTCGGTCGAGCCCTCGGTCAGCGGCGTCCAGAAGTTCAAGCTCTACTCGTCCAGCTACGCCAAGGTCTATGTCGACGGCAAGCTGACGATCGACCGCTGGCGGCAGAACTGGAACCCATGGTTCCACAACTTCACCGCCCCGATGAAGGCCGGGACCCGCCACAAGATCCGCGTCGAGTGGGATCCGAACGAGGGCTATATCGGCCTGCTGCACAACAACCCGATCCCGGCGGCCGACCAGCAGTCGCTGACCATGACCTCGGACGTCGCCCATGCGGTGGACTACTACTTCGTGGCGGGCGGCGACCTGGACCAGGTGGTGAGCGGCTATCGCGACCTGACCGGCAAGGCCGTGGCCCTGCCGCGCTGGGCCTACGGCTTCTGGCAGAGCCGCCAGCGCTACGAGACCCAGGACCAGATCGTCGGGGTGCTCAAGGAATACCGCGACCGCAAGCTGCCGATCGACAACGTGGTCATGGACTGGCGCTACTGGAAGGACGACGCCTGGGGCAGCCACAAGTTCGACGAGACCCGCTTCGCCGACCCCAAGAAGATGGTCGACGACATCCACGGGATGAACGGCCACATCATGATCTCGATCTGGCCGAAGTTCTATCCGACGACGGAGCACTTCAAGGAGCTGGACGCCAAGGGCTTCATGTACAAGCGCAACATCGAGCAGGGCGCGCTGGACTGGGTGGGGCCGGGCTATCTGAACTCGTTCTATGACCCCTACGCCAAGGAGGCGCGCGACATCTACTGGCGCCAGGTCAAGGAGAGCCTCAAAGGCTTCGGCATCGACGCCTGGTGGATGGACAGCGACGAGCCGGACATGCACTCCAACCTCGACATCCCGGAGCGCACCCTGCGCATGGGGCCCACGGCGATCGGTCCGGGCGCGGAGTTCTACAACTCCTATCCGCTGATCCACACCCAGGGCGTGTTCGAGGGCGAGCGCGCGCTGGACCCCGACAAGCGCAGCTTCATCCTGTCGCGCTCGGGCTTCGGCGGCATCCAGCGCAACGGCGTGGCCCTGTGGAGCGGCGACGTGGTCGCGCGCTGGGACGACCTGAAGGACCAGATCTCGGCCGGGGTGAACCTGTCGATGTCGGGCGTTCCCAACTGGACCACCGACATCGGCGGCTTCTCGGTCGAGGATCGCTACACCAACAAGGACCCGGCGCACTGGGCCGAATGGCAGGAGCTGAACCTGCGCTGGTTCCAGTTCGGCGCCTTTAGCCCGCTGTTCCGCAGCCACGGCGAGTTCCCGTACCGCGAGATCTACAACCTCGCCGACGAGGGCACCGACATCTACAAGGCGCTGGCCTGGTACGACGAGCTCCGCTACCGGCTGATGCCCTATGTCTACACCCTGGCCGCCGACACCTATCAGCGCGACGGGATCATGATGCGCGGGCTGGTGATGGACTTCCCATCCGACACCACCGCGCGCGCCGTCAACGACGAGTACCTGTTCGGCAAGGCGTTCCTGGTCGCCCCGGTGACGCAGTTCAAGGCGCGCTCGCGGTCGGTCTACCTGCCGGCGGGGGCCAGCTGGTACGACTTCGAGACCGGCAAGGCGTTCAAGGGTGGCCAGACCATTAAGGCCGACGCCCCGCTGTCGCGCATGCCGCTGTTTGTGAAGGCCGGCTCGATCGTGCCGACCACGGTGGTCCAGCAATATGTCGGCGAGCAGCCCGACGCCCCGCTGACGGTGGTGGTCTACACCGGGGCCGACGGCAAGTTCGAGCTCTACGAGGACGACGGCCTCAGCAACGGCTACGCCCGTGGCGCCTGGAGCCGGATCCCGATGAGCTTCGATAACGCCACCGGCCGCCTGACGATCGGCGCGCGCTCGGGCAGCTTCAAGGGCATGGTCGAGAACCGGACGATTAAGGTCCGCTTCATCGGTTCCGGCGCCAAGCCGGTCGATTTCGACGCCGTGGACGAAACCGTGGCTTACAGCGGCCAACCGGTGGTGGTGACGCGGAAGAAGTAGGGCGTTCGATCCAAGCGTCTCGAAGCCCCGGTCCCAAGAGGGCCGGGGCTTTCGCCCCCATGTGCACATGCGCACAGGTATGATATCATCTGTGATGTGAGATGTGTGCTCGACACCAATGTCGTGGTCGCCGCCATGCGCAGTCCGAGCGGAGCGTCGGCGGCGCTGTTGCGCGTGGCGCGTCGCGGTGAACTGCGGCTGTTGGCCAATGTCGCCCTGGCGCTTGAGTACGAGGCGATCTGCGGCCTCGACGAGCATCGGTGGGCCGCGGGGCTGACGGAGGACCAGGTGGATGTCTTCCTGGCCGCCGTGATCGCGATGGCCGAACCGGTGGAGAGCCATTTCTTCTGGCGGCCGCAGTTGCGTGATCCCGCCGATGAATTCGTGCTGGAGGCGGCGGTCAATGGTCAGGCCGACGCCATCGTCACATTCAATGTCCGAGACTTCGGCGCCGCGCCCCAGCGGTTCGGAGTCGAGGTCTGGAAGCCGCTCGAAGCCTTGAGGAGACTCACGCCATGAAGGCGCGCCAAAGCACCTATCCCCTTCGTCTTCCGACGTCGGTGCGGGCCGAGGTCGAACGCCGGGCCAAGGCTGAAGGCACGAGTGTCAACCAGTTCGTGGCGACGGCCGTGGCGGAGAAGTTGGCGGTCATGAACACCGCGGCTTTCTTCGCCGAGCGGCGATCGAAGGCTGATTTCGCCGCCTTCGACCAGATCATGTCGCGGCCCGGCGGCGCCGAGCCGGATGACGACGACCGCTTGCCTTAAGCCTGAACCACCAGCTTGCGCGTGATCAGCTCGGCCGCGTTGACGCGTTCACCGCCGGGCTGCATCACCTCTAGGTGCACGTGGTCGGTGATGCCGGGATAGTGGCCCTGCAGGCTCTGGTCGGCGCCGATCGTCTCGCCCAGGCGCACCGTCTGGCCCACCTCGACGCTGGGCTTCACGTAGAAGGCGCGGGCGACGTAACCCAGCGCCGGATTGGTGATCTCGACGAAGGTCAGGCTGTTGTCGCCGCCATAGGCGTAGCCGATCTTGGTCACATAGCCGGACATCGGGGCCTTCACGTCCTGGCCGGCCGTGGCCACGTAGTCGACGCCTTCGTGGCTGCGCGAGCCGCCGTCGCGGCGGGCCCCGAACTGGCCGTCGCCGAACTCGTCGTGGCCGCGCGGAACGCCGCCGGTCGGATTGGCGAAGTCGGGCGCGCCGTCGCCGTCGATGTCCGACCCGCTCCAGACCAGCTCCTTGCGAACCGGCTTCTGCGGCTTGGCGGCCATGTCGGCCAGCAGGCGCTGGACCATGGGCGACGGTCCCCGCGCGGTCTTGTGCGGGTTCTCCATCGCCGCCACCACCATCGGAGCGAAGACCAGGGCCAGGCCCAACGCGCCGCGCGCCCAGGGGGCGAGTTTGTGCGGGGCGAGCTTCTTCGCAGCCGGTGCTTGCATTAAATCGTCCTGAAGTTGTTGGTGGGATCGTTTTGGCGGGGTAGGCGTTGAGGTTGGTTAATCGCCAGATAAGGCGAAGACATGGCAAGCCAAGTGCGGCGTGCGGTCGCGCGCGTCCATGGCTATGCTTGAAGCTCTACTGAACGTTGTCAGCAAGTAGTCGGATGCGTAGCCCGCAGAGCGACGCTCAATGCTCTGGTTTGGGCGGGAAGATCAAGCGCCGCAGTCTCGCCTGCGTCGATAAGCACCACGTCCAGTTGGGCGAAGTCTTCGACGTCCTCCAGCAGCACGACCAATGTCGGTCCGTCGGCGATCGGGACGGGATTTCCCCGCCAGGGCTCGACCCGCGCGGTCCAGACGCCGCGGCGGACCATGACGTTGAGGTCGCGGATAGGGCCGGTCGTCAGGCGCGCCTCGACAACGGCCTCGCCTGGAAAGGCCAAGGGCGCGCCTGGCGCCAGTGGCGCTGGCCGGCCGTCGATCTCCAGCACCAGGCCGTCGCCCGCGATCACCGTCAACACCCGGTCGACGCCCGGAAAGGCTGAGAACGGCCCGTCGGCCGCAACGTCGGCCAGGCTGACTCGCCAGTCGAAGGCGTTCAGGCCGGCGCCGGCGGCCAGGCGGCGACCTCGCGGGTGACGCCGCCGCCGTTCCTCCACGGCGTGGCGATCCGGTCGGCGGCGCGGAGGATGCGCACTAGAGGATTCCGGGCAGGTCCAGCCCATGCTCCCGGGCGCAGTCCCGGGCGATCTCGTAGCCAGCGTCGGCATGGCGCATGACGCCGCTGGCCGGGTCGTTCCACAGCACCCGCGCGATCCGCCTGGCCGCGGCGTCGGTGCCGTCGCAGACGATGACCATGCCGGCGTGCTGCGAGAAACCCATGCCCACCCCGCCGCCGTGGTGCAGCGACACCCAGGTGGCGCCGGAGGCGGTGTTGAGCAGGGCGTTCAGTAGCGGCCAGTCCGACACCGCGTCCGACCCATCCACCATCCCTTCGGTCTCGCGGTTGGGCGAGGCCACCGAGCCGGAGTCCAGGTGGTCGCGGCCGATCACCACCGGGGCCTTCAGCTCGCCGCTGGCGACCATGGCGTTGAACGCCAGGCCCAGCCGGTGGCGGTCGCCCAGCCCGACCCAGCAGATCCGGGCCGGAAGACCCTGGAACTTGATCTTCTCGGCGGCCATGTCCAGCCAGTGGTGCAGGTGCGGATTGTCGGGGATCAGTTCCTTGACCTTGGCGTCGGTCTTGGCGATGTCCTCCGGATCGCCCGACAGCGCCGCCCAGCGGAACGGCCCGATCCCCCGGCAGAACAGCGGGCGGATATAGGCCGGCACGAAGCCGGGGAAGTCGAAGGCGTTGGTCACGCCTTCCTCCAGAGCCATCTGGCGGATGTTGTTGCCGTAGTCGACGGTGGGCACGCCGGCCGCCTGGAAGTCGAGCATCGCCCTGACGTGCACGGCCATCGAGGCCCGGGCGGCGCGGTTGACGCTCGAAGGCTCGCGCTCCTTGGCCGCCGTCCACTGGTCCAGGGTCCAGCCGGCCGGCAGGTAGCCGTTGATCGGGTCGTGGGCGCTGGTCTGGTCGGTCAGCAGGTCCGGGCGGATCCCGCGCGCGAACATCAAGGGCAGCAGCTCGGCGGCGTTGCCCACCAGGCCCACTGACGTCGGAGTCTTGTTTCGACAGGACTCCTCGATCCAGGCCAGGGCCTCGTCGAGGCTTTCGGTCGCCTTGTCCAGATAGCCGGTGCGCAGGCGCATCTCGATCCGCGAGGGCTGGCATTCGATGGCCAGGCATGAAGCCCCGGCCATCACCGCCGCCAGGGGCTGGGCTCCGCCCATGCCGCCCAGGCCCGCCGTCAGCAGCCACTTGCCGGCCAGGTCGCCGCCATGGTGCTGGCGACCCATCTCGACGAAGGTCTCGTAGGTGCCCTGAACGATGCCCTGGGCGCCGATATAGATCCACGAGCCGGCGGTCATCTGGCCGTACATGGCCAGGCCCTTGCGATCCAGTTCGTTGAAGTGCTCCCAGGTGGCCCAGCGGGGCACCAGGTTGGAGTTGGCGATCAGCACGCGGGGCGCGTCGGCATGGGTCCTGAACACCCCCACCGGCTTGCCCGACTGGACCAGCAGGGTCTCGTCGTCCTCCAGCCGGCGCAGGGTCTCGACGATCTTGTCGTAGCTCTCCCAATCACGCGCGGCGCGGCCGATGCCGCCATAGACCACCAGCTCCTCGGGCCGCTCGGCGACGTCGGGATGCAGGTTGTTCATCAGCATCCGCAGCGGCGCCTCGGTCAGCCAGGATTTGGCGGTGAGCTCGGTCCCGGTGGCGGGGCGGATGACGCGGGTGTTGTCGAGGCGGGTCATGGTGAGGTCTCGGTTGGGGCCGCCCCCGTCCTTCGACACGCTCAGGATGGGGGCTATTGAAGGCATCATTCGGAACCTCACCCCGAGCTTGTCGAAGGACGAGGTTTCGTTGTGGTCAGGCGCTGTTCGCGAACGCCAGGCACGCCTTCAGCACGTCGGCGAGGGCGGTGCGCAGCGGCGCGGCGCGGGCGACCTGGAACGGCGTGGGCCAGGTGTCCGGCGTCAGTTCCGCCGGCTCGTCGATGTAGCCGTGGCAGGCCAGCTCCATCTGCACGGCGTGGACGCCCCGCTCGGGCTGGCCGTAATGACGGGTGATCCAGCCGCCCTTGAACCGGCCATTCGTGACGCGCGACAGGCCGGTGGCGTCGCAGGCGGCTTCGACCGCGCGGGTCAGGCCCGGATCGCAGGCCGCGCCGCTATTGGTGCCGATGTTGAACTGCGGCAGCTCACCGTCGAACAGGCGCGGGGCGCGCGAGCGGATCGAGTGGGCGTCATAGAGCACCACCTTGCCGTGGCGCGCGACCAGCCGGTCGAGCTCGGCCTGGAGGCTGGCGTGGTACGGATCGAAGAAGCTGTCGCGGCGCGCGGCGATCTCGGCGGCGTCCGGGTCCTGGCTAGGGCGATACAGCGGTTCGCCGTCGAAGGTGTCGACCGGGCACAGGCCGGTGGTGGCCTGGCCGGGATACAGCGACACGCCTGACGGGTCGCGGTTGACGTCGATCACCGTGCGCGAGACGCCGGTGCGGACCACCGTGGCGCCCAGGCCGTCGGCGAAGGCGTAGAGTTGTTCGAGCCACCAGTCGGCGTCCTTGCGCGCCAGCCAGCGTGAGACCAGCCGCGCCTCGATGTCGGCCGGGATGATCGTCCCGGCGTGAGGGATGCTGACGACCAGCGGGGCCTCGCGGCGGGTGACGTGGAGCCAGTCGGCCTGGTTCATGCCGCCGCCTCCGCAACCGCCCTGCGTCCTTCGAGGCTCGCCTGCGGCTCGCACCTCAGGAAGAGGAATTCAGTGGCGTCAAAGCTCCTCATCCTGAGGCGCCCGCGCAGCGGGCCTCGAAGGACGCACCGCGCTTGAGTGCTCACGCCTCCACCCCCGGCAACACGATGGCCGAAGCGGCGGCGATCACCGCCCCCGACCGCACCAGGGCGTTGGCGGCCTCCATGTCCGGGTGGAAGTGGCGGTCGTCCGACAAGTGCGGCACCTGGGCGCGCAGCAGGCCGCGCACGGCCTCTAGCGGGGCGCTCGAGGCCAGCGGCGCGTGGAAGTCGCAGCCTTGCACCGCCGCCAGCAGTTCGATGCCGATCACGGCCTCGGCCGCCTCGACCATGGCCAACAACCGCCGGGCGCCGTGGGCGGCCATCGAGACGTGGTCCTCCTGGTTGGCCGAGGTCGGGATCGAGTCGACGCTGGCCGGATAGGCCTTCTGCTTGTTCTCCGAGACCAGGGCAGCGGCCGTGACCTGCGGGATCATGAAGCCGGAGTTCAGGCCCGGCTTTGGCGTCAGGAAGGCCGGCAGGCCTGAGCAGGCGGGGTCGACCAGCATGGCGATGCGGCGCTCGGCGATCGAGCCGATCTCGCAGACCGCCAGGGCGATCATGTCGGCGGCGAAGGCCACGGGTTCGGCGTGGAAGTTGCCGCCGGACAGGGCCTCGTCGCTCTCCGGGAAGATCAGCGGATTGTCCGAGACGCCGTTGGCCTCGGTGGACAGGGTGACCGCCGCCTGGCGCAGCACGTCCAGGGCCGCCCCCATCACCTGCGGCTGGCAGCGCAGGCAGTAGGGGTCCTGCACGCGCGCGTCGCCCTCGCGGTGAGAGTCGCGGATCGCCGAGCCGGCCATCAGGGCGCGCAGGGCGGCGGCGGTCTCGATCTGGCCAGGCTGGCGGCGCAGTGTGTGGATGCGCGGATCGAACGGCGTGTCCGAACCCTTGGCCGCCTCGGTGGAGAGGGCCCCGGTCACCAGGGCCGACTGGAACAGACGCTCGGCGTCGAACAGGGCGGCCAGGGCGTTGGCGGTCGAGAACTGGGTGCCGTTCAGCAGGGCCAGGCCTTCCTTGGGTCCCAGGGTCAGGGGCTCGAGCCCGGCTTGCGCGAGCGCCTCGGCGGCGGCCAGGCGCTGGTCGCCGACGAAGATCTCGCCGACCCCGATCAGGGTCGCGGCCATGTGGGCCAGCGGCGCCAGGTCGCCCGAGGCGCCGACGGAACCCTGGCACGGTACGACGGGCGTCAGGCCCTGGACCAGCATGGTCTCCAGCAGGTCGGTGGTCGCCGGCCGCACGCCCGAGGCGCCCTGGGCCAGGCTGGCCAGCTTCAGGGCCATCATCAGCCGGATCACCGGGATCGGTGACGGCGCGCCCGTGCCGGCGGCGTGCGACAGCACGATGTTGCGCTGCAGGGCCTCCAGGTCGGCGTCGCCGATGCGGACGCTGGCCAGCTTCCCGAAGCCGGTATTGATCCCGTAGACCGGCGCGCCCTTGGCCAGGATGCGCTCGACGGCGGCGGCGCTCTCGGCGATCCGCGCGGCGGCGCTTCCTGGCAAACGCGCCGGCGCGCCGCGATAGACGGCCTTCCAGTCGGCGAGGCTGACCTCACCGGGGTTGAGAACGACTTCGGTCACGCGATTTCACCCTTCCAGACGCGCGCATGGAGCGGATTGAAGCCCATGCGGTAGACAAGTTCGGCGGGACGCTCGATGTCCCAGACGGCCAGGTCGCAGGCCTTGCCTGCCTCCAGCGTGCCGACGCTGTCGAGGCGGCCCAGCGCCCGCGCGGCCTCGCGCGTGACGCCGGCCAGGCATTCGTCGACGGTCATCCGGAACAGGGTGGCGGCCATGTTCATGGTCAGCAGCAGGCTGGTCAGGGGCGAGGTGCCGGGGTTGCAGTCGGTGGCCAGGGCCAGTGGCACGCCGGCGTCACGCAGGGCCTGGATCGGCGGAAGCTTGGTTTCGCGGACGAAGTAGAAGGCCCCGGGCAGCAGCACCGCCGTCGTGCCGGCGCCGGCCATGGCGGCGATCCCCGCCGCGTCCAGATGTTCCAGGTGATCGGCCGACAGCGCTCCGAACGCGGCGGCCAGGGCCGCGCCGTTCTGGTTCGACAACTGCTCGGCGTGCAGCTTGACCGGCAGGCCATGCTCGCGCGCCGCCTCGAACACCCGGCGGGTCTGGGCCGGCGTGAAGCCGATGCCCTCGCAGAAGGCGTCCACCGCATCGGCCAGCCCCTCGGCGGCGACGGCCGGGATCATCTGGAAGCAGACATGGTCGATATAGTCGTCGGGCGCGTCAGCATACTCGGGCGGCAGGGCGTGGGCGCCGAGGAAGGTGGTGGTCACCGACACGGGGCGGGCGTCGGCCAGGGCGCGGGCGGCCCGCAGGCTCTTGAGCTCATCGTCCAGCGACAGGCCGTAGCCGGACTTGACCTCGATCGTGGTCAGGCCCTCGGCGATCAGGGCGTCCAGGCGGGGCAGGGCGCTGGCGACCAGCTGACCTTCCGAGGCGGCGCGGGTGGCCTTCATGGTCGAGACGATGCCGCCGCCGGCTCGGGCGATCTCCTCGTACGAAGCGCCGGCCAGCCGCAGCTCGAACTCGTGGGCGCGGTCGCCGCCGAACACCAGGTGGGTGTGGGGATCGATCAGGCCGGGCGTGATCCAGCGGCCTTCGCAGTCGATGGTCTCGGCCGCCTCGAAGGCCGGGGCCTCGGCGGCGGGACCGGCATAGGCGATGCGACCGTCCAGGGACGCCACGACGCCGTCCTCGACCACGCCCATGCCCCCCTCGCTTGAGTCGGGCTGGTCGGTGGCGAAAGTGGCCAGGCGGGCCTTGCTCCACACCCGATCGCAGCGCATGGCCTGGGATCTCCCGACGCCGGTCCGGTCTCTTGCCGGCGGCTTCAATATGTATAGACATATTCGCGTGATCCGAGGATTGTCCAGTGACAGACGACGCGTTTCCGCCAGAATCCGAAGCCGGGCCCGAGGCCGACCCGCCGATCTACACGCCGCCGCACGAGGTGGAGGCGGAGGTCGCGGCCGCGCGTGAACCCGAGCGTGCGCAATCCGCCGGTCCCCAGACGCTGTGGTTCGAGCAGGCCTTGCTTACCGACGGCTGGGCCAAGGATGTGCGGTTCACGATCACCGACGGCATGATCTCGCGCATCGACACCGACGTGGCCCGCCAAGCCGGCGAGACTGCCCATGGGCCATGCCTCCCGGGCCTGCCCAACCTGCACAGCCACGCTTTCCAGCGGGCCATGGCTGGCCTGACCGAGACACGCGGACCGACTGGGGACAGCTTCTGGACCTGGCGCGAGCTGATGTACCGCTTCGTCGACCGCCTGGGTCCCGACGAGGTCCAGGCCATCGCCGCCCTGGCCTATATGGAGATGCTGGAGACCGGCTCGACGCGGGTTGGCGAGTTTCACTACCTGCATCACGACAAGGACGGCTCGCCCTATGGCGATCCCGCCGAGATGGCGGCGCGGATCGCGGCGGCGGCCGACGAGACCGGGATCGGCCTGACCCTGCTGCCGGTGTTCTACGCTCATGCCGGCTTCGGCGGTGTCGCGCCGGGCGAAGGCCAGCGGCGGTTCGTGCACGACGTCGACGGCTACGGCCGACTGATCGAGGCCAGCCGCGCGGCGGTGGCCGGCCTGCCCGACGCGGTGGTCGGCATCGCTCCGCACAGCCTGCGCGCGGTGACGGGCGCGGAGCTGGCCGCGATCATTCCGCTGGCGGGTGCGGGGCCGATCCACATCCACATCGCCGAGCAGACGAAGGAGGTCGACGACTGCCTGGCCGCCACCGGCGCGCGGCCGGTGCGCTGGCTGATGAACAACGCGCCGGTCGACAAGCGTTGGTGCCTGGTCCACGCCACCCACCTGAACGCCATGGAGACCGAGCGCCTGGCCAAGAGCGGCGCGGTCGCCGGGCTATGCCCGATCACCGAGGCCAACCTCGGCGACGGCGTCTTCCCGGCCCATGACTATCTGGCGGCCGGCGGGGCGTTCGGGATCGGCTCGGACAGCAACGTGCTGATCGACGCGGCCGAGGAGCTGCGGACCCTGGAATACGGCCAGCGCCTGACCCGGCGGGCCCGCAACGTGCTGGCCAAGGCGCCCGGCGGCTCGACCGGCGGCGCGTTGTTCAAAGCGGCCGTGAGCGGCGGGGCTCAGGCGCTCGGCGTCGTCGGCGGCTTGCGGCGCGGGCGTCCGGCCGACTTCGTGACCCTGGACCGCGTGCATCCGGCGATGATCGGCCGCGACGGCGACGCCTTGCTGGACAGCCTCGTGTTCGCGGGACGGCACGGGGCGATCGACGGCGTCTGGCGCGGCGGTCGCCAGGTGGTCAGCAGCGGTCGCCACGACGCGCGCGAGGCCATCCTGGCCCGCTATCGGGCGGCCTTGGGGAGCGTGCTGGCTTGAGCGGGAACGAGGGGACGCTGTCCCAGCGCATACGGGGCGAGATCGAGGACCTGATCCGCTCGGGCGCCTGGTCGCCCGGCCGCAAGGTTCCATCCGAGCTCGAACTGATGGCGCGGTTCGGCTGCTCGCGGATGACGGTCAACAAGGCGATGTCGGCCCTGGCGGACGAGGGGCTGATCGTTCGCCGTCGTCGCGCCGGCTCGTTCGTGGCCCGGCCCCGCGTGCACTCCACCGTACTCGACATCCCCGACATCCAGGCCCAGATCCTGGCGCGCGGCGAGGCCTACCGCTTCGACCTGCTGGACCGACGGCGCCGCAAAGCCAGGGCGGGCGACGCCGACGAGATCGCCCTGGCGGCCGGCGGCGAGATGCTGGCGCTGCGCGGTCTGCATATCGCCGGCGACCGGCCGTTCGCCCTGGAGGACCGCCTGATCAGCCTGGCCGCCGTGCCCGAGGCGGCCGAACTGGATTTCGCCGAGGAGTCGCCGGGGGCCTGGCTGCTGCATCACGTCCCCTGGACCGAGGCCGAGAACCGCATCAGCGCCGTCGGGGCCGATGCGGCCGTGGCCGACCTGCTGGCCTTGGACGCGGGCGCGGCGCTGCTGGCCGTCGAGCGGCGCACCTGGCGGGCGGGCCAGCCGGTCACCTGGGTGCGCCAGCTGTTCCCCGGCGAGGCCTACGACCTGGTGGCGCGGTTCGGTCCGGCGCGGTGATCTGGCCTTCTATTCCGACCAGATGAAGCGCGCGCCGTCGCTGTTGTCCGGCATCGGGCCGGGGCTGTCGGCCCGGATGTCGCCGGTCTGCGGATCGATGCGCAGGAAGCGGTTGGTGGCCAAGGACATCAGCACCAGTTCGCCCGTCGGCGTTTCGATCCACTGGAAGTCTTGCGCCTTGCCGGACGGGCCGGCCGCAACCGTCACCCCGCCATCCGCGCCGACCGTGACATAGCGTCCGCCCGATCGCAGGGCGACGCGGCCCAGCCGGCGGTCGACGACCTCGAACCGCGTCGGGGCGCTCGAAGCCAGGCTGGCCCCACCGCCGGCCGCAAGTCCGGTCGTCGCGTGGAACGAGGTCAGCCGGATAGATCGGCCATAGGGAATGGGCCGCATCAGGCCGTGGGTATGCGGCTGATGGACGTCGATGCTGTCGAAATCGGCGAAGCCGCCCTCGGCGCCGGTCGTGTTGTAGTTGAACAGCCCGTACCGAACGCCCTGGAAGGTGAAGGTCTGGTAGAACAGTTCGACCTCGTCGCCGATCGGCGTGAAGGTGACGCCGTCGAACGAGTAGCTGAAGCGCGCCCGTTCGGTGAGGAAATCGCAGTTGGCCCGAAGCCAGACGCGCGTCCCGGTCATCTTCACCCGCACCGTCTTGTCGGGGTGCTGGTCATAGAGGACGACGTCGAGCCCCTCGGCGCGCTTTTCGACGCCCAGGGTCGCATAGGGCAGGTTGAGCAGCCCCAGGCCGGCCGTGTCGCCCGGCTTCAGGTTCGACGCGTCGAGCAGGACGGTCGGCGTCGACATCGGCCCGATCGCCCGCTGCGTCAGGGTGTTGCGCGCGTCGTAGAAGGTGGTCGCCGGCAGGGCGTGAAGGCGCAGGAAACCCGGCCGTTCGGACAACGACCACTTGCCGTCGACCGGGACATGGTTCCACTGCCAAAGGGGCTGGAGCTTCGGCGCCGAGAAGTCATCGCTGCGCCGGAAGGGGACGCGCACCGGCTGCGGCGCGGCGGTCT
Organism: Caulobacter sp. Root1472; assembly: GCF_001426985.1. NCBI lineage: Bacteria > Pseudomonadati > Pseudomonadota > Alphaproteobacteria > Caulobacterales > Caulobacteraceae > Caulobacter > Caulobacter sp. Root1472. The sequence continues at coordinate 17,095 of NZ_LMFX01000052.1, read as the reverse complement.
TCGGCTTGACCCAGGTCCGCGGCGTGCGCGTCAGGTTGCCCGGCAGGCCGAAATAGGGCCAGCCGTCCTTCCAGGTGATGGGCGACAGGCCCAGCAGGCGACCGACGGAATTGAAATCCATCATCGAAAAGCCCCACCATTCGCCCGCGGGCGTCTGGACGACGCCGCCCTGGTGCAACGCCAGGTCATGTTTGGCGACGGGGGTAGGCCCCCAGAAGGTGAACGGCGGCTTGGGCGAGCCCGTGCGCTTGCTCGACGCCATGCCGAAGTCCTCGTGCAGGCTGATCGCTTGATTGACCTCGTAGGGGCCCAGCACATGGTCCGCCCGCGCCGCCGGCATGCGGAAGCCGCCGGCATAGTTGGCGCTGATGATGTAGTACTTGCCGTCGATCTTGTAGAAATGCGCGCCCTCGCCCATGCCGGCGTCTTTGGCGAACAGGACGCGTTCGGTGCCCGGAACGATGTCGGTCAGGTCGTCCGTCAGCTGGGCCAGGTGCATCGTCTGGTGATCCCAGACGACATAGGCCTTGCCGTCGTCGTCGAACAGGACGGACAGGTCGTGAAAGCTGCGCTTCATCGACGTGCGCGTCCACGGCCCCTTCGGATCGGCAGCCGTGAATATCTGGGTCGTCTGGCCGTTGACGTTCGAGAAGATGTAGAACTTGCCGTCATGGTAGCGGAAGGACGGCGCCCAAATACCCTGACCATAGATATTCTTGCCGTCCTCCAGCCGGAAGGCCGGGCCGAGGTCGAGCTTGTCCAGGGCGTAGGCGACGAACTCCCAGTTGACCAGGTCCTTCGAACGCAGGATCGGCAGGCCCGGCATGGTGTGCATGGTGGTGCCGGTCAGGTAGAACCAGTCGCCGACGCGGATCAAGTCTGGATCGGAAAACTCATCATAGAACAAGGGGTTGGTAAAGGTGCCGTCGCCGTTGTCCGGCGTCCAGGTCGCGGTGGACAGGCCTTTGGATGCGCTCGCCTCCGGAGACAGCGCGGACGCCGGCGCCGCGCCTAGGATCACCGCTAAGGCCGCCAGACTGGACACGACAAGTCCGGACGATTTCGATCCATGCCGCATGACGCTTCCCCTTTTTGGCCTTGCTACCGCATCTGAGGTCGTGCCCACAAGAACTTTTGTCAGACAATTAGCGTCGCTGCGGGGCGCCGTCGTTGGTTTTGGACGGGCTGGGCGCAAAGAGTCCGAAAATTGAGCCGCAACCTTCGGAATGGCGCCGCCTAGGCCAGTCCCGGCCCCGAGATCCTGACCACCGGCGTAAAGGCCGGCCGGGCCTCGGGCAGGGCCACGTGCAGGCCGTTGTCGTCGCGCTTGAACGCCAGCTCGCCGCCGCCCAGCAGCTCCACCCGCCGCACCTGGCCGGCGCTGGTCGGGCCCGAGGCGGCCAGGCTCTGGATCACCAGCTCGCCGGTCGGCCAGGCCATGGGCAGGGCGAACAGGTCGCCGCCCTTGGTGGTGAAGCGGATGTCGGCGGCCTCGAACGGCTTGGCGTCGCCCTCGTTCTGCATGCCCTCGACCAGCTTGGTCGGGCCCTCGCCATAGATCCGCCAGGGCCGCGAGGCGTAGATCGCCGGGCCGTTGACGGCGATCCAGCCGGCCATGCCCTCCAGCACTTTTTCTTCCTTGTCGTCGATCGTACCGTCGCCGCGCTGCGGGATGGAGACCATCAGGCAGCCGTTCTTGCTGACCACGTCGATCAGCCGCTGGATCACGTCCCTGGCGCTCTTGTAGCCATCGCGGTCGTAGAGGCCGCGGTCGTAATGCCAGTTGCCGATGCAGGTGTCGGTCTGCCAGGGCTCGGGCCGCAGGCGGTCGGAGAAGCCGCGCTCGACGTCCTCGACGATGCCGCGCCGCTGCAGGGGGCTGAGCTTCTTGCCGGTGACCACCACGTCGGTCGCGCCGCGCGCCGCCAGGGCCTGGTTGTAGTAGTGGGCCGTCGCCGCCAGACCGGCCTGGCCCAGCGGCAGGGTGTAGTTGTCGAAATAGACCATGTCGGGCCGGTAGCGGTCGACCAGGTCGTTCTGGCGCGCCAGCCAGCTTTGAACAAACCCGGGATTGTTCGGCGGCGGGGTCTCCAGCCACTCGCCGTCGTGCTTGTCGTGCCAGGCGTTGGCGGCGGCGATGCTGTCGATCCCGTCGGGGATCAGCATGTTGCGGCCGGTATAGAGCTGTTGCGGATCCAGTCCCTGCCACCACTTGCCCTTGCCGTCGGCCTTGGTCAGCCGGAAGGCGTCGTAGCGCCGGCCCTTCAGCGGGCCCTCGGCGTCGTAGCCGTAGGCGGTCTGCCACCAGTGCCAGGCATGGGCCGAGTGGTTGGAGACGCCGAACCGCATGCCATGCCGGCGGGCGACCTGCTCCCAGGTCCCGACGATGTCGCGCCCGGGGCCCACCCGCAGCGTGTTCCAGGCGTGGTGGCGGCTGGCGAACATGTCGAGGTTGTCGTGGTGGTTGGCCATCGACATGAAGTACTTGGCCCCGGCGGCCTGGTACTTCTTCATCAGCCCGTCCGGATCCCAGTTCTGGGCCTTCCAGCGCGGAATGAACTCCATGAAGCCGAACGTCGTCGGGTGGCCGTAGGTCTTGACGTGGTGTTCGTAGACCCCGTTGCCCTGGATATACATCTGCCGACCGTACCAGTCGCCGTATTCGGGCACGCACTGCGGGCCCCAGTGCGACCAGATGCCGAGCTTGGCGTCACGGAACCAGTCGGGGACCTTGTAGCCCTGGGCCAGCGATTCCCAGCTGGGCTGGAAGCCGCCCTTGCGGGGGGCGGCCAGGGCGGGCGCCGCCGAGGCGGCGGCCAGGCCCGCGCCGAGGTTCAGCAGGTCGCGGCGATTGAGGCTCATGTACGGTCCCTAATTCTTGGCCGGCGCCGCGGCGTTGGTCGGCGGGTCGCCATAGAGGATGCCCCGGCCGTGGACGGCAAGATAGACGCGGCCGAAGCGGTTGGGATCGCCGGTCAGAGCGCTTAGCCCCGCAAAGCCCCAGCGCTCGTCGTGCAGCTTGATCCAGGTCCTGCCGACGTCGTCGGAGCGGAACACGCCCTCGACGCCGCCGACCTTGCCCCAGACGAACACCGCCGGATGGCTCTGGCCGGGGGCGGCCTTGCCGAAGCCGACCAGGCCGGCCTCGTCGACGCCGCCGACCGCCTTGAAGCTGTCGCCGCCGTTGGTCGAGCGCATCAGCCCCTGGGCGGTGGGCAGCCACAGCTCGCCCTCGATTCCCGGGACGGCCTTCAGCGGCCGGCCGTTCGGTAGGTTGCGGGCCGTGACCTTGAAGGTCTCGCCGCCGTCGGCGCTGGCCAGCACCGCGCCCTGAGCGGCGTCGTAGAGGTAGAAGCGCGCCGGGTTTACGCGGTCCGAGGCGGGGGCGAAGTCGGCCCGGTCACCTTTTTCCACCCCCTGGACCGGCCGCCAGGTCTTGCCGTCGTCGCTGGAGACGTAGGGCGGCGCGTCGCGGAGGGCCCAGACCATGCGCTGGCCGTCCGCCGACAGGGCGATGCGGCCGGTGTCGAGGTTGGAACCGCGCGGCGGCGAACTGGCGAAGGCGGTCCAGGTCCTGCCGCCGTCGACGGAGCGAAAGCCGCCTGTGGACGTCGGGTCGCTGGTCCGGACCAGAACGTCGGGCGCCAGCTCGGCGTAGTCCAGGCCGCGATTGGTGCCGCCGTGCGGGGCGAAATAACGGCTGCCCCGAGCGCTATCGAGATCGTCGTGCCGGAAGCCGCCGATGTCGCCGATCGTGCTGACCAGCGGGGCGCCGCCCGAGGTCCCGTTGGGCGGTGAGACCAGTCCCAGGGCGGCCGTCTCCTCCAACCCCTCGTCGTCGAACCGCCAGTTGGTGCGCCCCGAACGATCGGCTTCGGTCAGGTTCTTGGTCCGCCACAGGCCGTAGCCGGTGACATAGATCGCCTCGTCGGGATTGGTCGGGTCGATGTCGACGTCGCCGATCCAGTGGCCCATGGCGCGGCCGTCCTTGCCCTCCAGGCCGCGCACCCAGGGGGCGCCGCCGGTGTCGTGCTCGGATTTCTCGCGCAGACCCCTCCAGGTCTTGCCGCCGTCCGTGCTGCGGAACAGGTCGTCGCCCCGGCCCCAGCGGTCGAGGGTGGAGACCACGACCACGCCCGGGTGGGCCGGGTCGAGGCTGAGGCCGCCATAGCCGAACGCGTCCGGCCCGCTCGGCCTGACCGGCGTGACGTCGGTCCAGGCGCCGCTGTCGGGATCGAACGTCCAGACCGCCCCGTCGGTCACGCCGTTCGGGCCCAGGCCGTTGCCGTAGGCGACGTACAGGACGCCCTTGGCGTCCAGCGCCAGGTGATGGGGGACCAGGCCCTTCGGCTGGCCGTCGACCAGGCCCCAGGTCGCGCCGGCGTCGGTGCTGACTAGCAGGCCGCCGCCCCTCGCCGTGGCGAAACCGGCATAGACGATCGCTGTCTCGCCGGCCTTGGTCTTCTCCACCGGATCGAAGGCCACCAGGGTGACGTGGACCTTCGGAAAGGCCTCGATCCGCGCCCACGTCGCGCCATGGTCGGCGCTGCGGTAGAGGCCGTCCTTGGCGCCCAGGAACAGCACCGCGCCATTGGCCGGGTCGACCATCAGCCGCTCGCCGGTGTTGCGGCCGTCCTCGTTGCCGCCGATCTTGACCGGCAGCTCGGTCTTGGCCCAGGTCGCGCCGCGGTCGGTGGAGCGCAGCAGGGCGCCGCCACGGGCGTACAGGCCCGTGTATTCGCCGGCCGCCATGTAGAGCCGGTTGGGATCCTGCGGATCGACGGCCAGGCTCAGGGCGCCGGCCAGCTGGCCGTCGGCGCGCTTGAGGTCGTCGTTCAGCGCCACCCAGCGGTTGGTCGCCCGGTCCAGGCGATAGGCCCCGCCGATGTCGGTGCGGATATAGACCAGCCCCTTCTCGGTCGGGTGATAGACCACGCCGCTGACGAAGCCGCCGCCCAGCACCTCGACGCTCTTCCAGCCATAGGATTGCACGGCCGGCGGAGCGGCAAGGGCGGGCGCGGCGAGCGCCAACGCCCCGGCGGCGACCGCCAAGGCGAAGCCACGTTTGAACGAGAACATGCGGGGCTTCCGTCTCAAGGGGCGGGGGTCAGGCGAAGGCGTCCGCGGCGATGAGCGCCAAGGCGCTTCCGGCCCTCAAGCCCGCCGTAAATCCCCCCATGTCGTCTCTCCCCATCATCGCCTGTTGGGCGTTTCTATTTGTCACACAAATTAGACGGTGTATGGATCGCCGTCGAGCTTTAAGATACCGGTACCACCGGTCAGTGACCGGATTGCCCGAAACGCGTCAACATGTAATTGACAGCGTTGTCGGAGTTCCAACGATAATGATGCGGGGAGTTATGAACACCAAGGCCTTTTGCGCAGCGCTGCTGGCGACCACCCTCCTGACCGGCGCGGCCTCGGCCGCCGAGAGCCAGAGCACCGCTCATCCGGCTCTATGGCCCGCGGCCAAGAGCCAGGGTCTGGTCGATCCCCAGACCGAGGCCTTTGTCGACTCCGTGTTGGCCAAGCTGACCCTCGAGGAAAAGATCGGCCAGATGATCCAGGCCGACATCGCCTCGATCAAGCCGGAAGACCTGAAGACCTATCCCCTGGGCTCCATCCTGGCCGGCGGCAGCTCGCCGCCGCTGGGCGCCCCCGACCGCTCGCCGATCGGGCCGTGGGTCAAGTCGGTCGAGGCCTTCCGCGACGCCGCCGCCCAGCGCCAGGGCGGCACGCAGGTGCCGCTGATGTTCGGCATCGACTCGGTGCACGGCCACGGCAACGCCGTCGGCGCCACGCTCTTTCCGCACAACAGCGCGCTGGGCGCCACCAGGGACCCCGAGCTGATCCGCAAGATCGGCGCGGCCACGGCCCAGGAAACCGCCGCCAGCGGCTTCGACTGGGCGTTCGGCCCGACCCTGACCGTGCCGCGCGACGACCGCTGGGGCCGGGCCTACGAGGGCTATTCGGAAGATCCGCAGATCGTTCGCGGCTATGCCGGCCAGATGATCCTGGGCCTGCAGGGCGCGGTGTCTCAGGGCGGCGTGATCCAGCAGGGCCACGTGGCGGCCAGCGCCAAGCACTTCCTCGGCGACGGCGGCACCCACCTGGGCAAGGACCAGGGCGACACCCAGGTCTCGGAGGCCGAGCTGATCCGCCTGCACGCCCAGGGCTATGTGCCGGCCATCAACGCCGGGACCATGACCATCATGGCGTCGTTCAACAGTTGGAACGGCGAGAAGATGCACGGCAACAAGAGCCTGCTGACCGACGTGCTGAAGGGCAGGATGGGCTTCGACGGCTTCGTGGTCGGCGACTGGAACGGCCACGGCCAGGTGGCCGGCTGCACGCCCAAGAACTGCCCCCAGGCCGCCAATGCCGGCCTGGACATGTACATGGCGCCCGATAGCTGGAAGGACCTGTACGCCAACACCCTGGCCCAGGCGAAGTCGGGCGAGATCCCGATGGCCCGCATCGACGACGCCGTGCGCCGCATCCTTCGCGTGAAGGCCAAGCTGGGCCTGTTCCAGCAGGCGCGTCCGCTGGAAGGCAAGGAAGCGGTGATGGCCTCGGCCGAGCACCGCGCCATCGCCCGGCAGGCCGTGCGCGAGTCGCTGGTGCTGCTGAAGAACAACGGCGTGCTGCCGGTGAAGGCCTCGGCCAACATCCTGGTGGCCGGCTCCGGCGCCGACGACATCGGCCAGCAGGCCGGCGGCTGGACCCTGTCGTGGCAGGGCACCGGCAACACCAAGGCCGACTTCCCGAACGCCCAGTCGATCTATTCGGGCCTGAAGGAGACGGTCGAGGCCTCGGGCGGCTCGGCGACGCTCAGCGTCGACGGTTCGTTCGACAGGAAGCCCGACGTCGCCATCGTGGTGTTCGGCGAGACGCCCTACGCCGAGGGCGTGGGCGACATCAAGACGCTGGAATACCAGCCCGGGAACAAGACCGACCTGGCGTTGCTCAAGAAGCTCAAGGCCGCCGGCGTGCCGGTGGTGGGCGTGTTCCTGTCGGGCCGTCCGCTGTGGGTCAATCCCGAGATCAACGCGTCGGACGCGTTCGTGGCGGCCTGGCTGCCGGGTTCGGAAGGCGGCGGGATCGCCGATGTCCTGATCGGCGACAAGGCGGGCAAGCCGCGCACCGACTTCCACGGCAAGCTGTCGTTCAGCTGGCCCAAGACCGCCGGCCAGTTCACCCTGAACCGCGGCGACAAGAACTACGATCCGCAGTTCGCCTACGGCTACGGCCTGACCTACGCCGCCAAGGTGCGGGTCGGGACGCTGTCGGAGAAGCCGGGCTTCACGATCGCCACCGACAATGTCAGCAACTACTTCGTCGGCGGCAAGACGCCGGCCCCATTCGAGTTCCGGCTGACCCCGACGACGGGTGTGCAGATCCGTCCCGTGGACGCCGGCAATGTGCAGGAGGCCGGCCGTCAGCTGACCTTCTCCGGCGACACCGCGGCCACCGCGGCCCTCGCGGCCGACAAGGCCTTCGACCTGTCGTTCCAGGCCAACGCCGACATCGATCTGCTGATCGACTATCGCGTCGACGCTAAGCCGACCGGGCCGGTGGCCCTGTCGATTGGTGCGGGCAAGCTGGACGTCACCCCGGTGCTGGAAGCCTCGCCGGTCGGTGAGTGGAAGAGCCTGAAGGTGTCGCTCAAGTGCTTCCAGGCGGCGGGAACCGACGTGACCAAGGTCACCGCGCCGTTCGAGCTGTCGACCGCCGGCAAGCTGGTGGTCTCGCTGCAGGGCGTGAAGCTGACGACGGATCCGGCCGGCGCGGTCTGTCCGGCCAAGGCTCAATAACAACGCCGTTCGTCCCGGCGAAAGCCGGGATGAGCGGACTTTAGGGTTGGAATCCATGCGCTCGAAGATCCTTGGCCTGCTGGCCGCCACCGCCCTGACGACCATGGCCGGGGCCGCTGCGGCCGCCCCGCTGCTGGCCCCGGTGTTCACCGACCACGCCGTCCTGCAGCGCGGCCAGCCCATCCGGGTGTGGGGCGCGGCCAAGGCCGGCGAGGCGGTCGAGCTGACGCTGGGCGAGGCCCAGGCCAGCGCCACGGCCGACGCCCAGGGGCGCTGGTCCGCGACCCTGCCGGCCCGGGAGCCGGGCGAGCCCCTGACCCTGACGGTCCAGGCCGGCGGCGAGCGCCAGACGATCTCGGACCTGCTGGTCGGCGACGTCTGGCTGTGCTCGGGCCAGTCGAACATGGAATACCCGCTGCGCCGGTCCCTGGGCGGCGAGGCCGAGGCGGCCAATTCGGCCGACCCGAACATCCGCCTGCTGCAGACCGGCCGGGTCAGCCTGCCCGAGCCGACGACGGCCCTGCCCAGGGAGGCGGCCTGGCGTCCGGCCACGCCGGAATCGGCCAACAACTTCAGCGCCGCCTGCTTCTTCATGGGGCGCGAGATCAAGAAGACCACCGGGGTTCCGGTCGGCCTGATCGACGCCACCTGGGGCGGATCGGTGATCCAGGACTGGATCAGCCGCGACGGCCTGCACGCCCTGGGCGACTATGAAGAGGGGTTGGCCATCCTGGCGGATTACGCCAAGTCGCCGGAAGCCGGCATGGCCCGCTGGATCGCCCAGTTCGACCGCTGGGCCGCCAAGGCCGAGCCGCAGGCCGCGGCCTGGAGCCGGCCGGACTTCGACGACCGCGACTGGAAGACCATGCCGGCCGAAAAGCTCTGGGAAACCAATCCCGGGCTGGAGAGCTTCGACGGAACGATCTGGCTGCGGGCCACGATCGTCCTGACCGCCAAGCAGGCCAAGCAGGGCGCTGTCCTGGCCCTGGGGCCGGTCGACGACCTGGACATCACGTTCGTCAACGGCCGCCAGGTGGGCTCGACCCAGGGCTGGGACAAGCCGCGGGCGTACAAGATCGCGCCGGGCGTGCTGAAGGCGGGACCCAATGTGGTCGCGGTGCGGGCCATCGACACCGGCGGCGGCGGCGGGGCGTGGGGCCCGGCCGCCGAGAAGGGGTTGAGGTTCGACGACGGGTCGTTCGCGCCCCTGGGCGCCCGCTGGCGCTACAAGGTCTCGTCCACCGTCGCCCAGAGCGGCGTGCCGCCGACGCCGCCGTGGGTGGGGGCCAGCGGCCTGTCGACCCTGCGCAACGGCATGATCGCGCCGCTCGCGCCGTACGGCCTGAAAGGCTTCGCCTGGTATCAGGGCGAGGCCAACGTCGCCGAGCCCCAGAACTACCAGCGCCTGCTGGCCGCCCTGGTCGGCGACTGGCGCCAGTCGTTCGGCGGGCCGGACCTGCCGTTCCTTGTGGTGCAGTTGGCCGATTTCGGGCCGCGTCAGACCCGTCCGGTGGAATCGGGCTGGGCCGGGGTGCGCGACGCCGAGCGCCGCGTGGCCGCCGCCGATCCCAAGGTCGGCCTCGCCTCGGCCGTCGACATCGGCGACATCTACGACATCCATCCGGCCAACAAGCAGCAGGTCGGCCATCGCCTGGCCCTGCAGGCGCGAAAGCTGGCCTATGGCGAGACGACCCTGGTCGCCGCAGGGCCTGCGCCGCTGTCGGCCATGCGGACCGGCGCGGCGGTGGTCGTGCGGCTGGACCAGCCGGCGGTGGTGCAGGCTGACGTCCGGCCGGTCGGGTTCGAGCTGTGCGACGCGGGCGGCGCCTGCCGCTTCGCCGACGCGGTCCTGGCCGGCGACCAGGTCTCGCTGGCGATCCCGGCCGGTTTCGCGCCGGTCAAGGTCCGCTTCGCCTGGGCCGACAGCCCGATCCTCAACCTCTATGGCGCGACCGGCCTGCCGGCGACGCCGTTCGAACTGGCGATCACGCCGTAGAGCGGATCGAGCTCGGCCATCCCTGGTCCTTGGTCTGCGACAAACCTCGGGATGACCGTGCCTTAGGCACGGTGTGTAGAAAACCTCATCCCGAGCTTGTCGGTCGGCGAGGGCGCGCCGTTAACCAGCAACCCTTGGCGGGCGGCGGCATTGTGTTGCGTCGAGGAGACCGCCGATTGCCCGACGCTGCATATCAGGAACTGGCCAAGCTATGGGAAGCCGTGTTCGGCGAGCAGCCGCCGGTCGTCGCCGAGCCGGGCCTGACGGCGCGGATCCTGGTCACCTGCCTGCCGCCGGCCGAGCCTTACGGCTTCGTCGCCAAGGACGAGGATTAGGGTCTTTTGACAGTTGCCGGTTCTTGGGCCGAATTCCTCGTCCTTCGACAAGCTCAGGATGAGGAATTCTATTCAACCGCCTTGCCAGTAGTCCTCATCCTGAGCCTGTCGAAGGACGAGGGCGGCGCCCCGGCGTCGAACGCCTAACGGCCCCCAGACCCTAGACCGCCAGCGCCTTGAGCCGCTCGCGCAGGTCGCCCAGCTCGTCCAGCTGGAGGTTCAGCTTGCAGAACAACTGCTCGGGCACGGCCCTGGCCTTGTCGCGCAGGGCGGCCCCAGTCTCGGTGAGGGTGACGACCACCCGGCGCTCGTCCTCAGGATCGCGGGTCCGCGCCACCAGGCCCTGGGCCTCCAGGCGCTTGAGCAGCGGGGTCAGGGTGCTGGACTCCAGGTCCAGCGCCTCGCCCAGGGCGCCGACGGTGCGAGGGCTGGCCTCCCACAGCACCAGCATGGCCAGGTACTGCGGATAGGTCAGGCCCAGGGCTTCCAGCATCGGCCGGTAGAGCCGGGTCACCCGGTTGGCGGCCCCGTAGAGGGCGAAGCACAGCTGGCGGTCGAGGCGCAGGGCCTCGACCGGTTCGCCGCTCGTCTTGTTGGTCTTGGCGCTCATGCGGCCCTTGTGGTGATCGCGACATCGACATTGCCGCGGGTGGCGTTGGAATAGGGACAGACCTTGTGCGCCGTCGCAACCAGGGCTTCGGCCTCATCCTGGGTCAGGCCTTGGGTTTCGACCTCCAGCGCCACCTCCAGCTTGAAGCCGACCTCCAGCGGGGCCAGGCCGACGACGCCGGTCACGATCGAGCCGGTCAGGCCGATCTTCTGCTGGCGGGCCACGAAGGCCATGGCGCTCTGGAAGCAGGCGGCGTAGCCGGCCGCGAACAGCTGCTCGGGATTGGTCCCCTGGCCGTTGCCGCCCAGCGCCTTGGGCAGGGCCAGCTGCACGTCCAGCAGGCCGTCGTCGCTGCGGGCCTTGCCTTCGCGGCCGCCGGTGGCCGTGGCGCGGGTTTGGTAGAGGGTGGACATCGGATGCCTCCTTGGCGTTGTTCGATGTGAACGATTTAATCGTGCACGATATAACGACAAGGGGCGCGGCGAAGTTTTTTATCGCGCGCGATCTATCGGACTGGCCGCGCTACCCGGCCGGAGCCTTAGCGGCGCCGACCAACGCCCCCAGCGCCTCCATCGTCGTGAGGTCGCCGAGCAACTGCCGCACGATGCTCAGCGTGTCGGAATAGATCCGTTCGCAGACCAGGGTCTCGCCTTCGAACAGGAAGAAGGCGGCCATCTGGCAACTGAACGGGCGGCCGGTGGCGGGCAGGGGGCCGAGGGGACCCAGCTGCGTGCCCTCGAGGATGAATTCCACCACGATCCCGTCGTCGACATGGCGCAGGGACAGCAGGGTGTTGCGCTGGTCGGGAAAGGTCTGGCGTGAGCTTCTGTAATAGCGCTCGACCTCAGGCCGGCCGTCGTGGACCGCGCCGGTGGCGATGATCTCGTAGTGGGGGTGGGGGAAGGTCGCCAACACCCTGTCCCAGGCGTGGTCGATCTCGTCGGCCATGTGCTCGCGCACGATCGTCTCGCGCCGGGCGCGCAGTTCGTCCTGGGTCATGATCGCTCCTCCCGTCGCTCTTCGGCGGCGTCGAAGACACTAGAACCGTCAGGCCCCGGCTTGGGAAGCCTCTACGCCGCCCAGGCGGCCGCGAAGCGCTTCAGCTGCGAGCGGGCGGCGCTTTCGGCGCTGTCGCCGAGGGCTTCCAGGCGCAGGAACAGGTCGCCGGCCCGGTGCGGGCCGCGGGCCGGGAGGCCTTGGCCGGGCAGGCGCACCAGGCCGCGGGCGGCGGCCTTGGTCGAAATCCACACCAGACGCGGGCCCAGGGCGGTGGCGACCTCGATCCGGCCGCCTTCGGCCAGGGCGCGGGCGTCCAGCCGCGCGGTCAGCCACAGGTCGTCGCCGCGCACCAGGGCGTCGGGATCGTGCTTGTGCACGACGCGGAAGGTGACGTTCTCGACCCGCACCTTGTCGCCGTCGCGCAGGCCGGCGGGCAGGGTCAGGCGCAGCTTGCGGGCGTCCAGCGCCAGGTCCAGGCAGCCGCCGGCGAAGGCCAGGGCGGCGTCGACCTGCAAGGTCGCCTGCTCGACCCGGGCCGGTTCGGCGACCGCGGGCGGGAAGTGGATCGGGCGGGCCGGGGCGTCCTGCAGCAGGCGATAGGCGGCCAGCACGTCGCGGAACAGGGCCGCGTCGCCGCCGGGACGGTCGGGGTGGGCGCGCTTGGCGGCCTCGCGATAGGCGGCCCGCAGCTCGCGCTCGTCCGCGCCGGGCGCCACGCCGAGGATGGCGCGGGCGGCCTGGAGGCTTAGAACGGAAGACGAGCCGGCGATCATGCCGCCGACCCTGCCGCCGTTTGGTCAACGGGGCGTTAAGTTAACGAATCTGGCCGCTCAGCAGCCAGACCAGGCCGAACACGCCGAACACCCCGGCCACGAAGACGATCACGGCCCACGAGCCGCTCCTGCGGTGCCAGGTGACCGGCTCGTCGACCTCGGGTCCCTCGACCCGCGCCCGCTCGGCGGCCTTGGCGCGCAGCCGCCACAGGTTCCAGGCCCCGGCCGCGAACAGGAACAGGCCGCCGGCCGCCAGGACGATCCAGTCCTGGACGTCGTCGCCCTTCCACTTGACCGCCTCGACATAGCCGATCCACAGGCCGGCCGCGCACCACAGCGCCAGGGGAAGCCAGGTCAGTCGCGCCCGCGTGCCGAGTTTCATGGGGTGTCCTTCATGTCGCGCGGCAGATGCGCGCGACCGGCCATCCGCGTCAAGCGTGGCCCGCCGCTCCGCTGTGTCCTATATCCATCCCATGACCGACGCGCCCCTGATCCCCGCCTCGCCGTCCGAGGACGACTATGTCCGCCAGGTGACCGAGGCCACGCCGCCGCCGCTGCTGCCGGAGGGCGACCCCATCCGCCTGTTCGAGGACTGGCTGGCCGAGGCCGGCAAGGGCGAGCCGAACGATCCCAACGCCGTGGCCGTGTCGACCGTCGACGCCGACGGCCTGCCGGACTCGCGCATGGTGCTGCTCAAGAGCGTCGACGCCCGGGGCTTCGTCTTCTACACCAACACCCACAGCGCCAAGGGCGTGGAGCTGTCGGGCCAGCCCAAGGCCGCGCTGCTCTTCCACTGGAAGTCTTTGCGCCGCCAGGTGCGGGTGCGCGGCGCGGTCGAGCCGGTCAGCGAGGCCGAGGCCGACGCCTACTTCGCCAGCCGCGCCCGCCACAGCCAGCTGGGCGCCTGGGCCAGCGACCAGTCGCGGCCGCTGCCCGACCGCCTGGCCCTGGAGCGCCGGGTGGCCGAGATGGCGCTGAAGTTCGGCATCGGCAAGGTGCCGCGCCCGCCTCACTGGTCGGGCTATCGCGTCGTTCCCCAGGTCATCGAGTTCTGGCGCGACCGGCCGTTCCGCCTGCACGAGCGCCTGGTCTACGAACGGGCCGGCGAGGGCTGGGCGACGAAGCGGCTGTTCCCCTAGACGCCGTACCGCGCCAGGAACGTCTCGACCGCCTCGTTCGCGATATCCGGCAGCGGCCGGGCCGGCCGGACCTCGTCGCCGGCCGCCAGGCCCAGCATCAGGGTGGCGTGGTCCAGCATGCCAAGCAGCTGGCCAGCGGCCCCGGCGGGGCGATCCGTCGCCAGTTCGCCGGACGCCACCAGGTCTTCGATCAGCGCGATCGCCGTGCCGCCCAAGGCCTTGTGTGCGCCCTGGAGAGCGTGGTCGGCCAACGCCTCGAAGCGCCGGCGTTCGCTGGCGATCATCCGGAACATCGCCCGCGTGGCGGGCTGCGACATCAAGGCGGCGTAGGCCAGGGCCAGGCTGGTCAGGCGAACGCGGGCGTCGCCCTTCGCCCGGGCGCTGGCCCGAACGGGCTCGGCCATGTGCTGGACGGCGTCGTGGACGATGATTTCGAACAGCTTGGCCTTGCTGGGGAAGTAGGCGTAGAGGGTGGCGGTGGACACCCCCGCCATCCGCGCCACCGCCTCCATGCCGGCGGCGGCATAGCCTTCCCGAAGGAACACCCCGCGCGCGGCCGCCAGGATCTCGGTCTTCTTGCGTTCGGATCGATTGACGACGGCGCCGATCAGCATGGGTGCGACTCTAGTCAAGGTTCAAGCAACCATAGGCGCTCAACCAAAGAGCAAGCAAGCCGCCGCACGCGACGCGGCTGGAACTTTCCGCTATGGGGACGCCCGCGCCCGGACATCGGGCGCCGTTGACGGGGTTTGGGCGTGATCAAGGACGCGGAGACGGTTCGCGAGCAGGAAGTGGCCGCCTGGATGGGCGAGCGGGCCGATCGGGTGATCGAGACCTCCTGCGCCCGCGTGTTCCTGGTCGGCGAGGCCGCGTGGAAGGTGAAGCGCCCGGTCAACTTCGGCTTTCTGGATTACTCCACCCTGGAGCTGCGCCGCTGGTCGCTGGAGCGCGAGTTGAGCTTCAACCGCGCCGCCGCGCCCGACATCTATCGCGCCGTGCGCCGCCTGACCCGCACCGAGGTCGGCGGGGTCGAGATGGACGGTCCCGGCGAGATCGTCGAGTACCTGTTGGAGATGCGCCGCTTCGACGAGCAGGGCGTGTTGGCTGTTCAGCCCTGGGCCATCGACGACGCACTGGAGGAGTCGCTGGGCCGCACCATCGCCCAGTTCCACGCCGGCGCGCCGCTGCGGCCGCAAGGCGGCGGGGTAGGGGCCCTGGGCTACACCATCGCCTCCAACGCCAACCTGCTGCGTGGCCTGGCCCCGCGGCTCGGCGCCCAGGCCGTCGAGCGGCTGATCGCCGAGACCGACCTGGCGCTGGAGCGCCTGGGCCCGCTGCTGAACGAACGGGCCGGGCAGGGCTTCGCCCGCCACTGCCACGGCGACCTGCACCTGGGCAACATCCTGGTCGAGGAGGGCAAGCCGATCCTGTTCGACTGCATCGAGTTCAACGACTCACTGTCGGACATCGACATCCAGTACGACCTGGCCTTCCTGCTGATGGACCTGGACTTCCGCCGTCGCCGGGACGCCGCCGGCCGGGTGCTGAACGCCTATCTGGACGAGGCCGCCCGCACGTTCGGCGAGGGCCTGTGGACGGGCCTCGCGGCCCTGCCGCTGATGCTCAGCGTCCGCGCCGCGGTGCGCACCCACGTCTGGGCCTACAGCAATGACGACGAGGCGGCGCGGGCCTACCTGGCCACCGCGCTGGAGCACCTGGCCCCCCGGCCGGTCAGCCTGGTGGCCACCGGCGGCTTCTCGGGCTCGGGCAAGTCGACCTTCGCCCGGGTTTGCGCGCCCGGCCTGGGGACGGCCCCCGGGGCGGTGGTCCTGCGCACCGACGAGATCCGCAAGCGCCTGTGCGGCGTGCCCTCGCTGCAGCGCCTGCCCAAGGAGGCCTATACGCCGGAGATGAGCGAGCGGGTCTATGGCGAGCTGTTCCGCGACGCCGCCCTGACCCTGGCCTCGGGCCGCTCGGTGGTGGTCGACGCGGTGTTCCTCAAGCCCGAGCAGCGGGCCCGCGCCGAGGCCCTGGCCAAGCAGGGCGACGTTGCGTTCCAGGGCGTCTGGCTGGAAGCCCCGCCCGAAGTGCTGCGCGCCCGCGTCGCCGCCCGCGTCAACGACGCCTCCGACGCCGACGTGGCCGTGCTGGAAAGCCAGCTGACCCGCGACACCGGCGAGATCACCTGGCGCCGCGTCGACACCGTCAGCGCCTTCGAGGACGAGGCGCGGGCGCTGGCGGAGACGATGGGGTAGGGGCGGCGGCTTCATCGGCGCCGGCGTCTCCGCGGGGGGGGGGGGCGCCGAATTTGGGACGCCGTGATCCTGAAGGTCGGCTTGTTGGCGTGAAGAGCAGGGTGAATTTCGAGCCAGTCAGACGTTGGCGACGCCCACTTGGGGCTTCCGTACCGCCGTGGCGGCGAGGACCACGGGCGGGTATGGTCGTCGGATGAGCAAGCCGCCCTCTGAGCCGGAACACCCCAAGCCAGTGGTCATTGCGATAGACGCCAGTGGAAACGTGGCCGCTACGGTGGATGGCGAGCCCGTCGATCCCGATCAGCTCCTATCCGAGCTTACCGCCGTACTCCGTGAAGCTGAAAACGACGGCGAGGATAGCGCCGACAGCTAGCGCGAAAAGCGGACGTTTTCATATGTCAGCTGGAGGTGATGAGCAGACGCGCGTGATGCAGCGCCTCTCGGTTCCGCCGTGCGTCACATCACGAAACCCTCGGCGCGCATCGCATGCGAGGCAAGCGACTGAAGGGCGCACAGCTCGCAACTCCCCGCGCACGGGGAACCGGATTATCGCGTTCGGTCTTTGGCTACCTACACTCGCTCGAAGGGTAGGACATGCGGTACTTCTTCAAGCTGACGGACGGTGAGATCTACGACGACAACCAGGGCGTCGACATCTCGGACACGGCCGCGGCCGAACGCGAAGCGGCCCTGATCGCCGCGGAGTGGTTACGCGACAACCCGGACACCTTCCTGCGCGACGGCATCTTGAAGGTCGAGATCCTGGACGAGCAGAAGGACCTGGTCGCCACCATCGACATCGCCATTGTGCGTCCTGGCGCGGCCTCGCCCGCCTAGCGAACCATCCCGCCGATCCCGAGTTGTCTAAAGGTCAACTACGGAGACGAGGCATGACGTTGAAAACGGCCAAGGGCGTACGTCGCCCCCAATGGTGGCAGATCCACCCGACGCTGGCGTTCTGCTCGGCATGGGCGCTGATCATCGGCGGCGCCGCGACCGCCGTGGCTCTGCTCGCCTAGATCCGGCAGCGCGCCCCAAGGTCCGCCTTCCGCGCAGGCGCTAATGGCAAGGATCGACCGAGGCTGTGTAAAAACCCTCTAACCGCTGCGCCCCTGCGAGAGAGCATGAGCGTGGCGCGAGGCCGGCGTCAGGCCTGGATCGCCTTCATCAGCGG
>NZ_LMFX01000051.1:0-161983 GCF_001426985.1 Caulobacter sp. Root1472 | reverse complement strand
GGCGCGCCAGAAACGCATGCGTTTCTGGCCACTAAGCATGGTCGAGAAAATCGTTATTCAACGATTTTCGCGACGACGCCGGCGCCGACGGTGCGGCCGCCTTCACGGATGGCGAAGCGCAGCTTCTCTTCCATGGCGATCGGGGTGATCAGCTCGACGTCCAGCTCGGCGTTGTCGCCCGGCATGATCATTTCCACGCCTTCGCGCAGCTTGATGATCCCGGTGACGTCCGTGGTGCGGAAGTAGAAYTGCGGACGGTAGTTGGTGAARAACGGGGTGTGACGRCCGCCTTCTTCCTTGGTCAGGATGTAGGCTTCGGCCACGAACTTGGTGTGCGGGGTGATCGAACCCGGCTTGCACAGCACCTGGCCGCGCTCGACGTCTTCGCGCTTGGTGCCGCGCAGCAGCACGCCGACGTTGTCGCCCGCCTGACCTTGGTCCAGCAGCTTGCGGAACATTTCNGCACCTGGCCGCGCTCGACGTCTTCGCGCTTGGTGCCGCGCAGCAGCACGCCGACGTTGTCGCCCGCCTGACCTTGGTCCAGCAGCTTGCGGAACATTTCSACGCCCGTGCAGGTSGTCTTCTGGACCGGACGGATGCCGACGATCTCGACTTCCTCGCCGACCTTGACGATGCCGCGCTCGACGCGACCGGTGACCACGGTGCCGCGRCCCGAGATCGAGAACACGTCTTCGACCGGCATCAGGAAGGGCAGGTCGACCGGACGGTCAGGCTGCGGGATGTAGGTGTCGACCGTGGTCATCAGTTCCAGGATCGACTGCTCGCCGATGACCGGGTCGCCGCCGTCGATGGCGACCTTGGCCGAGCCCTTGGTGATCGGGATGTCGTCGCCCGGGAAGTCGTACGACGAAAGCAGCTCGCGCACTTCCATCTCGACCAGCTCGAGCAGTTCGGCGTCGTCGACCAGGTCGACCTTGTTCATGTAGACCACCAGGGCCGGCACGCCGACCTGACGGGCCAGCAGGATGTGCTCGCGGGTCTGGGGCATCGGGCCGTCGGCGGCCGNTCGGCGTCGTCGACCAGGTCGACCTTGTTCATGTAGACCACCAGGGCCGGCACGCCGACCTGACGGGCCAGCAGGATGTGCTCGCGGGTCTGGGGCATCGGGCCGTCGGCGGCCGACACGACCAGGATCGCGCCGTCCATCTGGGCCGCGCCGGTGATCATGTTCTTCACATAGTCGGCGTGGCCGGGGCAGTCGACGTGGGCGTAGTGACGGTTGGCCGTCTCATATTCCACGTGCGCGGTGTTGATGGTGATGCCGCGGGCCTTTTCTTCCGGCGCGGCGTCGATGTCGGCGTAGTTCTTCGCCGTCGCNACGGTTGGCCGTCTCATATTCCACGTGCGCGGTGTTGATGGTGATGCCGCGGGCCTTTTCTTCCGGCGCGGCGTCGATGTCGGCGTAGTTCTTCGCCGTCGCACCACCGGTCTTGGCCAGAATGATGGTGATCGCAGCCGTCAACGTCGTCTTGCCGTGGTCAACGTGACCAATGGTGCCGATGTTGCAGTGCGGCTTATTACGTTCGAACTTTTCCTTGGCCATTTTTCTCTAGCTCCGGACCCCAGAGGGGCCTGCAATTAAAAGGGGATTTCTGGGGTTAGCTTAGGCGTACTTCTTGATCACTTCGTCGGCGACGTGTTGCGGCACCGGCTCGTAGTGGTCGTATTGCATGGTGAACTGGGCGCGGCCCTGGGACATGCCGCGCAGGGTGTTCACATAGCCGAACATGTTGGCCAGCGGCACGAAGGCGTTCACCACCGTGGCGTTGCCGCGCATGTCCTGGCCCTGGATCATCCCGCGACGGGCGTTCAGGTCGCCGATGACCGAACCCAGGTACTCTTCCGGGGTCACGACCTCGACGGCCATGATCGGCTCGAGCAGCTTGGGAGCGCCCTTTTCACGCAGTTCCTTGAAGGCGGCGCGCGACGCGATTTCGAACGCCAGCACGCTGGAGTCGACGTCGTGGTACTTGCCGTCCGTCAGGGTGGCCTTGAAGTCGATCAGCGGGAAGCCGGCCAGCAGGCCGTTGTCCTTGACGGACTCCAGACCCTTCTGGACGCCGGGGATGTATTCCTTCGGCACCGCGCCGCCGACGATCGAGTTCTCGAACACGAAGCCCGAACCGGGTTCACCGGGTTCGAAAGTGATCATGACGCGAGCGAACTGGCCCGTACCGCCGGTCTGCTTCTTGTGGGTGTAGTCGATCTCGGCCTTGCGACCCAGGCTTTCACGATAGGCGACCTGCGGCGCGCCGATGTTGGCTTCGACCTTGTAGGTGCGCTTGAGGATGTCGATCTTGATGTCCAGGTGCAGTTCGCCCATGCCCTTCAGGATCGTCTGGCCGCTTTCGAAGTCGGTCGAGACGGTGAAGGACGGATCCTCGGCGGCCAGCTTGGCCAGGGCGACGCCCAGCTTTTCCTGGTCGGCCTTGGACTTGGGCTCGACGGCGATCTCGATGACCGGGGCCGGGAATTCCATGCGCTCCAGGATGACCGGCGACTTCAGGGGATCGCACAGGGTGTCGCCGGTGCGGGTTTCCTTGAGGCCGGCCAAGGCGACGATGTCGCCGGCGAAGGCTTCCTTGATGTCTTCGCGGTTGTTGGAGTGCATGAGCAGCATGCGGCCGACGCGCTCGCGCTTGTCGCGCGTGGCGTTCAGCAGGCTCATGCCGGTTTCCAGCTTGCCCGAATAGATCCGGCAGAAGGTCAGCGAACCAACGAAGGGGTCGTCCATGATCTTGAACGCCAGGACCGACAGCGGCTCGTCGTCCGAGGCGCGACGCACGACTTCTTCTTCGGTCTTGAAGTCGATGCCCTTGGTCGGCGGGATGTCCACCGGCGAGGGCAGGTAGTCGACGACGGCGTCCAGGAGCGTCTGCACGCCCTTGTTCTTGAAGGCCGAGCCGCAGAGGATCGGATAGAAGGCGCCGGTCAGCACGGCCTTGCGGATGCACTTCTTCAGCACGGCTTCCGAGGGCTCTTCGCCGCCCAGATAGGCTTCCATGGCTTCGTCGTCGAGCTCGACGGCGGCCTCAACCAGGTAAGCGTGAGCTTCCTTGGCCTTGTCCAGCAGGTCGGCGGGAATCTCTTCGTCACGGAAGTTGGCGCCCAGGGCGTCGTTGTCCCAGATCACGGCCTTCATGCGGACCAGGTCGACCAGGCCGCTCAGCGAGGATTCCGAACCGATCGGGAACTGGATCGGAACGGCCTTGGCGCCCAGACGGTCGCGGATCGACTCGACCGACTTGTCGAAGTCGGCGCCGATCTTGTCCATCTTGTTGACGAAGACGATCCGCGGAACCTTGTACTTGTCGGCCTGACGCCAGACGGTTTCCGTCTGCGGCTCGACGCCGGCGTTGCCGTCCAGCACCGTCACGGCGCCGTCGAGGACGCGCAGCGAACGCTCGACTTCGATCGTGAAGTCGACGTGTCCGGGGGTGTCGATGATGTTGAGGCGCTTGTCTTTCCAGAAAGCGGTCGTCGCGGCCGACGTGATGGTGATGCCGCGCTCTTGTTCCTGGTCCATCCAGTCCATGGTCGCGGCGCCGTCGTGGACTTCGCCGATCTTGTGCGACTTACCCGTGTAATACAGGATCCGCTCGGTCGTCGTCGTCTTCCCGGCGTCGATGTGCGCCATGATGCCGAAGTTGCGGTAGTCTTCGATTTTATGCTGGCGGGCCATGGTCTAGCTCTGCGTGACTGCCCGACCCCAAGCTGGGGCGGGGACATTTAAACGTGCGGCGCGGGCGGTTTATCTCAAACCGCCCGCGCCTGAAAGAGTGCTGGTAAGAAAGGTTACCAGCGGTAGTGCGAGAACGCCCGGTTGGCTTCGGCCATCTTGTGGGTGTCTTCGCGCTTCTTCACCGCGGTGCCGCGGTTGTTCGAAGCGTCGAGCAGCTCACCGGCCAGCTTTTCGGTCATGGTGTTTTCGCCACGCTTGCGGGCGGCGGTCACCAGCCAGCGGATGGCCAGGGCGCGACGACGGTCCGGACGGACTTCCACCGGCACCTGATAGGTGGCGCCGCCGACGCGGCGCGACCGGACTTCGATCGCCGGGGCGACGTTGTCCAGGGCGGAGTGGAAGGTCTCAAGCGGACCTTGGTCCTTGCGCTTGTTTTCCAGGATGTCGAAAGCACCATAGATGATGTTTTCGGCGACGGCTTTTTTGCCCTCGTA
The DNA here is from genome assembly GCF_001426985.1 of Caulobacter sp. Root1472. Lineage (NCBI taxonomy): Bacteria > Pseudomonadati > Pseudomonadota > Alphaproteobacteria > Caulobacterales > Caulobacteraceae > Caulobacter > Caulobacter sp. Root1472. The sequence goes on along the minus strand of NZ_LMFX01000051.1, from coordinate 157,786 downwards.
CATCACGTAGTTCATGAACTTCGTGACGATCAGATCTCCAAACTTGGGATCCGGCAGGACTTGGCGTTTCTCGGCGCGACGGCGGCGGGACATACTTCTTCTTCCTTACTTCGGACGCTTGGCGCCGTAGAGCGAACGACGCTGCTTACGATCCTTGACACCTTGGGTGTCGAGGACGCCGCGCAGGATGTGATAGCGGACGCCGGGCAAGTCCTTGACGCGGCCGCCGCGGATGAGCACCACCGAGTGCTCCTGCAGGTTGTGGCCTTCGCCCGGGATGTAGCAAACGGCTTCGATGCCGGTGGTCAGACGGACCTTGGCGACCTTACGCAGAGCCGAGTTCGGCTTCTTCGGGGTCGTCGTGTAGACGCGCGTGCAAACGCCGCGGCGTTGGGGGCAGCCCTTCAGGGCGGGCACCTTGTTCCGGACCGGCTTAGGCTGGCGCGGTTTGCGGATGAGCTGGTTGACGGTAGGCATTAAGTCTCTGCTCTGATGGAAGCGTGTGCCTTTCGGCCGAGGCGCTTCAGGGTCCTTGTCGTTTTTATTCCGGCTTGTCTCGGCCTCGGATGAGGACCTGATAAACACGAAACTCGCCGGGACGCGGGCAGCGTTCCGGCGGGCTGGTCCGTCGGGGTAAGGGACGGGCGCTCATCAGGACGGACAGGGTCCGCCTCGAAAAGAGCGCGGAAACTACTCGCGAACGCATCCGACGTCAATGCCGAGTCAATTCACGGGTTTGCGCCCGCTCATGACCCCTTCACGGCCACGCTTTCGCGCCTTCCAAACCCGACTAGCGAAGGCGATCGGTCACCCCATCTAACGTTCAGCCGCCATGCTTTCGCCACTCGAGGTGGCAAGCCTCGCCGCTCCCCTGTTCCTGTCGAGCTTGTTCTTGTCCCCGGCCACGGCGCGCAAAACCCGGTTGAGAAACGGCGCCGTCCTTGGCGGGTCGCTGGCCCTGCACGCCGTGATCCTGGCCGTCCTGGGCTGGCCGATGGCGGCGCGCTTCCAGGACCGGTCGGACGACGAGGACGCCATCCGCGTCACCCTGGAGCGCGAGCTCACCCCCCGTCGCCCCACGGCGGAGACCGTGGCCAGCGTCGAGCGGGCCGCCGCGGCCTCGCCGATCCAGCCGCGCGCGCCGCGCCGGGTCGCGCCGTCCTGGATCCAGCCGCTGGGCGTCGCGCCCGTTCCCGGTCCGCCCGCCCCGAGCAACCGCGCGACCGGCGTCCATCCCGCCCCCCTGCCCGAAGGCCCGCGCGGCGACCTGCGCACCGCCCTGCGCGGAAGCAGCCCCGGTTGCGCCAACGCCCAGGCGGTCGGCCTCAACCGGCGTGAGCAGGAACATTGCGACGAGGCGTTTGGCGCCAAGGCCCGCAACGCGCCAGTCTATGACGCGCCGATGGACGCGGCCAAGCGGCGGGGCTTCGACGCCCAGGCCCTCAAGCAGCAGGCCGACCGCGCCTATCGCGACGCGCCGATGGGCGTCGGGGTGGATCACCGCAATCGCGACGATCCGGGCAAGGGCAAGGACATCCCCTGGGTGCTGGGCGCCGAGCAGGACGGCCTGGGCCGCTCGCGCTCGGCCGAGCAGCAGGCCCTCAAGCGGCTGGACGATGCGCGGAAGGCCGACGAGCGTCGGAAGACGGCCGCGCGCCAGAACGAGCAGCGCTAGCCGCGCCGACCTTGAAGTGGTCGACCAGGGCGGCCAGGCCCTCGACCTCGCGCACCAGGGTCAGGCTGTCGGCGGCCGAGCGGTTGACCATGGCGGCGTTCTTCTGGGTGGCCTGGTCCATGTGGCTGACGGCGGTGTTGACCTCCGACAGGCCCGAGGCCTGCTCGGCGGCCGAGGCGGCGATCTGGCCGATGACGCCGTCGATGGCCCCGACCTGGCCGGCGATCTTCTGTAGAGCCTCGCCGGTGCGGCCCACCAGCACGACTCCGGCCTCGACCTGGCGGGCCGAGTCGGCGATGTGGACCTTGATCTCCTTGGCCGCGTCGGCCGAGCGCTGGGCCAGGGCCCGGACTTCCTGCGCCACGACCGCGAAGCCGCGGCCGGCGTCGCCGGCCCGGGCCGCCTCGACCCCGGCGTTCAGGGCCAGCAGGTTGGTCTGGAAGGCGATCTCGTCGATCACGCCGACGATCTGGGCCACCTGGTGCGAGGAGGCCTCGATGCCGCCGATCGCCTGGATGGTCTCGTCGACGACGGCGCGCGAGCGGCCGGCCTCGGCCTGGGCCTGGCTGACGGCTTCGCGGGCTCCGCGCGCGCCGTCGGCGGCCACACGGACGGCGTTGGTGATCTCGGTAAGCGCGGCGGCGGCCTCTTCCAGGCTGGCGGCCTGCTGCTCGCTGCGGGTCGACAGGTCGCCCGCCGCGCCAGCGATGCCGTTGGCCCCGGCGGTTAACCCGCCCACGGCCGAGATCACCGCGCCCATGGCCTGCTCCAGGCGCTCGACCGCCTGGTTGAAGTCGGCGCGCAGGCGCTCGTAGTCGGGAGCGAAGGCCTCGGTCAGGCGAACGGTCAGGTCGCCGGCCGACAGCCGGTCCAGACCGTGGGCCAGGCGCGAGACGACCAGGGCCTGCTGCTCGGCCTGGTGGCTGTCGCGATCGGCCGACAGGCGGCGCTCGGCCTCGGCGGCTTGGCGATGGGTCTCGGCCTGGGCTTCGATCCGGCCCTTCTCGCGAGCCTCGTCGCGGAAGGCGTGGACCGCGTCGGCCATCAGGCCGATGTCGTCGCGGCGCCCTGCGAACGGCAGGGCGACGGTCAGGTCGCCGCCCATCACCCGCTTCATGGCCTCGCGCAGGTCGCGCAGTGGCGACAGTTGGCGGCGAACCACGGTCACCGAGGCTGCGACGCCCAGGGCCGCCAGCACCGCGCCGGCCACGGCCAGCCAGATCAGCTGGCGATAGACGGGCTGGAAGTAGTCGGCCTTGGCCACGCCGACATAGAGGATGCCGATCACCTGGCCCGAGGCGTCCTTGATCGGGTCGTAGGCCGCGAAATAGGGCTTGCCCAGCACCTTGGCCTCGCCGCGATAGGACTCGCCCCGGTCCAGCACCGCATCATGAACCGGCCCCTTGGCCAGGGTGGTGCCCAGGCCGCGGCTGCCGTCCGGCTTCTGGACGTTGGTGGCGATGCGGGTGTCGCCCAGGAAGATGGTCATGGTGCCGCCGACCAGGTCCTTGACGTGGTCGACCGTGGCGATGTCGCCGTTCAGGACCTTGCCGCCGACCGTCAGCTTGTCGCCGTCACGTGCGAAGACCGCGCCCTGGCCGCCGACCGCGTCCCAGGCCACACGCATGCTGGCCTCCTGCTGGCTGACCGCCTGCGACTTGGCGAAGTCCAGCGAGTTCTTGCCGACGATGGCCAGCAGGGCCAGCAGCAGGGTCATGAAGGCCGCGACGACGGTCAGGCTGACCTTGGTGGAGATGTCGGAACGCATGGGGGCGCCAATGTCTGGAGAATCCTGCCTCCGGTTTGCACCGCAACATCTCAAGCAAGGCTTAACCTTCCGGTCGATTGATCCGCCGAATGAAATCGCGACGTTGCGCCGCACCGGGTAAACGACCCAAGGCCGGCGCTCCCCTCACGCCGCCGCGAAGTCGGGCATGGGCTTGAACCAGGGCTGGGCCTCGACCCGGGCCAGCCACGCGCGCACGGCCGGATAGGGCTCCAGCGCCACCCCGCCTTCGGGGGCGTGGGCCACATACGAGTAGCAGGCCAGGTCGGCGATCGTGACGTGGTCGGCGGCGAGATAGGCGCGGTCCGCCAGGTGGCTGTCCATGAAGGCCAGCACCCGGGCGGCGATGCGAGCGGCGCGGGCCGGATCGTCGGGGAGGTCGAACAGGGCGATCATCCGGGCGATGGCCGGGCCGTGCATGACCTCGCCGGCGGCGATCGACAGCCAGCGCTGGACCCGGGCGGCGGCGACCGGCTCCAGCGGCAGCCAGTCGGCGTCAGGCGCATAGCGACGCGCCAGATAGACCAGGATGGCGTTGCTGTCGGCCAGGACCAGGCCGCCGTCCTGCAGCACCGGGATCTGACCGAGCGGGTTGAGGGCCAGGAAGGCCGGCGAGGCGCGAACGTCCTTGGGCGCGGAGACGAAGCGGTAGGCCAGGCCCAGGGCGTTCAGCATCAGGCCTACCCGGTGGGTATGGCCCGAGAGCGGCGTGCCGTGCAGGACGATGGCGGTGTCGGACATCGATGCTTTCCCTTGATGCGGAGGCATCTTCGCCATTGCGCCGTTCGAAATGAATTGAGCAAATAGGCAAGACATAATTGCGGATTATGGAATGGATCGCCTGGACGAACTGGCCCTGCTGCTGGCGGTGATCGACAGCGGGTCCCTGGCCGCCGCCGGCCGCAGGCTGCGGCGCTCGCCCGCCGCCATGACCCGGACCCTGGCGGCGCTGGAAGAGCGGATGGGCGTGCGGCTGATCGAGCGCACCACCCGCCGCCTGGCGCCGACCGAGGCCGGCCGCGACCTGGCCGAGCGGGCCCGGCGGCTGCTGGTCGACTACGAGACCGCCCTCCAGGCCCCCGCCTCTGACGCGGTGCGCGGCACGCTGCGGATCACCGGCCCGACCGTGTTCGGCGGCCGCTGCCTGACGCCGGTCGTGGCCGACTTCCTGGCCGAGCACCCCGGCGTCCAGGCCGACCTGACCCTGCACGACCGAAACCTGGACCTGATCGAGGGCGAGTTGCACGTGGCCCTGCGGATCGGGCCGCTGGCCGATTCCAGCCTGATAGTCCGCAAGCTAGGCCAAGTGCGCCGGCTGCTGGTGGCCGCGCCCGATTACCTGGCGCGACGCGGGACGCCGTTGGAGCCGGGCGACCTGGCCGGGCACGAGGTCATCCTGACCACCGTGGTCTCGGCCTCGCCGGAATGGCGGTTCGAGCATCGCGGCAAGCCGCGGGCGGTGCGGCTGGAGCCCCGGCTGCGGGTCAACAATGTCGAGGCGGCCCTGGCGGCCATGGTCGCCGGACGCGGCGTCGGCCGGGCGCTGTCCTATCAGGTCGCCGAGGACCTGGCGGCCGGGCGGCTGGTGCGCCTGCTGCCCGACTTCGAGCCCCCGCCCCTGCCCGTGCAACTGGTCACGGTGGGCGGCCGGTTCATGCCGCCGCTGGTGCGGGCGTTCCTGGATTTCGCGGCGCCGAGGCTGGAGCGGCTGGCGGTGTTGCGGGGATCGTAGAACGGAGGACGCCCCCTCCGTCCGCTTCACCGACACCTCCTCCTGAGGGAGAAGAGCCAAAAAAGAAACGGCCCGGGATTGCTCCCGGGCCGTTCCGTTTCAGTCCTCGAAGGAGGCTTAGGCTTCTTCGGCGATGACCGCGGGCAGCGGCTCCATCGACTCTTCGCGCTGCTGGGCCAGCTGCTCGTCGCGCTTGGCGGCGATGCGTTGCAGGCTGCGCAGGTAGGAACCCGTGCCAGCGGGGATCAGGCGACCCACGATGACGTTTTCCTTCAGGCCTTCCAGGGTGTCGGTCTTGCCGTGCACCGAGGCTTCGGTCAGGACGCGGGTCGTTTCTTGGAACGACGCGGCCGAGATGAAGCTCTTGGTCTGCAGCGAGGCCTTGGTGATGCCCAGCAGCACAGGCTGCGTCGTGGCCGGACGGCCGCCGCGGGCGACAGCCTTGTCCTGCTCGACGTAGAACTCGGGCTTGTCGAGGTGATCGCCCTTGATCAGGCCCGTGTCGCCCGGCTCGACGATCTCGACCTTCTGCAGCATCTGACGAACGATCGTCTCGATGTGCTTGTCGTTGATCGGCACGCCCTGCAGTCGGTAGACCTCCTGGATCTCGTCGACCAGGAAGTTGGCCAGGGCCTCGACGCCCAGAATGCGCAGGATGTCGTGCGGATCCGGGTTGCCGTCGATGATGTACTCGCCGCGCGTGATGTAGTCGCCATCATGCACCGCGATGTGCTTGCCCTTCGGGATCAGGAACTCGACCGCTTCAGGCTGGTTGCCGTCGGCGTCGATGTCCGGAGTGATCTTGATCCGGCGCTTGTTCTTGTAATCCTTGCCGAATTCGACACGGCCGTCCATTTCCGCGATGACCGCGCAGTCCTTGGGACGGCGGGCTTCGAAGAGTTCGGCGACGCGCGGCAGACCACCGGTGATGTCCCGGGTCTTGGCGCCTTCGGTCGGGATCCGCGCGATGACCTCGCCCGGCTTGACCATGTCCCCGTCAGCGACGGAGAGAATGGCGCCGACCGACATCAGGTAGCGAGCCTCGCCGCCGTTGGCCAGACGGACATAGGCGCCGTCTTCACCCAGCACGCCCATGGCCGGACGCAGGTCCGACGCGCGGGCCGAGGTCCGCCAGTCGGCGATCACGCGCTGCGCGATGCCGGTGGCTTCGTCGGTTTCCTCGCGAACGGAGAAGCCGTCCACCAGGTCTTCGGCGCGGATGCGACCGGCCACTTCGGTGATGATCGGGGTGGTGTAGGGGTCCCAATCGGCCAGGCGCTGGCCGCGCTTGACCTTGTCGCCGTCCTTGACCTTCAGGCGCGCGCCGTACGGCGGCTTGTAGTTCTCGCGCTCCTTGCCGTCGACCAGGACGCTCACGGCCGTGTTGCGGCTCATGACCACCAGGGCGCCGTCCGAACCCACCACGGTGGCGCCGGTCACGCGGACCACGCCGTCGTTGCTGCTTTCGAAGAACGACTGCTCGGCCACCTGGGCGGTGCCGCCGATGTGGAAGGTCCGCATCGTCAGCTGGGTGCCGGGCTCGCCGATCGACTGGGCGGCGATGACGCCCACCGCTTCACCGATGTTCACCGGCGTGCCGCGGGCCAGGTCGCGGCCGTAGCAGGCGCCGCAGACGCCGATCTTGGCCTCGCAGGTCAGGACCGAGCGCACCTTCACCGACTGCACCGCAGCGGCTTCGATGGCGTCTGCCATGTTCTCGTCGAGATAGGTGTCGGCCGGAACCACGATCTCGCCGGTCGCCGGGTCCTTGATGTCCTCGGCCGAGAAACGGCCCAGGACACGGGTGCCCAGCGAGACCAGCACGTCGCCGCCTTCGACCACGGCCCGCAGGGTGATGCCCTTGGTGGTGCCGCAGTCTTCCTCGACGATGATGCAGTCCTGCGCGACGTCGACCAGACGACGGGTCAGGTAGCCGGAGTTGGCGGTCTTCAGCGCGGTGTCCGCCAGGCCCTTACGGGCGCCGTGGGTCGAGTTGAAGTACTCCTGAACGGTCAGGCCTTCCTTGAAGTTCGAGACGATCGGGGTCTCGATGATCTCGCCGGAGGGCTTGGCCATCAGGCCGCGCATGCCGCCCAGCTGCTTCATCTGGGCTTGCGAACCACGGGCGCCGGAGTGGGCCATCATGTAGATGGCGTTGATTTCCTTCTCGCGGCCGTTCTCGTCCTTATGCTTCATCTGAAGCTCGGCCATCATCTCGTCAGCGACCCGGTCGGTGGCCTTGGCCCAGGCGTCGACGACCTTGTTGTACTTCTCGCCCTTGGTGATCAGGCCGTCGGCGTACTGTTGCTCGTACTCCTCGGCCAGGGTGCGGGTTTCGGCGACGATCGCCTCCTTCCGCTTGGGGATGATGATGTCGTCCTTGCCGAAGGAGATGCCGGCCTTGGCCGCTTCCTTGAAGCCCAGGCCCATGACCTGGTCGGCGAAGATCACCGTCGCCTTCTGGCCGCAGTGGCGATAGACCACGTCGATCAGGTTGCCGATTTCCTTCTTGGTCAGGGCCTTCTCGATCAGTCGGTGACCGATCGCCGGGTGACGCGGAAGCAGGGCGGCGATCTTCATGCGGCCGGGGGTGGTGTCGATCACGCGGCGACGCGCCACGCCGTCGGCGTCCACTTCGGTGAAGCGCGACTTGATCTTGGCGTGCAGCGACACGACGCCGGCGTCCATGGCGGCTTCGATCTCGCCCAGGTCGGCGAAGATCTTGCCTTCACCCGGCTCGCCGTCGCGGGCGACCGACAGGTAGTACAGGCCCAGGACGATGTCCTGCGACGGCACGATGATCGGGCGACCGTTGGCGGGCGACAGGATGTTGTTGGTCGACATCATCAGGACGCGCGCTTCCAGCTGGGCCTCGAGGCTCAGCGGGACGTGCACGGCCATCTGGTCGCCGTCGAAGTCGGCGTTGAACGCGGCGCAGACCAGCGGGTGCAGCTGGATGGCCTTGCCCTCGATCAGCTTGGGCTCGAACGCCTGGATGCCCAGGCGGTGAAGCGTCGGCGCGCGATTCAGCAGCACGGGGTGTTCGCGGATCACCTCTTCGAGGATGTCCCACACCTGCGGCTGTTCGCGCTCGACCATGCGCTTGGACTGCTTGACGGTGCCCGACAGGCCCTTGGCGTCCAGGCGCGCATAGATGAACGGCTTGAACAGCTCCAGCGCCATCTTCTTGGGCAGGCCGCACTCGTGCAGCTTCAGGTCCGGACCCACGACGATGACCGAACGGCCCGAATAGTCGACGCGCTTGCCCAGCAGGTTCTGGCGGAAGCGGCCCTGCTTGCCCTTCAGCATGTCGGCCAGCGACTTCAGCGGACGCTTGTTGGCGCCCGTGATCACGCGACCGCGGCGGCCGTTGTCGAACAGGGCGTCCACCGACTCCTGCAGCATCCGCTTTTCGTTGCGGATGATGATGTCGGGGGCGCGCAGTTCGATCAGGCGCTTGAGGCGGTTGTTACGGTTGATGACCCGGCGGTACAGGTCGTTCAGGTCCGAGGTCGCGAAGCGGCCGCCGTCCAGCGGCACCAGCGGGCGCAGTTCCGGCGGGATCACCGGCACGACCGTCAGCACCATCCACTCCGGACGGTTGCCCGACTCCTGGAAGGCTTCCAGGATCTTCAGGCGCTTGGAGAATTTCTTCTGCTTCATGTCCGACGGGTTGCCCGCCAGCTCTTCGCGCAGCTTCTCGGCTTCCTTCTCCAGGTCGATCGCCTTGAGCAGGTTCTGGACGGCCTCGGCGCCAATTTCGGCGGTGAAGCTGTCGTCGCCGTATTCGTCCTGGGCGCGCATGAAGTCGTCCTCGCTGAGCAGCTGGTGCTGCTTCAGCGGGGTCAGGCCCGGCTCGGTGACGATGTAGTATTCGAAGTACAGGACCCGCTCGATGTCCTTCAGCGGCATGTCCAGCATCATGGCGATGCGCGAGGGCAGCGACTTCAGGAACCAGATGTGGGCGACCGGCGAGGCCAGCTCGATGTGGCCCATGCGCTCGCGACGGACGCGGGCCAGGGTGACCTCGACGCCGCACTTCTCGCAGATGATGCCCTTGTACTTCATGCGCTTGTACTTGCCGCACAGGCATTCGTAGTCCTTGGTTGGGCCAAAGATACGGGCGCAGAACAGGCCGTCACGCTCGGGCTTGAACGTGCGGTAGTTGATGGTCTCGGGCTTCTTGATCTCACCGAACGACCACGAGCGGATCTTTTCCGGCGAAGCCAGCGAGATGCGGATCTGGTCGAAGGTCGGAGCGGCCTGGACCGGATTAAAGATGTTCAGGACTTCCTGGTTCATCTTGGTTCCTTCTGCGGGACTACCCGCGAAAATTCTGAGGTGCCGCCCTCGTCCTTCGACAAGCTCAGGATGAGGGCTACTGCGTCGCTGGTGAAACCCTCATCCTGAGCTTGTCGAAGGACGAGGATTTCACCGCACGGCGCTTAAGAGTTCTCGAGTTCCACGTTCAGGCCGAGCGAGCGCATTTCCTTGACCAGCACGTTGAAGCTTTCCGGGATACCGGCTTCGAACGTGTCGTCGCCACGGACGATCGACTCGTAGACCTTGGTCCGGCCGGCCACGTCGTCGGACTTCACCGTCAGCATTTCCTGCAGGGTGTAGGCCGCGCCGTAGGCTTCCAGAGCCCACACTTCCATTTCCCCGAAGCGCTGACCGCCGAACTGGGCCTTGCCGCCCAGCGGCTGCTGGGTGACCAGCGAGTACGGACCGATCGAACGGGCGTGGATCTTGTCGTCGACCAGGTGGTGCAGCTTCAGCATGTAGATGTAGCCGACCGTGACCGGACGCTTGAACTGGTCGCCCGTCTGGCCGTCGAACAGGATCGACTGGCCCGACGGATCGACGCCCGCCATGGTCAGGTGCTCTTCGATGTCGCCGATGCGCGCGCCGTCGAACACCGGGGTGGCGATCGGAACGCCCTTGCCGAGGTTGCGGGCCAGTTCGACCAGCTCTTCCTCGGTTTCCGGCAGTTCCTCGTCCGGGCCGTAGATGTCGCGCAGGCGCTGGACCAGGGCGTCCTTCTGGCCGCCGTGCTGCCAGTCTTCCAGCAGGTTGGTGATCTGCTTGCCGAGGTTGGCGCAGGCCCAGCCCAGGTGGGTTTCGAAGATCTGGCCGACGTTCATGCGCGAGGGCACGCCCAGCGGGTTCAGAACGACGTCCACGTGCGTCCCGTCGGCGAGGAACGGCATGTCCTCGATCGGCAGGATGCGCGAGATGACGCCCTTGTTGCCGTGACGGCCGGCCATCTTGTCGCCCGGCTGAAGCTTGCGCTTCACGGCCACGAAGACCTTGACCATCTTCATCACGCCCGGGGGCAGTTCGTCGCCGCGCTGCAGTTTGTCGACCTTGTCCTCGAAGCGGCGGTCCAGACGCTTGCGGTTCTCGTCGAACAGACGGCGCAGGCTTTCCAGTTCGCCCATCGCCTTCTCGTCCTCGAGGGCGATCTGCCACCACAGGCCGGGCTGGACTTCAGCCAGGCCTTCGGCGGTGATCTCGCCGCGCGACAGGCCCTTGGGACCCGACAGGGCGACGTTGCCGATCAGCAGTTCGCGCAGGCGGCCCGAGATGTTGCGGTTCAGGATCGCGAATTCGTCGTCGCGGTCCTTGCCCAGGCGGTCGATCTCGGCGCGCTCGATGGCCAGGGCGCGTTCGTCCTTGTCGACGCCGTGACGATTGAACACGCGCACGTCGACGATGGTGCCGGCGACGCCCGGGGGCAGGCGCAGGCTGGTGTCGCGGACGTCCGAGGCCTTTTCGCCGAAGATGGCGCGCAGCAGCTTTTCTTCCGGCGTCATCGGGCTTTCGCCCTTCGGCGTGACCTTGCCGACCAGGATGTCGCCCGGCTGGACCTCGGCGCCGATCGCCACGATGCCCGCTTCGTCGAGGTTGCGCAGGGCTTCCTCGCCGACGTTGGGGATGTCGCGGGTGATTTCTTCCGGACCCAGCTTGGTGTCGCGGGCCATGACTTCGAATTCCTCGATGTGGATCGAGGTGAAGACGTCGTCACGGACGATGCGCTCGGAGATCAGGATCGAGTCTTCGAAGTTGTAGCCGTTCCAGGGCATGAACGCGACGAGCGCGTTGCGGCCCAGGGCCAGTTCGCCCAGCTCGGTCGACGGGCCGTCGGCGATGATGTCGCCGGCGCTGATCCGGTCGCCCACCTTCACCAGCGGGCGCTGGTTGATGCAGGTCGACTGGTTCGAACGCTGGAACTTGCTCAGACGGTAGATGTCGACGCCCGAACGGGCGCTGTCGGTCTCTTCCGTGGCGCGGACGACGATACGCGTGCCGTCGATCTGCTCCACGACGCCGGTGCGCTTGGCGATGACCACGGCGCCGGAGTCACGGGCGACCACGGCCTCCATGCCGGTGCCGACCAGCGGGGCGTCGGACTGCACCAGCGGCACGGCCTGACGCTGCATGTTCGAGCCCATCAGGGCGCGGTTGGCGTCGTCGTTTTCCAGGAACGGGATCAGGGCCGCGGCCACCGAAACCACCTGGCGCGGCGACACGTCCATCAGGTCGACCTGTTCCTTCTGGAGCAGGGTCGGCTCGCCGTTGATCCGGCCGGGGACCAGGTCGTCCACGATCTCGCCGTCCAGCACCTTGATGTTGGACTGGGCGATGACGTGCTTCGACTCTTCCATGGCCGACATGTAGACGACCTCGTCGAGCGGCTTGCCGTCGGCGACGCGACGGTAGGGGCTCTCGATGAAGCCGTACTTGTTGACGCGCGCGTGGGTGGCCAGCGAGTTGATCAGGCCGATGTTCGGGCCTTCCGGCGTTTCGATCGGGCAGATCCGGCCGTAGTGGGTCGGGTGCACGTCGCGGACTTCGAAGCCGGCGCGCTCGCGGGTCAGACCGCCCGGGCCAAGCGCCGACAGGCGGCGCTTGTGGGTGATCTCCGACAGCGGGTTGGTCTGGTCCATGAACTGCGACAGCTGCGAGCTGCCGAAGAATTCACGCACCGAGGCCGCGGCCGGCTTGGCGTTGATCAGGTCGTGCGGCATCACGGTGTCGATGTCGACCGACGACATGCGTTCCTTGATGGCGCGCTCCATGCGCAGCAGGCCGACGCGGTACTGGTTTTCCAGCAGTTCGCCGACCGAGCGCACCCGGCGGTTGCCCAGGTTGTCGATGTCGTCGATTTCGCCGCGACCGTCGCGCAGGCCGACCAGCAGCTTGAGCACCGCCAGCACGTCTTCCTTGCGCAGCACGCGCATCTCGTCCGAAGCGTCCAGCTCCAGGCGCATGTTCATCTTCACGCGGCCCACGGCCGACAGGTCGTAGCGCTCGGCGTCGAAGAACAGCGACTTGAACATCGCCTCGGCGGCTTCGACGGTCGGCGGCTCGCCCGGACGCATCACGCGGTAGATGTCGAACAGCGCATCCTCGCGGACGGCGTTCTTGTCCACGCGCAGGGTGTTGCGCATGTAGGCGCCGACCGTGACGTGGTCGATGTCCAGCACGTCGATGGTGCTGAAGCCCTGTTCGGCCAGGGCCTGGATCGAGGTGACGTCCAGCTCGTCGCCAGCCTCGGCGTAGATCTCGCCGTTCTCGAAGTTGACCGCGTCGCGGGCCAGGTAGCGGCCCGTCAGGGCTTCCGGCGCCAGCAGCAGGGTCTTCAGGCCGGCGTCAGCCAGCTTCTTGGCCTGGCGGGCGGTGATCTTGGTGCCGGCCGGAGCCACTTCCTCGCCGGTGTCGGCGTCGATCAGGGCGAATTCCGGCTTCACGCCGCGCCAGCGCTCGGGCTTGTACGGGGTGGCCCAGCCTTCGGCGCCGGCCGCGGTGCGCTTCTCGAACGGGACGACGTCATAGAACGTCGTCAGGATCTCCTCGCCGTCCATGCCCAGGGCATAGAGGAAGGTGGTGGCCGGCAGCTTGCGGCGGCGGTCGATGCGGACATAGACCACGTCCTTGGCGTCGAACTCGAAGTCCAGCCACGAGCCGCGGTACGGGATCACCCGGGCGGCGAACAGCAGCTTGCCCGAGGCGTGGGTCTTGCCCTTGTCGTGGTCGAAGAACACGCCGGGCGAACGGTGCATCTGCGAGACGATGACCCGCTCGGTGCCGTTGACGATGAACGTGCCCTTGTCGGTCATGAGCGGGATGTCGCCCATGTAGACGTCCTGCTCCTTGATGTCCTTGACGGACCGGGCGCCGGTTTCTTCTTCGGTTTCGAACACGATCAGCCGCAGCTTGACCTTCAGCGGCGCCGCGAAGGTCATGTCGCGCTGGATGCACTCTTCAACGTCGTACTTGGGCTCTTCGAATTCGTACGAGACGTATTCGAGCACCGCGCGCTCGTTGAAGTCCTTGATCGGGAACACCGACTTGAACACCGCCTCGATGCCTTCGTCGCGGCGCTGGCCCGGACGGACCTCGCGCTGAAGGAACTGCTCGTAGGAGGAGCGCTGAACCTCGATCAGGTTCGGCATCTGCACAGCTTCGGGGATGCGGCCGAAAGACTTCCGGATCCGCTTCTTGCCGGTGAAGGATTGCGCCATGTTTTTTCCCTGGGCGCGGACGGACTCCGCGCGTGAATTCGAATGTACCTAGCGACCACCCTCGCCGCTCTCCCCTCGGGAGAGCGCTGGTCGCTGGAATTCCCCTGTCAGGGCAACCGGGACCGGATGCCTGACGGGCGCCCCTTCGCGCTGGTCGGAGGGCGGCTGACCGCGCCTCGGGGCGTATCATGCGGACACGCGCGTACGCGCTCCGCCGAATATCTTCGTGAGCCGGCGGATATAGGACACCCGACCGAGATTGGGAAGGGGGTTTATCCACAAAAGAATGCAGGCGCGTTCGGTGACGCTTGGAACCCCTAACAATCCGCTCATCCCGGCCAATGCCGGGATGAGCGAGTTTTAAGGCGTTACTTCACCACCTGCACCGCCGCCAGCGCCTGGGCGCTGAGGCCCTTGTCGCCCGTGGCGGTCAGCTTGCCGGCCTTGTCGTCCCAGTGCAGCTTCACCGTCTTGCCGACGCCCTTTTCGTAGGCGTTGGTCACGCCGTCGTCGTCGTACAGGGTGAAGTCGGCGTCGCGACCGGGATAGACCTTGACCGCGTTGATCGCCTGGGGCTGCGAAGTGTTCTGGATCGGCGCGCCCATCGGGATGATCGAGCCGGCCCGGACGAACAGCGGGATGGTGTCGATCGGCGCATGGACGCTGATCGTCTGGCCGCCGGTGAACTTCTTGCCCGTCCAGTAGTCGTACCAGTCGGCGCCCGCCGGCAGGTAGACGTCGCGGTCCTCGACGCCCTGGTCGGTGATCGGCGCCACCAGGAAGGCCGGGCCGAACATGTACTGGTCGCCAAGGTTCACGACCTTCGGGTCGTTCGGGAAGTCCATGAACAGGCCGCGCATGAACGGCGCGCCGGTCTCGTAGGTCGTGTGGCCCATCGAGTACAGGTACGGCATCAGGGCGTAGCGCAGCTTCAGGTACTTGGCGACCACGGCCTCGGCGCCCTTGCCGAACGACCATACCTCGGTGTCCTTGCGCATGCCGTGCACCCGCAGGGTCGGGGTGAAGGTCCCGTACTGGAACCAGCGGGCGAACAGCTCGGGATAGTCGTTGTTCTGGCCGACCACGGCGCGGGCGTCGGACGGGTCCAGCAGCGGCGGCTTGGTCGCCGTCGTGGTCTGGGGCAGCCACTGCCAGCCGCCGATGTCGTTGCCCCAATAGGCGAAGCCCGAGGCGGTGAAGTTCAGGCCCGTCGGCACCTGCCGCTTGAGCGCTTCCCAGGTCGGCTGGATGTCGGACGACCAGAACAGGGCGCCGTTGCGCTGGGCGCCGATATAGGCGGCGCGGGCCAGGATCAGGTTGCGCTTGTCGGGCCGATCGCGGCGCGAGCCCTCGGCCACGCCCTGGGTGTGGACCAGCGGGAAGACGTTGCGGTAGCGGTCGCCCGAACCGATGCTCCAGAAATAGCCCTCCGGCACCAGGTCCGGCTCGGTCTCGTCCAGCCAGAACCAGTCGAAGCCCTTGGAGGCGATGTTGTCGCGGATCTTGCCCCAGAACCATTCGCGGGCCTGGGGATTGGTGCTGTCGATCAGACCGCCGGTGCGGTCGCTGCGGAACGGCAGGCCGTCGACGACCTTGCCGTCCTTGTCCTTCAGCAGCCAGCCCTTGTCGGCCAGGTAGTTGAAGTAACGGCCTTCCTTCTCGAAGCGCGGCCAGACGCTGATGATGCTGTGCACGCCATTGTCGTGCAGCTCCTTGTTCATCGCGGCGGGATCGGGGAAGGCGGCCGGGTCGATGTCCATCTGGCCCATGCGGGTCCAGTAGAACCAGTCCAGCACCATCACGTCCAGCGGGTAGCCGCGGTCGCGATAGCCCTTGGCCACGTTGAGGATCTGGGCCTGGGTCTCATAGCGGGCCTTGGACTGGATGTAGCCGAACGCGGCCTTGGGCGGCAGCGGCGTCGCGCCGGTCAGCTGGCGATAGCCGGCGTAGATCTCGTCATAGCTGCCGGTGATCACGAAGAACGACACCCGCTCGCCGACCTTCGACTGCCACAGGGTGCGGCCGTTGACGGCCGGATAGACCTTGGTCTCCGACGGGTTGTCCCAGAGGATGCCGTAGCCCTTGCTGGAGACGAGGAACGGCACGCAGACGGTCTCGCCGTGCGGGGCGTCGTAGTCGTGCTTGCAGGTGATCGACCGGCCGCGCAGGTCCAGGACGCCTTCCTGGTTCTGGCCCAGGCCGTAGAAGTGCTCGTCGGCGCTGGTCGAGAAGCTGGCGCCGGCCTGATAGGTCCGCTCGCCGTTCACGACGTGCGGCGACATCTCCCAGCCGTTCATCGCCACCAGGTCCGAGCCGTCGGCCTTGCGGATCTTCACCGAGACCGGCGGCAGCGACGGGGCGAAGTAGCGATCCATCTGCGAGGGCGCGCCCGGCCAGGGCTGGGCGACGACCTCCAGCGACAGGGCGCCGGAGGTGAAGAGGTCGGCTCCGGCCTTCTGGTCGTGACGCCAGCCTTTGACATCGCTGTCAGCCAGGAAGCCGTAGCCCGGCGCCGCGGCGGCCAGGTCCTTGTCCTGGCTGATGGTCACCCGGACGATATTGGGGGCGTAGGTCTCGACCGAGACATAGGAGCCGTTGCGGTCCACCACCGCCATCGGCGCGGCGTGGGCGGCGGCGACCGGCGCGGCCAGGTTGCCCACGACCCCGATGGCGAGGGTCAGGGCCAGGCCCGAGACCAGTCCAGCCGACCAGCGGCGCGCGCCCTTGTTTAGCCGATCCATCGCTTCCTCCCCGGAATGTTACCGCTATCTCTTGGGCGCATGGCTAGAGATGCAGCCGGGCAGCGTCAACAGGATTGATACCAACAATGACGCTCAGCCGCGCCGAACGGCCTTGCCGACCAGTGAGAGCGCCAGGCCGATCAGGCAGAGGAAGAAGGCGATCTTGGCCAGGCCGCCGGCCACGTCGACGACGAAACCCAGCACGCCGAACACGATCATCAGCACCAGCAGGACAGCGGCCAACTTCAGCATGGGCAGATAACGCCCATCGCGCGGCAAGGGTTGCCGCCTTGGATCAGACGCTGAGGTCGACGAAGTTGGGCACGGCCAGGCCGTTCTTGGCCTGGGCCTTGGCGCCGTCCATGGCTTCCTTGATCCTGGCCTTCACGGCCTCGTCGACCTGCTGGAGCGCGGCGGTGCGCTGGTCGGGGGTCATGGCCGCCAGGCTCTCCTCGGTCAGGCCCATGGTCTTCATGGCCTCAGCCTTCCACTGCTTGAGCTTTTCCTCCCAGGCGTCCTTCTTGGCCTCCTTGGCGAAGGCCACCAGGCCCTTGTCGCGGACCTTGTCCAGGTCGCTGGCGGCCTCCAGCGCCGTGGTCGACGCCGGACGGGCCGATATCGCGCTGAGCGGGCTCCAGTTCGAATAGCCGCCCGAAATCCCCGAAATCGCCATGGTCGCCTCCACCGCCGCGTGTACGCACGGCCAGCTAGCAACGACCGTGCCAGAATGACGCAGGCGGGCGGAGGGCGAACGAAAACGGCCCCGGAGGTTTCCCTCCGGGGCCGTCAACGTGTGCGTCAGAGAACTGACGCCGGCTCGTCCCCACGCCGAGGCGTGGGCGTGAATTACTTCACTTGGACGGTGGCGCCGGCTTCGGTCAGCTTCTTGGCGACTTCTTCGGCGACTTGCTTCGAAACGTTTTCAACGACGTTCTGCGGAGCGCCTTCGACCAGGTCCTTGGCTTCCTTCAGGCCGAGGTCCGGACGGACGCCGCGGACTTCCTTGATCACGTTGATCTTCTTGTCGCCACCGTTCGTCAGGACGACGGTGAATTCGGTTTGCTCTTCGGCGGCTTCGGCCGGAGCAGCGGCGGCGCCGCCGACAGCGGCGACGGCGACCGGAGCGGCGGCCGAGACGCCCCACTTTTCTTCGAGCAGCTTGGAGAGCTCAGCAGCTTCCAGGACCGACAGGGTGGACAGTTCTTCAACCAGCTTTTCGAGCTTGGACATGGGTAAGTTCCTTAGAGGATGAGGGATTTATGCGGAGATGACCGTTACGCGGCGTCTTTGGTCGCATAGGCGTTGAAGACGCGCGCCAGTTGGCCAGCCGGAGCCTGCAGGACGCCCGCGATCTTGGTCGCCGGAGCCTGGATGAGGCCGATGAGCTTGCCACGGATCTGGTCGAGCGACGGCAGCGTGGCCAGGGCCCGCACCGCGTTTTCGTCCAGAACAGTCGTCTGGCCCAGGATGCCGCCGACCAGCTTCAGCTTGTCGTTTTCCTTGGCGTACTGGGTGACGATCTTGGCGGCCGAAACAGGATCCGAGCCATAGGCGATGGCGACCGGGCCGGTGAACAGGGCGTCGCCCTTTTCGCCGATCGAGCCGTTCAGCGCCTTCTGGACCAGGGTGTTCTTCACCACCTGGAACGTGCCCTCTTCCTTGCGGAGGCGGGCGCGCAGTTCAGTCATTTCCGCAACGGTCATGCCCGAATAGTGGGTCACGACGACAGCGCCGGCGTCGGCGAACACGCTTTTCAGCGCCTCGATCGACTCCTGCTTTTGAGCGCGGTCCATTGCGGTCTCCTACTCAATTACAGCGGCCGGACCATTCCGGCAGCCAAATGCTCGGCGCATGAGGGATCGCTCCCGCACGCGAGTTGCATCAGCCTGTTCCAAGGAAAGTCAGCCGCGCGTCCCATCCCGGAAGGAGGAATTGCGTGGTCTTGTCCATCCCTGTCTCCCGACGGCGAGGAAGGGCTCTTCCTCGATTATGGCGTTGGTGACCCCACGCCCCGCAGTTCTCAAACAGGATCGCCGCCGGGCGAGCCCAGCGGAGAAGGGGCGGCGTATAGACGGTTTGGGGAAGGATTTCAACAGGACCTGCCGAATTCCTTGGCCCTTGCCGCGAAATGGGATCACGACTTGGCTGGGGACAGGCGCATGCGCCTGTCCCCGTCCCCATTCCGCGCAGCCCTTCTCGTGGGAAGGAGAGCTCTGGCCTCGCCGCTCATTTCCTGGATAACAAGAAAGATCGCAATCGGGGACCCACCATGAAGCGCCTGTTCACCGCCGGCCTGGCCGCCGTGATGCTCGTCGGCCTCGCCGCGCCGCTCCATGCCGAGCCGCGCTTTCTGCCGATCCCCAAGGCCGTGGTCGCCGATCCGGTCCGCGATCCGGCCCATCCGGCCGACATGGCCGCGTTCACCGTCCCGACCGGCGGCGTGCGGGTGAACGCCATGATGTACCTGGCCTCGGGCGACCAGCCACATCCGACGATGCTGATGCTGCACGGCTTTCCCGGCAACGAGACCAATATCGACCTGATGCAGGCCGTGCGCCGGGCCGGCTGGAACGTGATGCGGATCAACTATCGCGGCTCGTGGGGCAGCCCGGGCAAGTTCTCGTTCGCGGGCAGCCGGGCCGACGGCGAGGCCGCCCTGGCCTTCCTGCGCGACCCGGCCAATGTCGCCAAGTACCGCATCGACCCGACCCGGATCGTTGTGGCCGGCCACAGCATGGGCGGCTTCATGGCCGCCGACGCCGTCGCCGCCGATCCCAAGGCGGCGGGGGCGATCCTGATCGACGCCTGGGACATCGGCAAGCAGAAGGCCGACCTCGTCGATCCGGCCAAGCGCAAGGCGGCGCTGGAGGGCCTGCGGGAAAACACCCCGCCCCTGGCCGGGACCAGCGCCGAGTTGCTGGCCAAGGAGATCGAGACCACCTCCGCCAAGCTGGACCTGGAGGCGCTCAGCGCCCGGATCGCCGACCGGCCCGTGCTGATGATCGGGGCCGAGCACGCCGGCGCGCCCACCACGCGCAAGCTGGCCGCCGCCGCCCGCCAGGCCCAGGCCAAGGCTTTGACCGAAACCTATATGGACACCGACCACAGCTTCTCCGACAGCCGCATCGCGCTGGAGGCCGAGGTCATCCGCTGGCTGGGCCAGTTCGATCCGGCCTCGGCCCAGGTCGGCACGCCGGGGATCCCGCTGAAGGCCGCCTATGACGAGACCAACCCGTTCGCCCGGATCATTCGCGGCGAGATCCCCGTGCCCAAGGTCTATGAGGACGACCAGGTGCTGGCCTTCATGGACCACGCTCCGGCCGAGCCGGGCCACGTGCTGGTGATCTCCAAGACCTCCAAGGCGCGGAACCTGCTGGAGATCTCGCCCCAGGATCTGTCGCGGCTCATGGCCGTGGCCGCCCGCGTCGGCCAGGCCCAGGTCGACGGCCTGGGCTTCGAGGGCTTCACGATCGTCCAGAACAACGGCGTGGGCCAGAGCGTGCCGCATCTGCACATCCACGTCATCCCGCGCGTGGCCGGCAAGCCGCTGATGTTCGTCGAGAACGCCAGGGGCGATCCGAAGGACATCGAGGCGGTGGCGGCCAAAATCCGGGCGGCGATGAAGCCCTGAATACCCCGCAGATCCCAGCGAACACCGGGATCTGGATCGGGGACAGGCACATGTGCCTGTCCCCGTCAGTTGTTGTCAGCGTCCGTTGTTCGGCTAGCCCAGCCGCTCCATTACTGCCCGCGCGGCCGCCACGCCGGTCGCGAAGCAGGCCTGCAGCAGGTAGCCGCCGGTCGGGGCCTCCCAGTCCAGCATCTCGCCGGCCACGAACACGCCGGGCGCGGCCTTCAGTTCCAGTCCGTCCAGCGCCTCGAGCGACAGGCCGCCGGCGCAGGAGATCGCCCGCTCCAGGCCCTGCGTCCCGGTCAGCACGATCGGCGCGGCCTTGATCGCCGACGCCAGAGCGTCGGGCGCCACCGGCAGGGCCAAGCCGTGCGCTTCGCGCAGCAGGCCGATCTCGACCGGCGACAGATGGGCCGCCTTGCGCAGCCAGCTCGACAGTGATTGGCCGCCACGGGGCCGCGACAACCGCGCGGCCAACTGGGCCAGCGAGAGGTCGGGGCGCAGGTCTATCTCCAGCGTCGCCTGGCCATCGGCGTCGATCGCATCGCGCAGGGCCGCCGACAGCGCATAGACCGCCCCGCCTTCCAGGCCGTAGCCCGCGACCAGGGCGTCGCCGCGCGAAACCTGGCCTTCGAAGCTGAGCGCCACGTTCTTCAGCGCCGTCCCGGCGAACCGCTCTCGGAACATCGGCGTCCAGGCGAGGCCGAACCCGACATTGGCCGACCGGAACGGCGCCACGGCCGCGCCCCGCGCCGCCAGCAGCGGCGCCCAGGCGCCATCCGAGCCGAGCCGGGCCCAACTGGCGCCGCCCAGGGCCAGGATCGTGGCGCGCGGCCGCACGGCGCGCGGCCCGTCGGGCGTCTCGAAGGCCAGGTCTCCGGCCGCAGTCCAGCCGGTCCAGGTCGAGCGGAGGTTCAACGCCACGCCCTGCCCCTCCAGCCGCGCGATCCAGGCCCGCAGCAGGGGCGAGGCCTTCAGCGCCTTGGGAAACACCCGACCGCTGGTGCCCACGAAGGTCGCCTGCCCCAGCCCCTCGGCCCAGGCCGTGAGGTCGGCCGGCGTGAAGGCCTCCAGCATCGGCCGCAGCCGCTCGCCCGCCGCGCCGTAGCGTCCGACGAAGCGCTCGAAGTCTTCCGAATGGGTCAGGTTCAGCCCGCCGCGCCCGGCCATCAGGAACTTCCGGCCCAGGGTCGGCATGCGCTCGAACACCGCCACCGACAGCCCCGCCGCGCTCAGCACCTCGGCCGCCATCAGCCCGGCCGGCCCGCCGCCGACCACGGCGACGTCGGGCTTTTCTACCGGCATCAAGCGCGCTCGATATCGGTCAGTGGAAAATCGTCACCCTTGAACAACAACGGAACACCTCGCGTTTTCGCGCAGGCGTAAGCAAAACAATCGCCCATGTTGAGCTTGGCGGGATGTTGCCCCTTGCCAAAGCGCGCGAAGGCATCGATCGCAGCTCCAGCCTCCGAATGTCCAATGGATACGACGCGTATTTCGGCGGAAATCAGGTAGAGTTCCACCTCAGAACGAGCATCGTTTACCTCGATAGCTTTGGCCCGGACCAAGCTACGCACTGTCTCCCAAACCGCGACAGCCGATGTGATCGTCCCGTCGACAGTGGCCAAGCGCTGTTCGAGGAGTTCCTTTTCAGGCTCGCCTAGCAAGATTGCACAGAGTGCGGACGCGTCGACAAACATCAGTCGCCCGAGAGTTCGTCGAAGAAGGCCTTGTCCGCCTTTAGGCCAGTATTCGGTAGGCGGGCGATGCGGTCGCTGATGGCCCGCATGCGGGCCAACTTCTCATCGCTCGCCTTCCTGTCTGCTTCGCGCGCCTTTCGAACTGCCAACTTGATGGCGTCGGTAATACCCACACGATTGTCTTCAGCATACTGCCGCAGCATGGCGTCGGCTTCAGCATCGCGAACATGGAAGGGCATCGGAAACCTCCGTCTAGCCGAAAGATAACATCGGCTAGACGCATCAACAACTCAGCCCCAAAACGCAAAGCGGGCGCTGGATCGCTCCAGCGCCCGCTCGCTTCAGCCTGGCCGGAGAGGCTTAGGCGGTGATCGACGCGACGTCGACCTTGAAGCCTGGCCCCATCGTCGAGGACAGGCCGATACGCTTCACATAGACGCCCTTGGCGCCCGACGGCTTGGCCTTGTTCAGCGCGTCGACCAGGGCCTTGACGTTGATCAGCAGGGCTTCGTCCGAGAACGAGATCTTGCCGATGCCGGCGTGGACGATGCCCGCCTTCTCGACGCGGAACTCGACGGCGCCGCCCTTGGCGTCCTTCACGGCCTGGCCGACGTTCGGGGTCACGGTGCCGACCTTCGGGTTCGGCATCAGGCCGCGCGGGCCCAGCACCTTACCGAGGCGACCGACCAGGGCCATCATGTCCGGGGTCGCGATGACGCGATCGAAGTCCATGAAGCCGCCGGCGATCTTTTCGTACAGGTCTTCGGCGCCGACGTGTTCGGCGCCCGCCGCGGTGGCCTCGGCCGCCTTGGCGTCCTTGGCGAAGACGGCGACGCGGACGTCGCGGCCGGTGCCCGACGGCAGGTTCACCACGCCGCGGACCTGCTGGTCGGCGTGGCGCGGGTCGACGCCGAGGTTGACCGAGATCTCGACGGATTCGTCGAACTTGGCCTTGGCGTTGGCCTTCACGAGAGCGATGGCGTCGGCGACGGCGTGGGCGGCTTCACGATCGCCGGTCCAGGCCTGGATGCGCTTGGGTTGCTTGGCCATGGTCTTAGGCCTCCACGATCTTCAGGCCCATGGCCTTGGCGGAGCCTTCGATGATCTTGGCCGCAGCCTCGAGATCGTTGGCGTTCAGGTCCTTCATCTTCTTTTCGGCGATCTCGCGCAGCTGGGTGCGGGTCACTTCGCCGACGGTCTCGCGACCGGTCAGCTTGGCGCCGGACTTCAGGCCGGTGATCTGCTTCAGATAGTGCGTCGCCGGGGGGGTCTTGGTGACGAAGGTGAACGACTTGTCTTGGTACACGGTGATCACGGTCGGCAGGGGGGTGCCCTTTTCGACGTTCTCGGTGCGCGCGTTGAACTCCTTGCAGAAGCCCATGATGTTGACGCCGCGCTGGCCCAGTGCGGGGCCGATGGGCGGTGAAGGCGTGGCGGAGCCGGCCTTCACCTGGAGCTTGATATAGCCCAGGATCTTCTTAGCCATTGTATCCTCTCAAGAAAGCCGAGCTAACGGCCTTCGCTGGTTGGCCGTGGTGCGGGCTGGCGGCCCTCCCACGGATTTGATCTCGCCCATAACGACGAGCACGCCCCGGGACGGGGTCCTGGGGCGAAGGCGCGGCATGTAGCAGGCCCGCTTCGGAAGGGCAAGCTTCGACCGCTAGAAGAGATAGTCTCCGGCGTGGAGCGGGGTCGACACGCCGCTCAGCCCCACCACGAAATCCGTCCCGCTGACCGAGACATAGGTATCGCCGCCCGAAACCGTAAAAATGAGGCTGGCGGCTGGATCGGTATGCAGCGCACGAAGATCCAGGACGTCGACGCCGGACTGGAAATCCTGGACCCTGTCGAGCTGCTGGCGCGTGGACTGCGCCGCCGCGGTCCATACGAAGGTGTCGCGTCCCAGGTCGCCATAAAGCATGTCGGCGCCGAGCCCGCCGTTCAGGCGGTCGTCGCCGGCGCCGCCGAGCAGCAGATCCTGGCCGGCTCCCCCGGAAAGGCTGTCGGCCCCGTCTTCGCCGTTCAGCGAGTCGTTTCCGTCGCCGCCGTCCACCAAGTCGTCGCCGGCCTGGCCGAACAGGTTGTCATCGCCGGCGTCACCGAAGAGCCGGTCGGCGTCCAGCCCGCCGATCAACAGATCGACGCCCGCGCCGCCGAGCAACAGATCGGAGCCGTCGCCGCCCGCACCGATGCCGCCCTCCAGGATGTCGTCGCCGTCCTGGCCGAACAGGCTGTCGTCGCCGGCGTCACCGAAGAGCCGATCGGTGTCCGCGCCGCCGATCAGCAGATCGACGCCCGCGCCGCCGAGCAACAGATCGGAGCCGTCGCCGCCGTTGAGGCTGTCGTTCCCCGCTTCGCCGTTCAAAGAGTCCGCACCGCTGCCGCCCTCCAGGATGTCGTCGCCGTCCTGGCCGAACAGCCGGTCGTCGCCGGCGTCACCGAAGAGCCGATCGGTGTCCGCGCCGCCGAGCAGCAGATCGGAGTCGTCGCCGCCGTTGAGGCTGTCGTTCCCCGCTTCGCCGTTCAAGGAGTCCGCACCGATGCCGCCCTCCAGGGTGTCGTCGCCGCCCTGGCCGAACAGATTGTCATCGCCGGCGTCACCGAAGAGCCGGTCGGCGTCCAGCCCGCCGATCAACAGATCGACGCCCGCGCCGCCGAGCAACAGATCGGAGCCGTCGCCGNTTGTCATCGCCGGCGTCACCGAAGAGCCGGTCGGCGTCCAGCCCGCCGATCAACAGATCGACGCCCGCGCCGCCGAGCAACAGATCGGAGCCGTCGCCGCCGTTGAGGCTGTCGTTCCCCGCTTCGCCATTCAAGGAGTCCGCACCGATGCCGCCCTCCAGGATGTCGTCGCCGTCCTGGCCGAACAGGCTGTCGTCGCCGGCGTCACCGAAGAGCCGATCGGTGTCCGCGCCGCCGANCCGCACCGATGCCGCCCTCCAGGATGTCGTCGCCGTCCTGGCCGAACAGGCTGTCGTCGCCGGCGTCACCGAAGAGCCGATCGGTGTCCGCGCCGCCGAGCAGCAGATCGGAGCCGTCGCCGCCGTTGAGGCTGTCGCTTCCCGCTTCGCCGTTCAGGGAATCTGCGCCCGCCCCGCCGTCCAGCCAGTCGTCGCCATCCTGGCCCAACAGCCAGTCGTCGCCGGCGTCTCCGCGGAGCCGATCGGCATTGATCCCACCGGTTAGCAGGTCGTTGCCGGCGCCGCCGAGAAGCAGATCCTGGCCGGCCCCGCCTGAAAGGCTGTCGGCGCCGTCTTCGCCGCTCAGGGAGTCGTTCCCGTCACCGCCTTCGAGCAGGTCGTTATCGCCTTGGCCGAACAGCCGGTCGTCGCCGGCGTCCCCATATAGCCGGTCGTCGTTGACTCCGCCCACTAGCAGGTCGGCGCCGTCGCCGCCGAGCAGGAGGTCGAAGCCGTCCTCGCCATACAGGGTGTCGTTTCCGACTTCCCCGGCCAGGGAGTCATGACCCGCGCCGCCAGAGAGGTAATCGTCTCCGTCCTGGCCGAAGACCCGGTCGTCGCCCCCCTCGGCATAGACCGTATCTCCACCGCCGCCGGCGATGATCAGGTCGCTGCCGACGGCCGGGCCATAGATGGAGAAGGCGTCGCCGTGAATGACGTTGACCTGGCCGTCGCCGATCAGCGTGTCGCCGAACCATGAGCCGATCAGATTTCGAATGCCGCTCAACGTGTCGACGCCAGCGCCGCCCGTGTTCTGCGCCCCGGTGAGCTGGAGGTTCACCGTGACGGCGAAACCGTCGGTGTAGCTGACGGTGTCGTTTCCGCCTCGTCCGACAAGCTGATCGTCGCCGTCCCCGCCAACGAGGATGTCGTCGCCGCCGCCGCCCGTCAGCGCGTCGTTCCCCGCACCGCCATTCAGCGTGTAACCGGCCGTGTTCGACAGGCTGATCGCCAAGCTGTCGTCATAGGCCGTGCCCTCCAGGGCCTCGACGCCGAAGAGCGTGTCGACCCCACCGGCGCCTGACGCGATGGTCCCCGCGCCCACGACCACGGTCACCCCCGACGCGAGGTCGGCGTAGCTGAAGCTGTCGAAGCCCGCCCCGCCGTCGATCGTGTCGTTCCCGGCGCCGCCGTCCAGCAGGTCGTCGCCGTCGCCGCCGGTCAGGATGTCGTCGCCGTCGCCGCCGTGGAGATGGTCGACCGCTAATGATCCCTCTAGGCGATCATTGCCGCCGTCGCCGTAAAGCGCACTACCGGTCAGGCCAGCGGGGCCGATGTTCGATCCGCCGATCAGGTGGTCGTCGCCCAGGCCGCCGCTGAAGCCGACCGCGATTCCCTGCGCGGTCATCAGGTCGTTGCCCGCCCGTCCCTCGAATCCCACATAGCCGCCGTCGGGAACATCGGCGCTCGTCACCAGGATGATGTCGTCGCCGATCGTGCCCTGCATGTACTCGGAGTCGGGATAGGTCAGGGTTTCGCCCACTATGGCGCCGGACGGCGACATGCCCCTGAAGTTCTCGACAGTCAGGGCGCTCGACGTGACGTTCTGCAGCCGGAGAACGCTCCGCCAGCCCTCGCCGCCGCCCGCACCGTCGAGGTCGACATCCACCACCGTGTCCGCGCCGTCCTGGCGCAGTTGAGCGTAGCCGGAGGTGAAGGGATTGGTCGCGCCGTCCCAGGCGTCCGCGGCAAGGCCGTTGTTGCGGGCGAACATCAGCACCTGATAGAGGTCGATGCGATCTCCCGACGCGCCGGTCTCGAAATCGGTGATCACATAGGGCGATGATGTCGATACCTGGGGGTCCGGCCCCTGCTCCCGGAAGTCGAAGCGCACAAAGTCCCGCCCGGAGCCCAGCGTCAGGGTCGCGTTGGGCAAGGCGGTGTCGGAGACGTCGACCTCGATCAGGACAATGTCGTCGCCGTCGCCCAGGTCGGCGACCAGATGAGGGGACTGGGTCAGCCATATACCGCCATAGAGTTCCAGGCGGTCGTCGCCCTGCCCCAGGTTGATCGTGGCCTGGACGTCTCCGGTGAAGTTCAGATAGGCGCGATCATCGCCCAAGCCGCCCTCGACGAGGACGGTGCGGGGCAGACTCTCCGAGTTCCAGATCGTGAAGGCGTCGTCGCCGTCCCCGCCGTACATCCGGTCGTCGCCGTAATAGTCGGATAAGAAGCCGTCGTTGCCGACGCCGCCCTCCATGAGGTCGTCGCCCTGGCCCCCGCGCATGTAGTCGCTGCCGTCGCCGCCGACCAGATGGTCGTTCCCGCCCTCGCCGTAGAGGTCGTCGTTGCCGGTCCCGCCCTCGAGCAGGTCGTCACCGCCCGCCGCGTGGACGACGTCGTTTTCGGGACCACCGACGAAGTGATCCGCGCCTTCCGTCGGTCCGACACCTGAAGCCCACATAACGCCCCCCCCGAGCCGTGCTCTTCATCACCCGTCGCATCCGCAAATCGGATCGTCAAGGTTGCATCGAACGCGAATGGAGCTGGCGCTCGGCTCGCGCCCGACCGTGTCGATCAGGTCGAAGACCAGCTTCGACGCCCCGGCCGCCACCCGCCACAGAAGAGGCCAGAATGCACGGCAGCGGCGCGGCTCGCGGACACTGGGCGGCGAGCATCAGCCGCAGAACCAAGCCTCCGACCGCGGCGGAGCCAGCGGTCAGGGAAGAGAGCTTTCGGTGGAAGGCGGACATCGGCCAGTCCGGAGAAGACCCGTCTTTGTCGCGCCGAACGGCGTAGGCGGGGCGTGAAGGCCGCTACATCGCCAGCATCCAGACCGCCATGGCGCCCATCATCAGGTTCTCGGTCAGGGAGACGAAGCCCAGCGGCACGTTGCTGTCGCCGCCGACGCACGCACATTTCAGCTCGCGCTTGTCAATATAGACGGCCTTGAACACCGACACCGCCCCGACGGTCCCGATGAACAGCGCCACCGGGGCCGACAGCCAGGTCAGGGCTCCGGCGATCATCAGCACTCCCGCCCCGACCTCCGCGAACGGATAGATCCGGGCATAGGGCAACCAGCGCTGGGCCAGCAGGTCGTAGCCCAGGAACATGGTCGAGAAGGTCTCGACGTCGCGCAGCTTCAGGATCCCGAGCACGCACATCGAAAAGGCGATGAACCACTGGAGCGCGTGGACGGTCAGGACCTGGCCCGTCATGGCGTAGCTGGCGGCCAGGGCCATCAGGGCGGTGACGGCGAACACCGCGATCACCGGCGTGTAGGTCAGGGCCTTGGGGTCGCGCACCTTCAGGCCGAAGTGGCGGCGCAGGTCGTCGTAGCCGCCGATCCGACGCCCGTCGATGAAGGCCTGGGGCGTGGTCGCCACCCCGTGGGCGGCCTTGAAGACGTCGATCTCCTCGCGCGTCGTCAGCAGGTGGTCCTCGACGGCGTAGCCCTGGCGGCGCAGCAGGTCCTTGGCGCGCAGGCCCCAGGGGCAGGTGTGCTGGTCGGTGACCATCCGGTGCAGGACGGCGGTCCGGGGCGAGGTCTGGGCGGCGGGGGCGGTCATCGCGGGGTCTCCGGCTTGATCGAAAACAGATCCCCGCTCATATGGGTTCCGTACCATGGTACGGAGTCAAGGGGTCGCAAGGCGATGAAGACGACGACGATCGCGGGCCTGGCCCAGGCCGGCGGAGTGGGTGTGGAGACGGTGCGCTACTATCAGCGGCGCGGCTTGCTGGAGCAGCCGCCGCGGCCCGAGGGGGGCGGTTCGGGCGGCGGGGTGCGGCGCTATGGCGAAGCCGACCTGCGCCGCCTGCGCTTCATCCGCGCGGCCCAGGCCGCCGGCTTCACGCTGGAGCAGGTGGCCGAACTCCTGGCCCTGGACGCCGGCGACGACCACGCCCGGGCGCGCGGCCTGGCCCTAGAGCGCATCGCCGCGCTGGACGCCAAGATCGCCGAACTCCAGACGGCCCGCGACGCCCTCAAGCGCCTGGCCCGCGCCTGCGGCGAGACCACCGCGGGCCCCTGCCCGATCCTGTCGGCGTTCGAGGGGGCTTAGGGACTGTCGATGGCCGGCGCCGTGGTCTGGTCCTCGTCCTTCGACAAGCTCAGGATGAGGAGCATGGGCGCGCCCGAGTTCATGCCCGTCTCGAAGCCCATCTCGACATACTGGTCGCGCCCGGCCTCGGACTCGAAGGTGGTGACCATGGTCAGGGTTGGACCGAAGGCGCGGCGTGTAGCAGGTGAGCCTCGCCAAGGCAGGCTTGGCTCGCCGGCTGCTCCCTAGAAGAGGTAGTCTCCCACGTGCAGGGGCGCGGTCACGCCGCTGAGCACGAGTGCGAAATCTTCACCGCCGGGCGCCGTATCGCCGTTGGCGTCGACGTACAGAACGGTGCTGCCGTTGACGATCTCGAAGCGCAGGCTCGAGGCGGCGCTAACCCGCAGCGCCCGCAGATCCAACACGTCCTGACCGACTGTGAAATCCTGCACGACATCCTTCGCCCAGACCGGCGAGTCCGCTTGCGACGTCCATTGGAACACGTCGGCGCCCGCGCCGCCGTTCAATTGGTCCAGACCGGAACCGCCGATCAGCGTGTCGTCGCCAGCTTCGCCAGACAGGCTATCGTCGCCCCCACCGCCCAGCAGTGTGTCGTTGCCTGTTTGCCCGAACAGTTGGTCCCAATCCAGGCCGCCTTGGAGCAGATCGTCGCCGGCCCCACCGACCAGCAGGTCGTCGCCGGCCTCGCCCGACAGGGAGTCCGCGCCGTCATCACCCACCAGAATGTCGTCGCCGTTCTGGCCGAACAGGTGATCCGTGTCGTCGCCGCCATACATGCGGTCGCCGCCATCGCCCCCGATCAGCAGATCGACGCCGGAGCCGCCTTGCAGCAGGTCGTTTCCAAGGCCGCCGTTCAGTTGATCGTCGCCGGCTTCACCCAGCAGCGAATCCACGCCCGCATCGCCGGCGAGCACATCGGCCCCTTCCTGCCCAAACAGCAGATCGTCGCCTTCGCCACCGCTCAGCCGGTCCCCGTCGAGCCCGCCGATCAGCAGGTCGGCGTCGTCTCCGCCGAACAGCTGGTCTGCTCCCACGCCACCGAGAAGCGTGTCCGCTCCGCTGTCTCCCCACAACATGTCCGCACCGTCTTCGCCGACGAGAACGTCGACATTGTCCTGCCCGAACAGCCGATCATCGCCCGCGCCGCCGTACAGCTGGTCGTCGCCCTGCCCCCCCTGCAGCAAATCCGCGCCGAGCGCGCCGTAGAGGACATCGACGCCAGCTTCACCCGACAGAGAATCCGCGCCGTCATCTCCCGACAACACGTCATCGCCCTCTTGGCCAAACAAGGCGTCATCGCCGTCGCCACCGAACAGGCGATCGTTCTGCAGGCCGCCGACCAGAAGATCGACTTCCGCCCCCCCAAGCAGCAGGTCGGCGCCGCCGCCGCCATACAGGACGTCTGCCCCGGCTTCGCCGGACAGGGAATCGTCGTCGTCGTCGCCGTAGAGGAGATCCGCCCCGTCTTGCCCAAACAGGCGGTCCGCGCCGGGGCCGCCATGCAATTCGTCGCTGCCGCCGCCGCCCAGGAGCAGGTCGGCGCCGCCTTGCAGGAACAACCAGGCATTGGGCGAGGGGCCATCGCCGTAAATCAGGTTGGCCTGATCGTCGCCGATCAAGGTGTCCCCCGACAACGTGCCCTCCAGGCCCCGAATGCCGATCAAGGTGTCCCTGCCGACGAGATAGATATCCTGCGGCCCGGCGATGTTCAGATTGACCGTCACGCCGCCGCTGAAGTCGCGATAGCTGGCGATATCCATGCCGCCACGACCAATGAGCGTATCGTCGCCATAACCGCCGATCAGAATATCGGAGCCGCCGCCGCCGGTCAGGGTGTCGTCGCCGTACGCTCCCATCAGGATGAACCCTGTGGCGACCGCCAGGCTGATGGAGAGGCTGTCGTCGCCGTAAGCGCCGCTGAAACCCTCGATATTGGTCAGGGTGTCGGTTCCGTAAGCGCCGGTGGTCACCGTGCTGGCGCTGGTGACCAATAAGCTCAGCGTCACGCCTCCGTCGCTGAAGCCCACGATGTCGAGCCCGGCGCCGCCGTCGAGAGTATCGTTGCCGGTCCCTCCGTCCAGAAGATCATCGCCGGCGCCGCCGTTCAGGACGTCCGCGCCGTCGCCGCCGAACAACTGGTCTGGACGTCGCGAGCCGTCGAGGCGGTCATTGCCTTCCTCGCCGAGCAGAACGCTGGGATCGCTGAGATCGTACAGGCCTTGAGCGGTGTTGACCAAGTGATCGTCGCCCTCGCCGCCACGTAAACGCACGTACTGGGTCTGGCTCTCGATATAGTCATCGCCGGCGCGGCCGTAGAAATCGGAATACGGTTGGGCGTCGCTGTAGTCGTAGTGCGTCGTCAGGATGACCGTATCGTCGCCGAGACTGCCGTCGACATAGTTTTTCGGGTCGGTCAGGGTCAGGCCGGGCAGGGCCCCGCCATCGGGTGGAACGCCGTGGAAATTGGCGGCGGTGAAGCTGCTGACCAAGGTGTTCTCGAACACCATCAGGTCCCTGCCGTTGTCCGCCCCTCCGTCGCTGTCGAAGCTCAGGACCGATGCGGTCCCGTCCTGGCGCAGATGCAGATAGCCCTGGGCGAACGGGTTGCTCCGTCCATCCCAACCGCTGAAGCCAACTTCCAGATAGGAGAGATCCACCTCGTCTCCCCCGTCTCCGGCCTGGAAGTCGGCGAAACGATACTCAAGCCCGGACTCGGAACCCGAGTAGTGATAGAAAAAGAAGTAGTCGCGCCCAGCCCCCAGGGTGATCTCGACGTCCTGGTGAGCGGAATAGCCAAAGGCGCTGGCCTGAATGACGTCATCGCCATCGCCCATGTCGATATGGACGGTCATGCCGTGGCCACTTCCCTGCAAAAGCAGGAAATCCTCACCCAATCCGCCCTTGACGGTCGCGGTCTGGTCGACCTGGAAGGCCAGCTCTATGAGGTCGTCGCCAGCGCCGCCGTCCGCCAGGACGGCGCGAGGGGGTTCGCCGTCAGGACTGTGGATTGCAAGACGGTCGTTGCCGGCGCCGCCTAACAGCTGGTCGTCGCCGAAGAATGCAATAAGGGAGTCGTTGCCGTCGCCGCCTTCGAGCAGATCATCGCCCAACCCGCCGGACAGGGAATCGTCGCCCGCGCCGCCGATCAGATGATCATTGCCGGTGATGCCGCTGCTGGGATCGTCACCGTTGTCGGCGTCACCATAAAGATCGTCGTCGCCATCGCCGCCCTCGAGCAGATCGTCGCCCGACAGGCCGAACGCGTGGTCGTTACCGCCAGTGCCGACGAAATGGTCGTTACCGGCCGTCGGCCCGTTACTCGGACTCCACATAAAACCTGCCCCCGTGTCCCGACCTAGCTAGTTCGCACCCCCGACGAAACACGTCAAGATTGAACGCCTACTTCCGGGAACAACTCTCCTCCGGCTATCGAGCCGGGCAGCAAAAACCCCGCGCCGTCGCCGGCGCGGGGTTTTCGGAAGCCCGGCGAAGGAAGCCGCCCTTAGGCGATCTTCTCGACCTGGCTGTATTCCAGTTCCACCGGGGTGGCGCGGCCGAAGATCGAGACGGTGACGCGCAGGCGGGCCCGCTCCTCGTCGACCTGCTCGACCGAGCCGTTGAAGCTGGCGAACGGGCCGTCGGTGACGCGGACGTTCTCGCCGACCTCGAACAGCACCACGGTCTTGGGACGCTCGACGCCCTCCTCGATGGTGCCGATGATGCGCTGGACTTCCTTTTCGGAGACCGGCTGCGGCTTGGAGGCGCTGCCCAGGAAGCCCGTGACCTTCGGGGTGTTCTTGATCAGGTGGTAGGCTTCGTCCGAGAGGTTCATCTTCACCAGCACGTAGCCGGGGAAGAACTTGCGCTCGGCGTTGACCTTGCGGCCGCGACGGATCTCGACGACGTCCTCGGTCGGGACCAGGATCTCGGAGAAGCTGTCTTCCAGGCCGTGGCTCTTGGCCTGTTCGCGGATGCTCTCGGCCACCTTCTTCTCGAAGTTCGAGTAGGCGTGGACGATGTACCACTTGTGGTTCGGATTGGACGCGGTGTCGGTGCTCATGATGTTTCTTATCCCGCGGCGATCTTGAGAAGCAGGTTGGCGCCCCACCCCAGGATCCAGTCGGCGAAGGTGAAGAACAGCGAGGCCAGCACCACCATGATGAAGACCATCACCGAGGTGATCCAGGTCTCCTTGCGGGTGGTCCAGGTGATCTTGCGGGCTTCGGCGCGGACTTCCTGCGCGAAGCGGACCGGGTTGATCGGCTTCTTCGGCGCGGCCGGAGCCTTGGCGGCGGCGGTGGCGGCGCCCCCTTGAGCGGAAGGCGAGAGCGCCGCGGCCGTCTTGGCGGCGCGGTTCTTGATCGCAGACGGGCTAGAACCCGGTTTCCTGGCCATGACTTAAGAGGCTCGCGACTTTCGATAGGTCAGCCCGAAAACCGGGTGACCGATGACATATAGTGGCAGGAGTGGAGGGACTCGAACCCACGACCCTCGGTTTTGGAGACCGATGCTCTACCAGCTGAGCTACACTCCTGCGGAACCGCGATCCCCTTAGCGGAGATTCCGGCTTTCCGGCAATGAACATCGCGCCGGTAGGCTCTTTGAAGCCCGCCAGCGCGTTGGTCTCATCGCCAGAGCCGCGTCGTGTAGCAGGGTCGTTCGAGCCCGGCAAGCGGCCGGCGCACGTTCCGCGGATTCGGTCGCTACGGCCCCCCGGCGCTCCAAGGACGGCGCGTCTGCAAGGATCAGCCGCAGGCCCGGCGCGTTAGGCCTCTGCGCGCGTCGAAGTCCGGAGGAAACGCCATGCCGACAATCACCAGCCATGACCAGGGCCGGCCGTCCAATCGCGAGGTGGAGAACGAGAACCAGCGTCCCGCCCGAGACGCGGATCAGGGCGGCGGCGGCAAGGCTCCGCGTCCCGCGACGGAGCCCCGCGGCGCGGAAGGCAGTTCGGACTCGCCGAAGACCCGGACGGATCCGGGCTCCGGCGAAGCCTGAGTCGTCAGCCGGCCTTTTCCGCTTCCGGCGCGGCCGCCGGGGTCAGGGCGGCGCATTGGATGTTCAGATACGACCACTTCACGTCCGCGAGCTTGCGGCCGCATTGGGTGTTCTCACCCAGGTCGCGCCCTTGAAGGGAGATGGCCACACCCTTGGCCGGGTCCGGGGCCGGACTGGCGCCGCTGACGTCGTAGTAGCCGCCGCCGGGACCGCGAACCACCAGACAGGACGTCGATTCCACCGGCCGCACGCAGCCGGAGGCGGTGACCGCCTTGCCTTCGAGAGAGACCGTTTGAGCCTTTTGACCGGTGTTGCCGGTTTCCTGCCCGCAGGCAGCTACGCTTAACGCTAACAGACTGGCCGCCGCGGCGGCCTTTACGAACCTTACCCGCATACGTTCCTCCGTATCATTGGCCTCCCCGCCGTCTTCGGGCGAGAAAGCAGGAGGACAGTGCGCCCCGTTTTGAGAGGCGGCAATCACAATTTTGACACGGTTCAAAAAACAGGCGCCCGCCGTTTTGACGCTTTTGGGGAAGATTTTCTCAAAGCCCTTTCAGACCACCAAAGTTGACATCGGCCCGGGTCTGCTCACATGAGACGCAGTCGCTTCTGGGCCGTTGCGGCGCCACCTCTAGAATTCCGCGGTTCGCCGCGCGTCCAGGACTTGAAACGACACTATGACGGCCATCGAAACCACCGCTCCCGCCCCCGTCAAGGAAGCCGCCTGGCACACCGAGACCGTGCTGTGGGTCAAGCACTGGACGGACCGCCTGTTCAGCTTCGCCATCACCCGTCCGGCCAGCTTCCGCTTCCGCTCGGGCGAGTTCGTGATGATCGGCCTGCCGCCCCGCGAGGACCTGGGCGAGAAGAAGCCGATCCTGCGCGCCTATTCGATCGGCTCGCCGCACTTCGCCGAGGAGCTGGAGTTCTTCTCGATCAAGGTCCCCGACGGCCCTCTGACCTCGCGCCTGCAGCAGATCAAGGAAGGCGACCAGGTGCTGCTGGGCAAGAAGCCGACCGGCACCCTGGTGCTGGACGCCGTTCGCCCCGGCAAGCGGCTGTTCCTGTTCGGCACCGGCACGGGCCTGGCGCCCTGGCTGTCGGTCGCCCGCGACCCGGACGCCTACGCCCGCTTCGAGCAGGTGATCGTCGCCCACGGCGTGCGCGAGGTGCAGGAACTGGCCTATCGCGACCTGTTCACGGCCGAGATCCACGACGACCCGCTGGTCGGCGACGAGGCCAAGGCCCAGCTGGTCTACTATCCCACCGTCACCCGCGAGCCGTTCGAGCGCCAGGGCCGGTTCACCGACCTGATCGAGAGCGGCAAGCTGTTCGCCGACCTCGGCCTGGAGCAGGTGAAGTTCGACCCCGAGCACGACCGCGCCATGCTGTGCGGCTCGATGGCGATGATCAAGGACACCGCCGCCCTGCTGGAAGCCCACGGCCTGACCGAAGGCTCCAACGCCGAACCCGGCGACTTCGTGATCGAGCGAGCGTTCGTGGGGTAATCCACCCATGGGGACAGGCGCATGCGCCTGTCCCCAGCCCGTGCGGCGTGCGTTACACTGGGCTGAGGTGCGCGGGAGTACGGGCGTGGGCGACGACGACCTTTCACGGAAAACCTTGAAGAACCTGACCGTGGACGAGGCGCGGGGCCGCATGCTGGCCGGCGCCGCGCGGTTGGGCGTCGAGGAGGTCCCACTGGCCAAGGCCCTGGGCCGGGTGCTGGCCGCCCCCGTGGTCGCCGACCGCGACCAGCCGCCGTTCGCCGCCTCGGCCATGGACGGCTGGGCGATCCGCCGCGCCGACCTGGTCCCCGGGGCGCGCTTCCAGATCGCCGGCGAAAGCGCCGCGGGCCAGGCCTATGGCCGTCCCGTCGAGGCCGGCCAGGCGGTGCGGATCTTTACCGGCGCGCCCGTGCCGCGAGGCGCCGACCTGGTGGTGATCCAGGAGAACGCCACGCGCGACGGCGACACCGTGGCCCTCACGATCGACCGCGACCCGCCGCCTGGCAACATCCGGCCAGCCGGCGGCGACTTCCGCTCCGGCGACGTGCTGCTGACCGAGGGCGCGCGGCTGGACGCCTGGCGCCTGGCCCTGGCGGCCGCCGCGGGCTGGCCCAACCTCGATGTCGCCGTCCGGCCGCGCGTCGCCATCCTGGCCACCGGCGACGAGCTGGTCCCGCCCGGCTACGTTCCTGCCCCCGACCAGATCTTCGAGTCCGGCTCGTTCGCCCTGGCCGCGCTGGTCGAGGCCTGGGGCGGCCAGGCGACGCGGCTGAAGGCCCAGGCCGACGACCGGGACGCCATCGCCCGCGCCGTCGCCGAGGCTCAGTTCGACCTGCTGGTCACGGTCGGCGGGGCCTCGGTCGGCGACCACGACCTGGTCAAGCCCGCCCTGCAGACCCTGGGTCTGGATCTTCGCGTCCAGACCGTCGCCGTGCGCCCCGGCAAGCCGACCTGGTTCGGCGTCCTGGAGGCCGACGGCGTGGGCGGCCGCCCTGTCCTGGGCCTGCCCGGCAACCCGGCCTCGGCCCTGGTCTGCGCCGAGCTGTTCCTGCGGCCGCTGCTGGCGGCCCTGACCGGCGCCGATCCGGGCCTGGCGATCGAGACCGGCGTCCTGGCCGCTCCCCTGCCCGCCAACGGCCCGCGCGAACACTGGATGCGCGCGGCCCGGGCCGTCGACCCCGACGGCCGGGTCAGGGTCACCCCCTTCTCCGACCAGGATTCCTCGCTGATCGGCGTGTTCTCCCGCGCCGACTGCCTGGTGCTGCGGCCGGCGGGCGCGGCGGCGGCGGACGTGGGCGACGTCGTCCAGCTGCTGCCGCTGGCCCGGGGCTGATCGCCTCAACGGGCGACGCCGCACGCGGAGCGTGCTAAGTCCCCCCGCGAAGCGGTTCGCGGCGGCCGCCGGCGGGAGTTGCGTTGATGGGTCGTATGGGCAAGATCGCGGCGCACATGGTGCTGGCCTTCATGGCCATGCTGCTGGCCCAGACCCTCGCCTCCGGCGCCCTGCCGTTCACCGCGCCCGGCCTGATCCTCGCCGCCCTGTTCGCGGTCTCCGCCCTGGCCGTCGAGCTCCTGTTCCAGGTCGAGCGCTCGCCCTGGCGGTTCTTCGCGGCCAGCGACGGGCTGCGGCTTGCGCGCTCGGCCCTGCTGTCGGTCCTGACCTTCGCCCTGGTCGCCCGCCTGGCCGACGTGCGCCAGCCGGGCGGCCTGCGCACCCTGGCCGTGGCCTTCCTGCTGCAGACCGCCTTGCTGGCCGGACTGCGGATCGTGCGCCGCGCCGTGCACGAAAGGGCGCTGGTCGACGCCCTGACCCGCCTGCGTCCCGCCCCCGCCTCGCCGGCCCTGCCCCGCCTGCTGATCGTCGGCTCGGCCAACGAGGCCGAGGCCTTCCTGCGCGCCCCCGCCGCCCTGGGCGAGCGCTACGCCCCGGTCGGCGTCCTGACCCCCGAGGCCCGCGAGACCGGCGACGAGTTGGGCGGGGTCTGCATTTTGGGCGTCATCGACGACTTCGACCCCGTCATGGCCCAGCTGCGCGACGGCGGCCTGCAGCCGTCGGCCGTGCTGTTCCTGACCGACGGCCCGCTCAGCGCCTTCGGGGCCGAGCGCCTGGGCCGGCTGAAGACCGAGGGCGTGCGCCTGCTGCGTCGCCAGGGCCTGGTCGACATGGCCGGCGGCTCGGCCCTGCGCGAGATCAGCCTCGAGGAGCTGCTGAGCCGCGCCCCGGTGCGGCTGGACCCCCAACCCGTCCGCGCCCTGGTGGCCGGCAAGCGGGTGCTGGTCACCGGGGCCGGCGGCAGCATCGGCTCCGAACTGGCCCGCCAGATCGCCGCCAGCGGCCCCGCCCAGCTGACCCTGCTGGACGCCACCGAGGCCAACCTGTTCCACATCGACCGCGAGTTGGGCGAGGCCTGGCCCCGGCTGCCGCGCCACGCGGTGCTGTGCGATGTCCGCGACTCCGCCCGTCTCGACCAGGTGTTCGCCACCGAGAAGCCCGAACTGGTCTTCCATGCCGCCGCCCTCAAGCACGTGACCCTGGTCGAGAACCATCCCTGCGAAGGGGTGCGCACCAACGTGCTGGGCAGCCGCAACGTCGCCCTCGCCGCCAAGGCGTGCGGCGCGGCCCACCTGGCGCTGATCTCCACCGACAAGGCGGTGGCCCCGGCCAGCGTGATGGGCGCCACCAAGCGCGTCGCCGAGGCCGTGGTCCGCCAGTTCGCCAAGGGCTCCGATGGGAGCGGCGTCGGGACCCGCGTCAGCGTGGTGCGGTTCGGCAACGTGCTGGGTTCGGCCGGATCGGTGGTGCCGATCTTCCAGCACCAGATCGCCCGCGGCGGGCCGGTGACCCTGACCGACGCCGAGGTCGAGCGCTACTTCATGACCATCCCCGAGGCCGTGCAGCTGGTGCTGCGGGCCGTGGCCCTGTCGGCCGGCGACAGAGAGCCCCCGACCGGGGTCCTGACGCTCGAGATGGGCGAGCCGGTCAAGATCATCGACCTGGCCCGGCGGATGATCGAGCTGCAGGGCCTGGTCCCCGGCCGCGACATCGAGATCAAGATCACCGGCCTGCGCCCCGGCGAGAAGCTGACCGAGGCCCTGGTCGACATCAACGAGACCGCCCGCCCCAAGGCCGAGGGGATCACCGAGGCCGCGCCGGTCGTCCCCCTGCCGCCGATCCCGCCCGCGGCACTGGCCGCCCTGGAGGCCGCCGCCCTGGCCGGCGACGAGGCCGCGGTCCGAGAGCGGCTGTTCGCCCTGGTCGAGGGACTGCGGATCGTGTCGCCCGCCCCCGCGGCCGCCGGAAGGACGCCGGCGGGCGAAATCCGGGACAAGTTGGCCACTGCCCGGACTCAGGCTTAAATAGAACTCGCCCGTGATCGCCTATAGGGCGAGCTGGCAAGCCAGAATCAGCCTCTCATGCTTTGTCTCGCCGCGCTTGCGTGGCGGGCCGTCCTGGCCTTGGGACAACAGTAAGCGTTGGCGGGAACCTGGATGCTCGAACAGACGGTGGACGTCACCCGCCTGGAAGGGTTCGTTCGATATACGCGCGGGATCGTCCGCGCCCGCCTGGTCCTGGTCGCCCTGTTCGTCGGCCTGCTGGTGATCTACACGCCGATGCGGATGACCGTGTTCGGCCTGGTCGAGCTTTGCGTCTACGGCGCGCTGTTCCTGGCCACCGAGGTCGCCGAGCGCCATCCAGATCCAGTCACGGCCTTCCGGCGGCTGCGCTGGCAGTCGATCGGCCTGGTCTTCCTGCTGTCGATCAACGCCTGCGCCCTGGCCGTGAAGATCCGGCTGATCGGCCAGCCGATCATGCGGGTGGAGGCCGCCCTGCTGGCCATCTGCGTGCTGCTGTTCGCCGCCCTGCGCGTGCACACCGGCAAGATCAGCTACCTCACCGCCGTGGCGCCGCCGGTGGCGACCCTGCTGTGGATCGGGTTCGACCGCCACACGCCGCTGGCGGCCAACCACTATGGCGCGGCCATGCTGCTGTTCGTGGTCGCCGTCCTGACCGCCACCTGGCGCCAGCAGACCACCGACCGCGCCCTGGCCCAGGCCCTGCGCGACCTGGCCCGCAAGAACGCCGACCTGACCGAGGCCGTGGCCGAGGCCAAGGCGGCCAGCCGCGCCAAGTCCGACCTGCTGGCCGTCGCCAGCCACGAGATCCGCACCCCGCTCAACGCCGTGCTCGGCTTCGCCCACGCCCTGCGCCGCGACACCTTCCTGACGCCGATCCAGGCCGACCTGGCCCAGGGCGTGATCGAGGGCGGCGCCCAGCTGACCCGGCTGCTCGACACCGTGCTGGACCTGACCAAGGTCCAGGCCGGCCAGGCGGCCCTGAACCCGACGGCGGTCGACCTGCGCCGGCTGATCCGCACGGTGGTGCGGGTGTGGAGCGCCCACGCCCAGGCGGTCGGCGTGCTGCTGAGCTTCGAGGACGCCGATCCCGGCCTGGCCTATGGCGTGCTGGCCGACGAGGCCAAGCTGGAGCAGACCCTGGTCAACCTCGTCTCCAACGGCCTGAAGGCCTCGCCGTCGGGCGGCGCGGTGACGGTGCGCCTGGCCGGCATGGTCAAGGACCAGACCCTGACCGCCCTGGTCGAGGTCCGCGACAGCGGCGCGCTGGTGCCCCTGGAGGACCGGCCGCGGATGTTCGAGGCCTTCGAGCAGACCGAGCGCGGCAGGAGCCTGGGCGGCAGCGGGCTGGGCCTGTCGATCTGCGCCGCCAACCTGGCCCTGATGGGCGGCGAGATCGGCGTGGAGGACGTCTCAGAGGACGAGGTCCAGTCCGGCAAGGCCGCGCGGCGCGGCGCGGTGTTCTGGTTCGCCTTCGAGGCGCCGGTCCTGGCGGCCCCGGCGGCGGAATCCGCCACGGAGGCGTCCGTCGCCGCCCCGGTGCGGGTTCTGGCGGCCGAGGACAACCCCGCCAACCGCCGGGTGCTGGCCGCCCTGCTGGCCGCCTCGCCGGTCGAGCTGGTGTTCGCCGAGGACGGCGCCCGGGCGGTCGACGCCTGGCGGGCCGAGGCCTTCGACCTGGTGCTGATGGACGTCAACATGCCGGTCATGGACGGGGTGGCGGCCGTGGCGCGGATCCGCCAGCTGGAAACCTCGGCCGCCGAGCCCCGCCCCCGCACGCCGATCTGGATGCTGACCGCCAACGTCTTCGACGACGACGTCGCCCGCTATCGCGCCGACGGCGCCGACGGCGTGCTGCGCAAGCCGATCGACACCGTGGCCCTGTTCGCGCTGCTGGCGCAGGTGGCGGAGGCGAAGGCGGGGGTCCAACGGCGCGTGACGGCCTAGGGCGGATCGGCGCTCGGCATTTCGCAAGTCCAACTTCTGCGTTAAATGATGTCTGGATCCCTGGGGTTACCTGCGGCCTGACCAAGGTCCGCAATGGATGGTTCGCGGTCTCCCCTAACCGCTGCTGTCGTGATCAAGCCGCCTCCAAGCTTAACATTACGAAACCTTCAGTTGTCACTGTGCGCGCTCGACGCCATGGCTGCCCCTTCAAAAGGGTGAAGCGATGCGTATTGTTTTTCTGCTTCTGGCGCTGCTCGGCGCGCCGTCCATGTCGACCGCCCAGTCGAATTTCTCCCGCCACAATCCGCCTGGGCCAAACGCCGTCGGCTTGCGGATCGTCGAGCAGTACGATTTCTCGCGCGGCTATCGCGGCGAGACGGACGTCGAGACAGGCAAACCGATCGCCGGCGAGCGGGCGCGGCCCGTCCAGACGCTGGTCTGGTACCCCGCGGCGAAGGGCTCTGGCCAGGGCCTGACCGTGGGCGACTACGTCAAGCTCGGGGTCACGGCCGACGACTTTGATCATCCGCCAGCCGAACGCGCCACGATGCAGGCCAAGTTCGTGGCCGCCCAGGTCGCCATGCTGTCGCCGGAACGGGCCAGGGCCGAGCTGGCCGCGCCGATGCTGGCCCGCCGCGACGCCACGCCGGCTTCGGGCAAGTTCCCGGTCGTGATCTACGCGCCCAGCTTCAACGCCGAGGCCTACGAGAACGCCGACCTGTGCGAATACCTGGCCAGCCAGGGCTATCTGGTCATCGCCAGCCCCAGCTTCGGCCAGGCCTCGCGCGGCATGACCACCGACCTGGAAGGCGTCGAGGCCCAGGTCGGCGACATTGAATTCCTGATCGGCTACGCGCATGGCCTGCCCCAGGCCGATATGAGCCGCCTGGCCGTGGCCGGCTACAGCTGGGGCGGCCTGGCCAACGCCATGGCCGCGGCGAAGGACAGCCGCATCCGCGCCCTTGTCACGCTGGACGGCTCGGTCCGCTATTGGCCCAACATCGTCAAGCAGTCCCAGTACCTGACCCCGGCCCGCGTCACCGCGCCGATGCTGTACATCGCCGCCGCGCCGAAGTTGGTCGAGGACACGGCCGCCGACGTCAACCGGGACCAGAGCTTCCTGGCCAAGATGAAATACGCCGACCTCTACAAGGTCACGATGTATCCCTACGTCCATGCCAACTTCTCGGCGATGTTTGGCCAGCGGCTGCTGCCCGACAGCCGCTATGGCGCCTATGACAAGGACGAGCTGTCGGTCGCTAACGGCTGGGTGGAGACCTATGTCCGCCGCTTCCTGGACGCCTATCTGAAAGGCGACGCCGCCAGCCGTACCTTCCTCGACACGCCCGTCGCCAAGACGGGCGCGCCGCGTCACCTGCTGGCCGCCGACGTGACCAAGTCCACGGGCGCGCCGCCCACCCGCGCGGCCTTCGCCGCCGAGCTCAACCGCGCCGGTTTCGACAAGGCGCTGGCGACCTACCAGGCGTTCAAGAGTCGCGACCCAGACTTCGCGATCGACGAGACGGAGCTGAACCGCTGGGGCTACCAACGACTGGCCGCCGGCGACACCTCCATGGCCGCGGGCGTCCTGAAGCTGGCCGCGGACCTGCACCCCGACAGCTGGAACGCTTTCGACAGCCTGGGCGAGGCCTATGCCGCCAATGGCGAAAAGGCGCTGGCGATCGCGGCCTATCGCCGGTCCCTGGTCCTGAACCCCGGGAACGGGAACGGCGCGGCGCAGCTGAAGGCGCTGGGCGCGGCGCCCTAGCCACACGCCGATCCCTCTCTCTGGGAGGGACGTCGCTCGGGGGCCGCGAGCCGTCCGGGGTGACATGCGACGCCCTAGTGAAAATCCCGGCTCCTCTGCAGCCGTCCGGATGTCCGCATCCGCACCGTGGGGGCCGGGGCTTCAGGGTCTTCCTTCATGCGCGCCAGCTGCGCCGACAGGTCGGTGAAGCTCTCAGCCACCACGTGGATGACGCCGTCGGCGGCCTGGACCTTGCCGTGGACGATCAGGAACGAGGCGCTCATCACCGTGCGGCGGTGGGCGTCGAAACAGTCCTTCCAGACCACCGCATTGGCCACGCCGGTCTCGTCCTCCAGGGTCAGGAACACCACGCCCTTGGCGGTGCCCGGCCGCTGGCGGATCAGCACCAGCCCGCCGACGCTGACCCTGCGGCCGTCGCGCACGCCCTTCAGCCGCTCGGCGGGCGTGACGTTCAGCCGGTCCAGCTGGGGCCGGAAAAACCGCAGCGGGTGGGCCTTCAGCGACAGGCTGGTGGTGCGGTAGTCCTCGGCCACCTGCTGGGGCAAGGCCATGGCCGGCAGGGCGACGGCGTCCTCGAACAACGGCAGGCCGGCCAGCAGCGGCGCCTGGCTGTCGACCTTGACCTCGCCCTTCAGCCCCTTGACCGCCCACAGGGCGTCGCGGCGGGAGAGGCCCGCCCCGGCGAAGGCGTCGGCCTCGGCCAGCAGCTCCAGGGCGCGCTGGGAAACGCCGGCCCGCGCGAAGTCGGCGGGGGCGCGGGCGCCGGCGGCGCGGGCGGCCATGATCAGGTCGGCGTCGAGATCGGCGTCCTCCGGCTTTTTCTTCTTCTTCAGTCCTTTGATCTGGCGCAGGCCCAGGCGAACGGCCTTCCAGAGCGGCCGGGTGTCGGGATTGAAGATCTTGTCATCGGCGATCCGCCGTTCCCGCCCGGTCGGCGGCGTGGCGTCCTCCAGCGTGCAGTCCCAGGCGCTGGTCAGCACGTCCGGGGCCCGCACCTCGACCCCGTGTTCGCGAGCGTCGCGCACCAGCTGGGCCGGCTGGTAGAAGCCCATCGGCTGGGAATTGATCAGGGCCGCGCAGAACACGTCCGGCCAGGCCCATTTGATCCAGGCCGAGACATAGACCAGCTTGGCGAAGCTGGCCGCGTGGCTTTCCGGGAAGCCGTACGAGCCGAAGCCCTCGATCTGCTTGAAGCACCGCGTGGCGAAGTCGCGTTCATAGCCGCGCGACACCATGCCCTCGACGAACTTGCCGCGATACTGGCCCGGGTCGCCGTCGTGCTTGAAGGTGGCCATGGCCTTGCGCAGGCCGTCGGCCTCGTCGGGCGTGAACCTGGCCGCCTCGATGGCCAGGCTCATGGCCTGTTCCTGAAACAGCGGCACGCCGTAGGTGTTGCCCAGAATGCCCTTCAGTTCGTCCTTGTCGCCGTGCTCCGGCGAGGGCGCCGGCCATTCCGCCTTCTCCAGGCCCTGTCGCCGCCGCAGATAGGGGTGGACCATGTCGCCCTGGATCGGGCCCGGCCGGACGATCGCCACCTCGATGACCAGGTCGTAGAACCTGTTGGGCTTCAGCCGGGGCAGCATCGACATCTGGGCTCGGCTCTCGACCTGGAACACCCCGACGCTGTCGGCGACCGACAGCATGTCGTAGACGCCCTTCACCTCGACCGGCACGTCGGCCAGGTCGACGATCGGCTGACCGTGGTCGGCGCGCAGCATGCCGAACGCCCGCTGGATGGCCGCCAGCATGCCCAGGGCCAGGATGTCGACCTTCATCAGGCCCAGGCTGTCGATGTCGTCCTTGTCCCACTCGATGAAGGTGCGGTCCTTCATCGCCGCATTGCCGATCGGCACGGTCTCGTCCAGCCGCCGCTTGGTCAGGACGAAGCCGCCCACGTGCTGCGACAGGTGGCGCGGGAACTGCAGCAGCTCGGTGGCCAGGGCGATGGCCCGGGCGATCTGCGGGTTCTTCGGGTCCAGGCCCGTCTGGCGGATATGCTCGTCGGGCAGGCCGTCGCCCCAGCTGCCCCAGACGGTGTTGGCCAGGATCGCGGTGATGTCCTCGGTCAGGCCCAGGGCCTTGCCGACGTCGCGGATGGCGCTGCGCGGGCGGTAGTGGATCACCGTGCCGCAGATGGCGGCGTAGTCGCGGCCATAGCGCTCGTAGACATACTGCATGACGTCCTCGCGCCGCTCGTGCTCGAAGTCGACGTCGATGTCCGGCGGCTCGCCGCGGTTCTCGGAAATGAAACGGGTGAACAGCAGCCGGTGCTCCATGGGGTCGATCGCCGTCACCCCCAGGCAGTAGCAGACCGAGGAATTGGCCGCCGAGCCCCGCCCCTGGCACAGGATTCCCATCTCCCGCGCCTTCTGGACGATGTCGTGCACGGTGATGAAGTAGTTGGGGTAGTCCATCTTAGCGATCAGGCCCAGCTCCGTGCGGAGGTTGTCCTGAACCTTGGGCGGAACGCCGCCGGGATAGCGCCAGGCCGCCC
This sequence comes from Caulobacter sp. Root1472, assembly GCF_001426985.1. NCBI lineage: Bacteria > Pseudomonadati > Pseudomonadota > Alphaproteobacteria > Caulobacterales > Caulobacteraceae > Caulobacter > Caulobacter sp. Root1472. Next base: position 112,960 of record NZ_LMFX01000051.1, on the reverse strand, counting down.
CTTTCCAGGCCAGATCCGTCAGGTGCTCCATCGCCGTCTTGCCCGGCGGCACGGGCTCGTCCGGGTACTGCTCCTTGAGGTGCGAAAGGTCGAAGCCGATGCGCTCGACGATCTCGACCGTGCGCTCCACCGCCTGGGGCCAACGCTCGAACAGCCGGGCCATCTCGGCGGGCGTCTTCAGGTGGCGCTCGGCGTTGGCCTCCAGGCGGAAGCCCGCCTCGGTGATCGTGCAGCCCTCGCGGATGCAGGTCATCACGTCCTGCAGCGGCCGCCGCTCGGGGCCGTGATAGAGCACGTCATTGGTGGCGACCATCGGCGCGCCGGCGTCGCGGGCCAGCTCGGCCAGCCGCGACAGGCGCTTGAGGTCCTGGGCGGCGTAGGCCCGGCTGGCGGCCAGCCAGACCCGGCCGCGCAGTTCGCCGGCCATGCGGTCGAGATCGGCCTGGAAGGTCTCGTCCAGTTTCGCCGGCGGCACGACCAGGGCCAGCTGGCCGTGGGCGTGCTCCAGGAAATCCTTCCAGGACAGGTGGCACTCGCCCTTTTCGGCCCGGCGCTGGCCCACGGTCAGCAGGCGGGTCAGGCGGGCGAACGCCTCGCGGTCGGAGGGATAGCAGAGCAGGCTGGGCGTGCCGTCCATGAAGTCCAGCCGGCAGCCGGTCAGGGCGCGGATTTGCAGGTCCTTGGCCGCCGTCCAGGCCCGCACCACCCCGGCCAGGCTGTTGCGGTCGGTGACCCCCACGGCGCTCAGGCCCAGGGCCTGGCCGGTCAGCATCAGCTCCTGGGCGTGGGAAGCGCCGCGCAGGAACGAGAAGTTGGTGGTGGCCTGGAGCTCGGCGTAGCGGTGGGTGGTCATGGCTAGACCCTCCCCCCATGGGGGAGGCGGCCCAAATGGGCCGGAGGGGGGAGTGGTCCCGCCTCGGCCGTATCCCCCCACCGATCGCTGCGCGATCGCCTCCCCCACAGGGGGAGGGTCTTAGCCAAACAGGCCATGCAACCACCACTTCGGGGCCTTGTCCCCGTCGCCGTACAGGCCGGCGCGGAAAATCCAGAACCGTTCGCCCGTCTCGTCCTCCACCCGGTAGTAGTCGCGCACCTTGCCCGGCCCGACCTCGTCGAAGGTCTTGCGCCACCATTCCTGGCCGATCCGCTCGGGCCCCTCGGCCAGGCGCACGCGGCGCGACCGGCCGCGCCAGGTGAAGCGGACCGGCGGGTCGTCGGGCAGCTTGGCCATCACCTCGATCGCCTCGGGACGGCGCAGCAGGCGGGTCGGCCGGGGACGGTCCGGGTCCCAGGCGTCTTCCGGTCGGGGATCCAGCGGCGCGCGGCGGACCACGGAACGTTCCGGCACGTGGCTCGGATACGGATCGGCCCGCCACACCCGGTCCTCGCCCAGGCGGTTGACCAGCCGGTCGACCAGCGGCGCCAGGCCCTCCTCCAGGCCGGCGTCAGCGTCGGCGTCGGCGTTCAGGTTCCGTTGCGCGGTCGACAGCGGCTCGACCTCGGCGGCCCACAGGGTGACGACCTCGATCCCGAAGCCCGGATCGACCGTGTCCAGCTTCGGCTTCAGCAGCTTGGCGATGCGGGCGGCGTCGCGGCCCGGGCGCGACAGGCCGGCCCGCACCGGCTGGTCCTTGCCGTCCAGCCGGTGGAAGACCAGCTCGAACCGCCGCGCGCCGCGCCCCTCGGCCTCCAGCCGGGCGCACAGCAGGGCGCAGATGTCGCCGGTGACCCGCTCCAGGTCGGACAGGGCGCTGATCGGCTCGAAGAAGGCCAGGCGGTCGAACCACGGGGTGGCGGGGCGGCGGAAGACCAGGGCCTCGCGGGCCGCGCCCAGGGCCTGGTCCAGGCGCATCACCGCGGAAAGCCCGAACCGCCGGGCCAGCTGGGCGCGCGGCAGGGCCAGCAGCTGGCCGACCTGGAACAGGCCCAGGCGCGGCAGTTGGGCCTGGGCCGCCTCGTCCAGCCGCAGGGCCGCCACCGGCAGCGGGGCCAGCAGCGGGCCCTGGCCGTCGGGCGGGACGATCGTGCGATCGGGGCCGTAGCGGGCCAGGGCCCAGGCCGCGCCGGGGGTGTCGGCGATCGCCCCGCGGGCCGGCGCGCCCCAGCGCTCCAGCCGCGCCAGCAGGTCGTCCAACATCAAAGCCTCGCCGCCCCACAGGTGCGACACCCCCTCGACATCGAGGAACAGGCCGTCCAGCCCGTCGATGGCCACGGCCGGCGAGAAGCGCACGCACCAGTCGCAGAGGATCTCCAGCGCCGCGCGGTCGCCATCGGGGTCGTGGTCGGCGGTGAGCAGGTCCGGAACCAGGGCCGCCGCGTCGGCGGCCTTCTGGCCGACGAACAGGCCCAGGGCCGCGGCCGCGTCGTCGACGGCGGCCAGGCGGCGCGTGCCGCCTTCTGTGGCGACCAGGGCGACGGGGGGAGGAGGCAAAACAGGCCCTCCCCCTGCGGGGGAGGCGGTCGCGAAGCGACCGGCGGGGGGCGTGATCGGAAGGTCGACCCGGCCACGGGCCGGCGGCCTATGATTCCCCCCTCCGTCGGCTTCGCCGACACCTCCCCCACGGGGGGAAGATCTAGGCGGTGCGACGGTATTCTTCCTCGCCCATGTCGTGATCGGCCAATTGCGACACCAGACGGAAAGGATGCGGGCCATCGGCGGCCTCCGCTTGTTCGAGGATCCAGGCGCCGGGACGGCCGCCCCGGCAGCGTTCGAGTTCGACCCGCCAGCGCGGCGGGCCCAGGCCCGGGTCGCCCGGCGGCGGCTGGCTGGGCGCGGCGGCGATGCGCCAGCGGGTCTGGGCGGCCGCGCCGGAGACCTCGCGAACCTTGCCGGCCGGGCCGCCATAGGGCCGTCGTCGCAGCAGCACCCCGGTCGCGCCGCGCCGTTCGCAAGCCAACTGCAGGCGGCGGCCGGCCTTGAGGTCGGGACTCTGCGCCTCGCCGATCGCCGCGGCGACGCCGACCGTGGCCAGGGCGTCCTCCAGCACCGACAGCACCTCGGCCTCGTCGCGAGCCTTGACCTGGATCAGCCGGCCGGTGGGAAAGCCCAGCCCGACCAGGCCCGGGGCGTGCAGGTCGGCGCGCCGCATCACCCAGACCACCGCGCCCCACGCGGCCAACGGCCGCAAGAGCAAGGCGGAAAAGCTCGCGGGCGCGGCGCCGGTCTCTTCCTCCAGTCCGGCCCCGCCCACCTCGTGCCAGCCGCCGCGCGGCAGGCCGCCGGCCGGAAAGCAGCCGTCGATGCGCGGATCCCCGAACGGCAGGACGGGAGGCGGAGTCCGAGTCCCCGCCTCCAGGGCGGCGATCTGGGCTCTCAAAGCCGAAAGGGCGGGCTTCGCCCCGGGCATCCCTGCATCTCCGATGTTCCACTTTTGTTCTGATCCTCCGGGCATGGAGAGTCAAGCGGAGCCGGGTCGCGATTCAGGGATGCGCTGGAATGACGCGCCGAAGGGGCGGAACGAGGACCGGCCTAGAACCGCGGCTTGGCCCGCCACCACTGGCTGACCAGCATCGGTCCGAACGCCGCGCTGATGCCGCAGGCGTCGGCGAACAGGTCGAACCACGAGGCGTCACGGCCGACGAAAGCCTGCAGGATCTCGATCGCCCCGCCGAACGCCAGGATCGCCAGGCCGATGCGGTGCAGCCGGCTCTGCGGCAGGGCCAGGCTGGCCAGGATGCTGAGCACGTAGAAGACCAGGAAGTGCTTGGCCTTGTCCCAGGGGATCAGGCCGATGCTGTCGTCGTCGGGCAGCAGGGCCTTGGCCAGGGCGAAGGCGGCGGCGGCCAGGAAGACGATGAAGACCAGGCGGTTGATCTTGCGGGCGCGGAGGGACATCGGGGCTCCTGGCTGGGACCGTCCGCACCTAGCCGGTCCGGTGAGGCTTGAAAATGGCCGGACGGCGTCTTGGCCGGATCGCCTCGTCGATTGCACCGGATCTGCACGCTCTCTTCCTTCTCCCCTTGCGGGAGAAGGTGTCGGCGAAGCCGACAGATGAGGGGTCGATGAACGCGAAAGCCGCGCCCAGCCTTTCGACCGGACGCGGCTTCGAACGCCTGAGAAACCCCTCATCCGACCTGCTACGCAGGCCACCTTCTCCCGTAAGGGGAGAAGGATCGGAGTCCCCTAGAACGTCAGGGCGCGGGCTTCCTTGACGTGTGGCAGGGCCTGAATCTTGGCCAGCAGGGCCTCGTCCGGGGCCTGGTCGACGCCGACCAGGGCGATGGCGTCCTCGTCGGCCGAGACACGGCCCAGGTTGAAGGTGGCGATGTTGACGCCCGCCTCGCCCAGCAGCATGCCCAGGGCGCCGATGAAGCCCGGCTTGTCCAGGTTGTTGATGTAGAGCATGGCCGGCGAGAAGCCCGCGTCCAGCTCCATGCCCTTGACCTCGACGATGCGCGGCGCGCCGGCGATCACCGTGCCGGCGAAGGCGCGCTTGCCCTTCTCGGTGGTGATGGTGATGCGCATCAGGCTGTCATAGGTGGGGCTGACCTCCTGGCGGCTCTCGGAGACGGTGATGCCGCGCTCCTTGGCCACGGCCGGGGCGGAGACCATGTTGATCTCGGCCAGCATCGGCTTGAGGATCCCGGCCAGGGCGGCCGAGGTCATCGGCTTGACGTTCAGCTTGGAGACCTCGCCCTCGAAGGCGATGTCGATGGCGGAGATGCCGAAGTCGACCATCTGGCCGGCCAGGGCGCCGATCTTCTCGGCCAGGGCCACGAACGGCTTCAGCTTGGGGGCTTCTTCCGCGGTGATCGAGGGGCTGTTCAGCGCGTTGGTGACCGCGCCGGTCAGCAGGTAGTCGCTGACCTGTTCGGCCACCTGCAGGGCCACGTTCTCCTGGGCCTCGCTGGTGCTGGCGCCCAGGTGCGGGGTGGCCACGACCTTGTCCGAACCGAACAGCGGGTTTTCCTTGGCCGGCTCGGTGACGAACACGTCGAAGGCCGCGCCGCCGACATGGCCGTCGTCCAGCAGCTTGCGCAGGGCCACCTCGTCGACCAGGCCGCCGCGGGCGCAGTTGACGATCAGCACGCCCTTCTTGGTCTTGGCCAGGTTCTCGGCCGACAGGATGTTGCGGGTCTTGTCGGTCAGCGGGGTGTGCAGGGTGATGACGTCGGCGCGGGCCAGCAGGTCTTCCAGCTCGACCTTCTCGACGCCCATCTCGATGGCGCGCTCGGGCGAGAGGAAGGGGTCGTAGGCCACGACCTTCATCTTCAGGCCCAGAGCCCGGTCGGCGACGATGCCGCCGATGTTGCCGGCCCCGATCAGGCCCAGGGTCTTGGCGTACAGCTCCACGCCCATGAAGCGGTTCTTTTCCCACTTGCCGGCCTGGGTGCTGGCGTCGGCGGCCGGCAGCTGGCGGGCCAGGGCGAACATCATGGCGATGGCGTGCTCGGCCGTGGTGATCGAGTTGCCGAACGGGGTGTTCATCACCACCACGCCCTTGGCCGTGGCGGCGGGGATGTCGACATTGTCGACGCCGATGCCGGCCCGGGCGATGACCTGCAGCTTGTGGGCGGCGGCGATCACGTCCTTGTCGAGCTTGGCGCCCGAGCGGATGGCGATGCCGTCATAGTCGCCGATCACGGCGATCAGTTCGTCTTTCGACAGGCCGACCTTGATGTCGAAGTCGACGCCGCGGTTCTTGAAGATGTCGACGGCGGCGGGGCTGAGCTTGTCGGCGATGAGGACGCGGGGAGCGGTCATGTGGGGGATTCCTTACGGAGAATTCGGTGCGCGCCCTCGTCCTTCGACAAGCTCAGGATGAGGGCTACTGAAATGCGGCAGTCCGGAATCCTCATCCTGAGCTTGTCGAAGGACGAGGATTTCAGCCGCGAAGTGGGAGACGCTTAAGCGGCGGCCAGTTCGGCCGAGACGGTGGCGAACGCCCAGTCAAGCCAGGGCGTCAGGGCCTCGAGGTCCGAAGCCTCCACCGTGGCGCCGCACCAGATGCGCAGGCCGGCCGGGGCGTCGCGATAGCCGCCGATGTCGAGGGCCGCGCCCTCCTTCTCGAGCAGGCTGGCCAGCTTCTTGGCGAAGTCGGCCTGGGCGTCGTCCGGCAGGGCGGCGATCGTGGGATCGACGACCTTCAGGCACACCGAGGTGTTGGAGCGGATCTCCGGCGTGGCGGCCAGGAACTCGACCCACGGGGTGCGGGCGACCCAGTCGGCCAGCACGGCCAGGTTCTGGTCGGCGCGAGCCTGCATGGCTTCCAGGCCGCCGATCGAGGCGGCCCACTTCAGGGCGTCCAGGGCATCTTCGACGCACAGCATCGACGGCGTGTTGATGGTCGCGCCCTCGAAGATGTCGGCGGCGATCTTGCCGCCCTTGGTCATGCGGAACAGCTTCGGCATCGGCCAGGCGGGGGTGTAGCTCTCGAGGCGGGCCACGGCGCGCGGCGACAGGATCAGGATCCCGTGCGCGCCCTCGCCGCCCAGGGCCTTCTGCCAGGAGAAGGTCACGACATCCAGCTTGGTCCAGTCCAGGTCCTGGGCGAAGGCGGCGCTGGTGGCGTCGCAGATGGTGATGCCTTCACGGTCGGCCGAGATGAAGTCGGCGTTCGGGACGCGGACGCCCGAGGTGGTGCCGTTCCAGGTGAAGACCAGGTCCTTGGCCGGATCGACCTTGGACGTGTCGGGCAGCTGGCCGTAGGGCGCGTCGAGCACCTCGACGTTCGGCAGCTTCAGTTGCTTGGTGACGTCGGTGACCCAGTCCTTGCCGAAGGACTCGAAGGCCAGCAGTTGGACCGGGCGGGCGCCCAGCATCGACCACATCGCCATCTCGACGGCGCCGGTGTCCGAGCCGGCGACGATGCCGATCAGGAAGTCGGCGGGGACTTCCAGCACTTGCCGCGTCTGGTCGATGGCGGCCTTCAGGCGGCCCTTGCCCAGCTTGGAGCGGTGCGACCGGCCCAGCACGGCGTTTCTGAGATTTTCGGGGGTCCAGCCGGGCCTTTTGGCGCACGGGCCGGAAGAGAACTCGGGGCGAGCCGGGCGGATCGCCGGCTTGGCGAGGGTCGTCATATCGATGTCTCCCATCCTTACAGATGGACTGCATCCCGTTGGGGGGATGTGGCCCGCCGGCGACAAACTCTTTTTCGACGGCGATGGCAAGGAGAGATTTTGCGGCGGAACGAACGAATCGTCCGCGGCCGGCAATTATTTTGCGGCGGTCAGTTTTCGCCGGCGCGTCGCCGCTTGCGCCAGGCCAGCAGGCATCCGGCGGTCAGGCACACCAGCACGCCCAGGCTGACCAGGTTGTTCACCATGGCGTAGAAGGTGTCGTACATCTTGCCGCCCACCAGATAATAGGCGTGAAGACTGAATTGCGCGGCCTGCAGGAGAACGGCGACCCCCAGCCAGGCGGTGGTGTACCGCATCGCCATCACCATCAGCCCGGCGCCGAACAGGCCGTCGACCAGGAAATAGCTGGGCTTCTGGATCGCCTTGTCCGGTATCAGGCCGATCAAGGTAATGGCCAGAGACATGACCACCACCAGCAAGGCCACTTGCCGCTCGACTCGCCCGCCCAGGCGCCAAGCCAAAAGGCTGACGCCTAGAATCAATGTCCAACCAAAAATGAGCAGGAAATCGAGATGCATACCTTGGGCCTCTAACCTAGATTAGGGGCCCAAGGTATTAAACTATTTGCAATGTAACTTAGACGGCGACGCGCAGATCGGTCTGAGCCGAGCCCGCCGGCTTGCTGATCACGCCGATCAGCTTGGTGCGGATACCGATGCGCAGACGGACTTCGTCCAGTTCAGCGTGGGCTTCGACGACCGCGGTGCGGGCGGCGGCCAGGGCGGCGACCGCATCGGCCAGCTTGGCCGTGGCGCCGTTGGCGACGACCGACGACAGCTCCAGGTCCTTACGAGCCTGGATCAGCTCCGCCGTCATTTCCATGGTTTCCACCATCGCGGCGTCGATAGCCGACTCGGTGGCGAACAGCTTGTTGGCGACACGTTGAGCAACGAAAGCCTTTTCCACACCCATCTCCCTTAACAAAAACCTAAGGGAGAAGGTAAACCAGATGTTAAGAGAGCGGAAAGAAAAACAACCGCTAGCGTTAGTTTGTCGCGGCCGGGGGCCTGGGCGGAAGTGAACCGTTAGGAAGATCGCGCGACAATAACGGCCGAAATCCACCTGGACGGGTCATGACCGACCAAAGCCGCCGCCCTGAAGGCACGCCGCACGCGCCGTTGCAGGCGCGAATCGCCAGCGTCGCGCTGACCACCACGGTGGTCGCGCTGCTGGCCGCGTGCGTGTGCTTCATGCTTCAGCAGTGGAGCGTCGCCCGCCAGGAATCCCAGGCTAATCACGCGATCCTGGCCCAGATGGTGGCGGCCGGCGCCGCCGCGCCCCTGGCCGATCACAACACCGTCGGCGCCTATCGCGCCCTCGAGGCCGTGGCCAAGGCGCCCGGCGTGGCGTCCGTGCGCCTGACCGACATGCAGGGCCAGGTGGTCGCCCAGGTCGGCGCTTCGCAGGACGCCGAGGTCGACACCCTGGTCCGCCCGATCAAGCTGGGCTCGCGGCAGGTCGGCGCCCTGTCCCTGTCGGCCCGCCGCCCCAGCCTGACCGACATCATGGCCCGCGACCTGGCCCTGACCGGCACCCTGTTCTTCGGCTCGGCCGGCCTGGCGATCCTGCTGGCCAACGGCCTGGCCCGGCGCATGACCAAGCCGATGGAGCGCCTGTCCAGGGCCATGCGCGAGGTCGCCGCCGACGGTCGCTTCAAGCCGGTGGAGGAGTCCGCCGACGACGACGTCTTCCACAGCCTGACCTCCAGCTTCAACCATCTGGTCTCGCGGCTGGAGATCAACGACCACGACCTGCGCGGGGCCATGGCCGAACTGGTCAAGGCGCGCGACGACGCCAATGCCGCCAACGTCCTGAAGTCACACTTCCTGGCCAATATGAGCCACGAGATCCGCACGCCGCTGAACGGCGTGCTGGCCATGACCGAGGTGATGGCCATGGGCGAGCTCAGCGCCGCCCAGCGCGAGCGCCTGTCGGTGATCCGCGAATCGGGAAGCCTGCTGCTGTCGGTGCTCAACGACGTGCTGGACCTGTCGAAGATCGAGGCCGGCCGCCTGGACCTGGTCGAGCGCGACTTCGACCTGGCCAGCCTGGCCCTGTCGATCCGCGAATCCTACGCCACCCAGGCGCGGGCCAAGAACCTGGACTTCGGCGTGTTCGTGGCGCCCGAAGCCCTGGGTTCGTGGCGCGGCGACGTCGACCGCCTGCGCCAGATCTTGGGCAACCTGGTCTCCAACGCCCTGAAGTTCACGCTGGAGGGCAGCGTCTCGGTGCGATTCGCCTCGTCGGACGACGGCGCGGGCCTGCGCGTCGACGTGGTCGACACTGGCATCGGCATCGACGCCGAGACCCTGCCGCGCCTGTTCGACAAGTTCGTCCAGGCCGACAGCTCGACCACCCGCCGGTTCGGCGGCTCGGGCCTGGGCCTGTCGATCTGCAACGAACTGGCCACCCTGATGGGCGGCGGCGTGCATGTGCAGAGCCGCGAGGGCCAGGGTTCGACCTTCACCGTCGTGGTGACCATGCCGCGCGGCGAGGCCGCCGCCCCCGCGCCGACGGAAGCCGCCCCGCCGCCGCCGATCGAGTCCGAGCGTCGCCTGCGGGTGCTGGCCGCCGACGACAATCCGACCAACCAGAAGGTCATCGCCGCCGTCCTGGCCCCGCTGGGCGCCGAGGTCGAGCTGGTGGCCGACGGCGCGGCCTGCGTCGAGGCCTGGAAGCGCGGCGCCTACGACATCGTGCTGATGGACATCCACATGCCGGTGATGGACGGCGTCGAGGCGGCCCGCACCATCCGTGCGCTGGAGGTCGGCGAAGGCCGCAAGCGCATCCCGATCGTCGCCGTGACCGCCAACGCCCTGGTCCACCAGGTCGAGGGCTACATGGCCGCAGGCATGGACGGCCACGTCGCCAAGCCGATCGAAGTGACCAAGCTCTATGACGCCATCGAGACCGCCGTGGCCGCGGCCCGGCGCGAAGGCTCCAAGGTCGCGGCGGCCTGATCCTCCCCCTCTGGGGGAGGTGGCCCGATCAGCGCGCCGGCCAGCGCCCAGGTCGGCTCGGTGGTCACCCTGAAGGCCGCCGCCGCCTTTCTGGTCTNCGCCCCCTCAGTCGGCTTCGCCGACAGCTCCCCCAGAGGGGGAGCAATGGTTCACCTACCTGAACGCAACATAACGAGCGGCTCAGGACCGCTTCAGCCGCCGTGTGGTCTCTTGTGTCCAACGTCGCCTCCTCGGCGCCGGACATCTTCAAGAGGAACCGTACGATGAAAAAGATTCTGCTTTCGATCGCCGCGGTCTCGGCCATCGCCGCCGCCGTCCCCGCCGTGGCCTCGGCCCAGGCCTACGGCTACGACCGCGGCCCCGATCGCGGTTATGACCGCGGCTACAACCAGGACGTCGGCGGCGACCGCGTCGCCCGCCTGGACGAGCGCATCGACCGCGGCATCCGCAGCGGCGGCCTGACCCGCAACGAGGCCTGGCGCCTGAAGGGCGAGCTGCGCGAAACCGCCCGCCTGGAGTCCCGCTATCGTCGCGGCGGCCTGAGCGGCTGGGAGCGCGAGGACCTGGATCGCCGTTACGACCGCATCAGCGCCCAGATCCGCTACGAGCGCCATGACCGCGACTATCGCGACGGCCGTCGCTACTAGGCCTAGACGAGGGCCGGCGCCACCCGCAGCCGGCTCTCCACCATCGTGAAGCCGCGGCCGCGCAGGAGAACGCGCGCGCCGCGGTTTTCGCAGTCCAGGTCGCCGCCTCGACCCGGATAGGCCTGGTGGAACCGCAAGGACGCCACGCCCAGCTTGTCGGCGTAGAGCGGCGTCAGGATGCAGTGGGCCGAACCCGTGGTCGGGTCCTCGGGAATCCCGGCCGCCGGGGCGAAGAAGCGGCTGACCACGGCGTAGTCGCGGGCCGGGTCGGCCAGGGCGGCGACGATCACCTGGCCCGGCCCGCCCTTGGCCAGACCCGCGCCGACAGCGCCCAGCAGGGCCAGGTCCGGGGACAACCCCCGCACCGTCGCCTCGTCGGCGACCACGGCCAGCAGGTATTGGCCGGCCCAGACCTCCAGCGGCGTCACGCCCAGCGCCTGGGCCAGTTCGGGCCCGGCCTCGACCCGGCGCGGCGGATCGGCCGGGAAGTCCATCTCCAGCCCCGCCCCGCCGAACACCCCATCGACCCTGCGCACGGTCAGTTCGCCCGCCAGGGTGTCGAAGGCCAGCAGCGGCGCGTCCACGCCCATCTCCTCGAACAGCGCATGGGCGCTGGCCAGGGTGGCGTGGCCGCAGATCGGCGCCTCGACCGTCGGGGTGAACCAGCGCAGGCCGAACCGCGCCGGGTCGGCTGTCTTCAGCAGGAAGGCGGTCTCGGCCTGGTTGTTCTCGGCGGCCAGGGCCTGCATCCAGGCGGTGTCGGGCCACTGCTCGAACGGCTCGACCACGCAGGCCGGATTGCCCTTGAAGGGGCCCGAGGCGAAGGCGTCGATGGTCCACTGGCGCATGGCGGGGCTCCCGGAAATGACGGCTTTCGCGGTCGTAGGAGCAAGGCGTCACGGGATCAAAGGCAACATTGTCATGGGTGACAATGTTTTGCCGCGCGCATTCAAGACGTTCGTCATCCCGGGCCTTGTGCCCGGGACCCCTGGTCCAGCCGACGGTGAGCGCCATGGCGCGCCAGCGCGCCACCCCCTCCACGCTTGCGGCGGATAGAGGGGTCCCGGGCACGAGGCCCGGGATGACGGTGGAAAAGGGAGCCCCTACTCTCCCTCCACCGTGATCTCTGGCCACCGCGCCTTGGCCGAGCCGGTGGTGCGCGCCCAGCCGCCGGCCCCCTTCAGCCGCAGGGGATTGGGCCGCAGGCGCAGGGCGAACAGGTCGTCCAGCCCGAACGGAGCGAACACCGAGAGGCTGTCGTCCGCCTCCATCCGCACGCCCACGCAGAAGGCCGTGGCCACGAAGCGCTCCAGGGCCGCGGCGCTGGACTCCAGAGGCGGATAGGGCTCGTCCGCCCCGAACTTCTTTTCGAACCAAAGGTGCACGCGGGCTTGGTTGCGCACCTCGACCAGATCGCGCAGCGGCGGCTCGAACGCCGCCGCCACCCGCCGGATCACCACATCCTCGGCCTCGTACGAGATGTCGGACGCGTCGTGATAGGCCACGTCGTAGTCCTTGATCCCGTAGTCGGGCGCCCGGCCGGTCAGGTGGTTCCAGACCGGCTGGTAGACGGCGCCGGAGAACACCATGCCGTCGGGCAGGTCCAGGTCGCGGACCGTGCGCAGCACCTGCAAGGTGGTGGGCGTGGCGCGGAGGATGTCGGCGAGGCGGGCTTCCAGCGAGCTCATCGGCGCCCCCCTTCCCCGCGGAGCAGCCAGCCGTGGTCCAGCGGCCCATGCCCCGCCCCGAACCCCGGCGCGCGCAGCATGGCCTCGTGGACATAGTTCCAGGCCCGGGCCACGGACTCGGTCAGGGACAGGCCCTGGGCCAGGCCGACGGCGCAGGCGCTGGCCAGGGTGCAGCCGGTGCCGTGGGTGTGGCGGGTGTCGATCCGCTCGCCCTCGAACGCCGTCTCGCCCTGGCGGGTGATCAGCAGGTCGATGACCCGCTCGCCCCCCCCTTCGCCATTGAGCACATGTCCGCCCTTCATCAGCACCGCATGGGCGCCCAGCGCCAGCAGGGCCTCGCCGGCCCGGCGCAGGTCGTCGGTGGTCTCGACCGCCAGGCCGGTCAGGGCCGCGGCCTCGGGGGCGTTGGGGGTCAGCAGGGCGGCGCGCGGGACCAGCAGGCTTTTCAGCGCCCCGACCGCTTGATCGGCCAGCAGCGAAGCCCCGCCCTTGGCGACCATCACCGGGTCGATGACGGCCGGTACGCCCCTGGCGCTGTCCAGCACCCGGGCCACCACCTCGACCGTGGCGGCGTCGCCCAGCATCCCGGTCTTGAAGGCGTCGGCCCCGATGTCGTCGAGCACGGCGCGGGCCTGGGCCTCGACGATCTCCAGCGGGATCGGATGCACGGCGCTGACGCCCAGGGTGTTCTGCACCGTGACGGCGGTGATCGCCGTGGCCGCGTAGCCGCCCAGGGCGGTGATGGTCTTAATGTCGGCCTGGATCCCGGCCCCGCCGCCGGAATCCGATCCGGCGAGGACGAGCACGCGGCCGCGGTGGGTAGCTTGGGTCATGGGAAGGTTCTAGCGGGGAGTCGGGGGGCGGGGGTAGGCGCCTTGAGGTCCATGCGCGCACTTGCCCCCGCCTGGCGCGCGCGACATTCCCGGCCTGACCCGGGAACCTTCACCTTACCGGGGCGTATTCACTGCCAAGTTGCATGGGTTGGGGTTCCTGATGAGAAGACTGTCCCGCGTCGCGCTGATCGGCGCGGCCTGTTTCGCGCCGGTCGCGGCCCTGGCCCAGGAGGCCGCAGACGGGGTCGATCCGGCCACGCTGGACCTGGCCAAGATGATCGAATGCCGAACCTACGACGTGCCGTCGTACAACGCCCTGGCCTTCTGGCTGGTCGGGGACGAGGCGGCGCAGGCCCGGGCCCATTTCGGGCTCACCGAGGAAAAGACCAGCAACTTCCTGCTCAAGGCCTATGCGCTGAAGACGCCGATCACGGTGTTCGGCCGCCAGACCCGCCACATCGTCTTCAACAGCTCCGGCCCGATCGCCGTGCTCGACGAGGCCGACCCTCATCCCCTGGCCAAGCAGTTGGAGATCCAGCCGGCGATCGACCTGCCGACCAAGTTCCTGGGCGAGCGCGAGATCTCGGCCACCACCGACAAGGGCCAGGCCGGCGGCTTCACCTACAAGACCCGCGTCACCCTCAACGTCTCCACCGTCACTTCGCATCCGGGCAAGGTGCTGGCCGGCTGCAGCTACACCTTCGAGATGATCGAAAATGGCCAGTAAGCCGGCCCTCGTCGCCCTGTGCGCCCTGGCGGTGGCCGCCGCCGCAGCGCCCGCCGCCGCCCAGGACCTCTATATCGGCACGGTCGACGTCCAGAAGGACCAGGTGATCCTGACCCGCTGCGACCTGGCCCAGAACCGCTACGTGCTGCGCGATCGCGAGGGCGAGGGCGAGGCGGACAAGCCGGTCGCCAAGCTGCGCGAGCGCCTGAAGACCCTGAAGGCCCCGGTCTATGCCGAGGTGATCGGCGAATATGTCGAGGTCCAAAGCGAGGACGGCAACGGGCTGGACGTCATCGGGCTGGAGAACGTCACGCCGGCCAAGTCCTGCCACCTGCTAGACGCCCTGCCGGCGGGATAGCGGCGAAAGTTATCCACAGGGGTGCGGGTTCCCACCGGGGACACGCCCTCGCGGCGTGTCCCCAAACGCCGCACGGAGACCCAGGGACGAGAGCCGCCTCGGCCTTCTTCGGGGGACACGCCGCAAGGGCGTGTCCCTGTCCCCTCTATCCCCGCGAAATCCGGACCCGCTCTCAACGAAATCAACGCCCTACACGAAAACGCAGGTTTCCTATCCCCACCCTTCGGGACGGCCGCACACTGTGAGGCATGACCCAGACCCACACCCCCGCCCCGTCGCTTGCCTGGTCCCAGGCCCTGCAAGCCAAGCTCATGGCCGCGCTCGACGCCGCCTGGGCGATCCTCGAGCACAGCCAGGATCTCGCCGAGATCCGGCGCGCCCGCGACAAGGCCAAGGCCATCGGCGACCTGGCTGCCATGGCCCGCAAGGTGGCGCAGATGATCCCGACCGCCCGCAAGCCGCCCGTGGACGTCCTCGCCGCCGGCCTGGCCGCCGTCCAGGGCGGGACGGACCTGGGGGTCATGGCCGCCCCCCTCGCCGCCCAGGCCGAACACGCCCGCCGCGCGCTCGACAAGCTCAAGGGCGGCCGACGCGGGCGGCTGTGAGGCCTAGTCCCGCTCGTCCTTGAGCCGCGCGCTCTCGGCCTTCAGCGGCTTGGACACCGGGCAGACCTCCTGGACGAAGTCGTTCAGCGTGTTGACCAGGCTGTCGCGCACCAGGCTGTAGTGCACGAACTGGCCGCGCTTCTCGCTGCGCACCAGGCCCGCCGCCTCCAGGATCGACAGGTGCTGCGACACCGCCGGCTTGGAGATCGAGAACCGCGAGGCGATGTCCCCCGCCGTCAGTTCGGCATGGGCCAGATAGGCCAGGATCTTCCGGCGGACCGTCGAGGAGAGGGCTTCGAACACGCGTTGCATGCCTTGGTATTTAAGCGCTTCGCTAACCGCTTGCAAATAGGCGATGAGATATTTAAGGAATCGCTTACATCAAGAGAGCCATCATGCCTGACGCAATGTCTCGCCCGCCCCTGACTTTCGACCGCGCCTTCATCAGCCTGTGCGTCGGCGCCATCTGGGGCGGCGTCCTGACCGACCTAGCCTTGACTGCATATTTCATCGCCGGGGCGACGAGGAGCAGTCCCTGGTCGCGGCCCATGGCGCTTGAGATCGCCAAGGCGCTTGGCTTTTCAGTATTGGCCGCCGTGCCCATCATCCTGTTCGCCTCTATCGTCTGGCTCCTGGGCCTTCTGGTCGTGGGCGCGCCGGTTTGGTGGTTGACGCACGGCCTGGGCGTGCGGTCAGCCTGGTTGGCGGCGGCGGTCGGCGCCATCGCACCGCCGGCGCTCTACCTCGCTTGCAGCCTCCATGGCCGCCCTACCTCGGTCATCTGGGCCCTGAAGGAAGAATGGACGCTCTATCCGATCCTGGCCGCCATCGGCGCGGTCGTCGGCTGGACCGTGGCCAGGAGCGCCTACCGCCGGCCGGAGAGCGGCGAATGAGGCCCGCCGTGGACTCCGACCCCGCCCGCATCATCCGCCGCATCCTGCGCGTCAACGACGCCGGCGAGCGCGGCGGGGTGGCGATGTACCAGACCCAATTGGCCGTGGCGCGCTGGCGATGCCCCGAGGTGGTCCCGTTCCTGGAACTGACCCGCGACCACGAGGCCGACCACGCCCGGCGCTTTCGGGCGCTGATGCCCTCGCGCGGGGCCAAGGCCTGCCGGCTGCCCTGGATCTGGACGATCGGGGCGGCGGCGATGGGCGCGGCCACGGCGGTGTTCGGGGCGCGGGCGATCTATCTGTGCACCGAAGTCGTCGAGCGCGGCGTCCACCAGCACCTGTCGGTCCAGCTGGCCTTCGTCCGCGACCATGATCCCGAGCTCGCCGCGCTGATCGAGTCGGTGGCGGCCGACGAGGCCGAGCACTACCAGCACGCGGTGCGGCTGCGTGGCGACCGCCGCGCGCCGCTGAGCGGGCTGTTCGACGCGGCGATCACCGCCAGCACGGAAGTCCTGATGTGGCTGTCGACGCGCGGCGACGTCGCCCGGCTGGCGCGGCGGCTGGAGACGGAAGGCGCGAGATGACCCACGCCCACGACGATCCCTACGCCGTCCACTCGATCCTTGAGGACGCCGGCGGCGACGCCGCGACGGGCCGCGTGGTCTGGGCGCCGGCGACCTCGCTGTGGCAGGGCGTCATGCTCGCCGGGGCCCTGGCCGCGCCGTTCTTCTTTAGCTGGAGCGGCCTGCTGGTGTTCGTCGCCCTGACCGGCGCCACCCTGCTGGTCGGGCACTCGGTCGGTTTCCATCGGCGGCTGATCCACGGCAGCTTCCAGAGCCCGCTATGGCTGGACCACCTGATGATGTACCTCGGCACGCTGGTGGGCATGAGCGGGCCGCTGGCGATGATCGAGGGCCACGACCTGCGCGACTGGGGCCAGCGCCAGCCCGCCTGCCATCCCTACCTGTCCAACCGGGCCGGTTTCTGGACCGACTATGCCTGGAACCTGCACGGCCGGCTGGTGCTGGCCTCGCCGCCGCGCAGGGAACTGCCGGCGCGGATCGCCGGCGACCGGTTCTACCGCTTCCTCGATCGGACCTGGATGCTGCAGCAGCTGCCGGTGGCGATCGTGCTGTTCTTGGCCGGCGGCTGGTCATGGCTGCTGTGGGGCGTCTGCGCGCGGGTGTGCGTTTCGGTGACCGGCCACTGGTACGTCGGCCGCCTGGCCCATCGGACCGGACCCCAGCGGTGGCTGGTCGAGACCTCGGGCGTCCAGGCGCACGACGTGCCCTGGGCGGCGATCCCAACCATGGGCGAGGCCTGGCACAACAACCACCACGCCTGGCCGGGCTCGGCGAAGCTGGGGCTGTATCCGGGCCAGGCGGACTGGGGCTTCGCGTTCATCCGCCTGCTGGAGCGGCTGGGCCTGGCCTGGGACGTGCGCACGCCGGAGACTCTGCCGGAAAGGGCGGGGCTGGCGCGGGCGTGAGGGATTTCCATCCCCCGCTCGCCCCCAATCCCGTCATCTTCGGACTTGTCCGAGGCCCCCTCGTCCAGCCGCGCTGTCGATCGACGGGAGGCCGCGACCTCACCGCCTCTCGGATCGTCCTTCTTCGCGGTGGAAGCAGGGGTCCTCAGAACAAGTCCGAGGAGCGGACGTTCGCAACATCCGAGAAGGGTGGTTTGCGGCCATTCTCAAGCCTAAGCTAGACTTCGGCATGGAGCGCGTCTCCTGCGGGTCAAGGGCGGCTTTGGTGGTGAAGAGTTATGGTCGACAGTGACACGCGCGTCGTCGCAACTTCGCGCGGGAAGACGGCCCTAATGTGCCTGGGCTCGGTTGCCTTCGTCGCGATTGGGGCGTGGCTAGTCAGAGAGCCACCCAGCGAAAAGGCAATGATCGCTGGCTGGGCTGCGTGCGGCTGTTTCTCTCTGACTGGCTTGCTGGGAACGTTCCAGTTAGTCTGGCCACCCAGACTGGTTTTGGACAGCGACGGCCTCACTTTTCACTGGTTGCTTGCGACCTTCCATCGAAAATGGACAGACATCCGTGAAATCGTTGTCTTCAAGATCAAGTCGACTAAGATGATCAATATTGTCGCAAATCCGGGCGGCAAGGATCTAGCATTAGGTGGCGGCTGGACGGTGTCGGCCGATGAATTGGCGTCACTTATTGAAGGCTATCTGGCCCGGTTCGGCCGGGCAAACAAGGCGTAGCCTCCTGAGCGCCAATGTCTAACTTTGGTCGGGTGCGGAAATGAGCCCCACGCCCGAAACCACACCTCGGGCGCCATTCCGGAAAGCGGACGGGGCGAAGGTCTGTTCGGGGTGGAAGTCGGACTTTTAGCGCCTCGCTTTCGCTCTTAGCTGCGCGAGTAACGCGACCTAGTCGCCAGCCAGTGAACCGTCGTTTTTATGACGGGTGGCCAACGCGGTCAGGTGCTTTTCCACGGCCTTCTTGTGAGCCTCGCCTGACTTCTTGCGAGCCTCATCCCACAACGCCTGTCTCGCGCTTGCAGGCGTCGTGGGGGCGCGCCTCCCCTCCACCCCCGCTGCTTTGCCGCGGGCGCTACTTGTCCGGGTTCGGCTCGCAGAAACTACACTAGACATGCCACCAAGGTACCGCCCGCCACCGCCTACGCAAGCGGGGTTCGTGATGACGATATCCAACGCGCGGGTGTCGCCATAGGTTTGGGCATGGTCAAGTTCAGCCGCGTTCGAGGGAAACCAATGCCGAGACCAACCCTGACCATGGGGCGGTTCGCGCCGGCCGTCGCGGCGCTGGGCCTCCTGCTCGGCGCCTGTTCGCCCAAGACGCCGGAGCAACAGGCCAAGGAGGCTGTGGCCGCCGTCAATGCGGCGGCGAACAGCGCCACACAGCCCTACGGCGACGCCCTGCTGTCGCCTGCAGACCTGACCCAGGCCCAGGCGGGTACGTTGAGAGGTTATCGCGAGGACGCCGCCCGGCTGTCGATCCACTACATGCTCAAAGGCCCCGGAGAGGCCAACGCGCCGGAAGCTCGCCGCTGGATCGCGCTCGCGGCCGCCACGGGATCCAGCCAGGCGATCCAGAACTATGTCGACCTGCTCCGGTTCAGCGACGCACCGGCCGACTGCGTCGACGCTCGCGCGCAGATCGCCAAGGCCAAGACGCTGTACGCGCGCGAGATCGCCGCCGCCAAGGCCAAGAACCTGCGCGACGCCAAGGTCGAGGCGCTGGAGAATATTCGTGACCGGGAGCGGCAGGTGGCCGCCTACGGTTGCGGGCGGTGACCCACCGGGCGGCGGCTCAGGTCGAAAACCGCTCCTGAGCCCTACGCGCCGCCGATCGCCCCCCATACCGCCAGCGCCTGGGCCGTCTCGCGCACGTCGTGGACCCGCACCGCCGCGACGCCGGACGCGGCGGCGTGCAGGTGAGCGGCCAGCGAGCCGCCGAGCCGGGCGGCGGGGTCGGCGGCCAGCGGGTCGATCGCGGCGATGAAGCGCTTGCGGCTGGCGCCCAGCAGGATCGGATAGCCCAGGGCCGCCAGGCGCGGCAGGGCGGCCAGCAGGGCCAGGTTGTGGGCCGGGGTCTTGCCAAAGCCGATCCCCGGATCCAGCCAGATCTTCTCGCGCGCCACCCCGGCGGCCATGGCGGTCAGGGCCCGGGCCAGCAGGAAGGCCTCGACCTCGGCGACGACGTCGTCGTAGCGCGGGTCGTCCTGCATGGTCCCCGGCTGGCCCAGCATGTGCATCAGCACGACCTCGCAGCCCAGTTCGGCGGCGACCTCCGGCGCATCGGGGGCGAAGCGCAGGGCGGCGACGTCGTTCCAGAGGCTGGCCCCGGCGGCGACGGCCGCGCGGGCCACGGCGGGCTTCATGGTGTCGATCGAGATCGTCACGTCGCTGACCGCGCGGATCGCGGCGATTAGCGGCGCGACGCGGGCGATCTCCTCGGCGGCGGAGACGGGTTTCGCGCCGGGCCGGGTGCTCTCGCCGCCGATGTCGAGGATGTCGGCCCCGTCGTCGACCAGCCGCAAGGCCTGGTCCAGGGCGGCGGCGGGCTCCAGGAACCGCCCGCCGTCCGAGAAGCTGTCAGGCGTGACGTTGACGATCCCCATGACGCGGGGGCGGGGGTGGTGGGTGGTCATAGGAGCGTTCTAAAGCAGGTTCGCTCTTGCTCCCACCAATCCGCTCATCCCGGCGAATGCCGGGACCCAGATCCCATGATCGAGTGGCTGATTGGATAGGCTCGGCGCTCTTGGCGTCATCCTCGAAGCCATTCCATCTGGGTCCCGGCATTCGCCGGGATGAGCGTGGTTTTTGGAGCCTACCAGTCGATGAACGTCGTGAAATTGCCGATCATCCCGGTCCAGACGCCGAAGTCGTCGTCCAGGCCCGCCATGGTGCGGCCGGCGTTCACATTGACGTCGTACTGGACGTAGGGGTCGCCGTCGTCGTCGAGATAGACCTTCAGGTAGCGGTTCTTGCGGTTCCACTCGTTGGCCTTCTCCAGCTTCAGCGGCTCCTTCAGGTCGAAGCCGGCCGAGAACTGCAGGGCCTTGCAGCGCTTGGCCTCGCTGCAGTCGTAGAAATAGATCTTGAAGTCGTGGCCTTCGGCGGCGCTGTTGATCATCGGATCGTCCGACGAATCCTTGGTCAGCTCGGCCTTGTAGCCCGCCTTCTGCAGCCAGGCCGCCACCTCGGGGCCGGTCATGCCGTCCTTGTGGATCTCCTCGGCCCGGGCCGCTCCGCTTAGGAGCGCCGTCGCGGCCGCCAGGGCGATGATCGCCGTCTTCATGTCATGCCTCCCCGCCGCAAGCTCGCGGCCAGGGTGCAGGCTAGCGGCGCCCGCCCCGGACGCAAAGCGAGCGGCAAAGAAAAAGCCGGATCGGCGAACCGGTCCGGCTTTTCCAGGCTTGTCGGCCGGAAGGGCCCAAGGCGTGTCGACCTTCAGCGCCGGGGCCGGAAACCTCGTCCTTCGACAAGCTCAGGATAAGGTTTTTCTATTTCGCCGGGCCGTAACTGGTCCTCATCCTGAGCTTGTCGAAGGACGAGGACCACGCGCGGCTTTGAAGATCGCCCCTAGGCGACGACGCCCGTCGAGACCGGCACCGAGGCCACCGGCCCGGTCGGCATCTTGTTGCTCTCGTCCTCGATGCGGACCGGCGGGATGCCCTTCATGACGTTGATGATCTCGTCGCCGCTCAGGGTCTCGAACTCCAGCAGGGCCTTGGCCACCGCGTGCAGTTCGGTCAGCTTCTCGGTCAGGATCTGCCGGGCCTCGTCCTCGCCGCCCTTGACCAGGCGGCGGACCTCGGTGTCGATCTTCATCATGGTCTCGGGCGAGACGTTCTGGGTGCGGGCCACCGAGTGGCCCAGGAACACCTCGTCCTGGTTGTCGCCATAGGCCACGGTGCCCAGCTCGTCGGAGAAGCCCCAGCGAGTGACCATGTTGCGGGCCAGGCTGGTGGCGGCGCTGATGTCGCTGGACGCGCCCGAGGTGATCTTGTGCTTGCCGAAGATCAGCTCCTCGGCCACCCGGCCGGCCATCATGATGGCCAGGCGCGAGGTCATCATGTCGAAGCTCATCGAGTAGCGGTCGCCCTCGGGCAGTTGCATGACCATGCCGAGAGCCCGGCCGCGCGGCACGATGGTGGCCTTGTGGACCGGATCGGCGACGGCGACGTTGAGGGCCACCAGGGCGTGGCCGCCCTCGTGATAGGCCGTCAGCTTCTTCTCGTCCTCGCTCATGGCCATCGAGCGGCGCTCGGCGCCCATCATCACCTTGTCCTTGGCGTGCTCGAAGTCGTGCATGGTGACCATGCGGCGGTTCTTGCGCGCGGCGGTCAGGGCCGCCTCGTTGACCAGGTTGGCCAGGTCCGCGCCCGAGAAGCCGGGGGTGCCGCGGGCCAAGGTCTTGACGTCGACGTCAGCGGCCAGCGGCACGTTCTTCATGTGCACGCGAATGATCTTCTCGCGACCCATGACGTCCGGGTTGGGCACCACGACCTGGCGGTCGAAGCGGCCCGGACGCAGCAGGGCCGGGTCCAGTACGTCGGGACGGTTGGTGGCGGCGATCAGGATGATGCCTTCGTTGGCCTCGAAGCCGTCCATCTCGACCAGCAGCTGGTTGAGGGTCTGCTCGCGCTCGTCGTTGCCGCCGCCCAGGCCGGCGCCGCGGTGGCGGCCGACGGCGTCGATCTCGTCGATGAAGATGATGCAGGGGGCGTTCTTCTTGGCCTGCTCGAACATGTCGCGCACGCGGCTGGCGCCGACGCCGACGAACATCTCCACGAAGTCCGAACCGGAGATGGTGAAGAACGGCACGCCGGCCTCACCCGCGACGGCGCGGGCGATCAGGGTCTTGCCGGTGCCGGGAGGACCGACCAGCAGGGCGCCCTTGGGGATCTTGCCGCCCAGGCGCTGGAACTTGGCCGGGTCCTTCAGGAACTCGACCACTTCCTGCAGCTCTTCCTTGGCTTCGTCGACGCCGGCGACGTCGTCGAACAGCACGCGGTTCTTGTTCTCGGTCAGCAGCCGGGCCTTGGACTTGCCAAAGCCCATGGCGCCCTTGGTGCCGCCCTGCATCTGGCGCATGAAGAAGATCCACACCCCGATCAGCAGCAGGATCGGCAGCATCTGGAACAGGACGCTGAGCAGGATGTTGCCGCCCCTCTGGTAGACGATCTCCGAGCCGCGGGCCTCGAGGCGCTTGACCAGGTCTTCGGAATTGGCCGGGATGTTGACATTGTAGGGCTTGCCGGCCTTCGGCTCGACCTTGACCATGTCGCCGTTGATGTTGGCCTTCTTGACCTCGCCGCTGTCGATGTTCTTGAGCAGCTGCGAATAGCTGGTCTCGCCGGCGGCGCCCGCGCGACCGCCCTGGCTGAAGACGCCATAGGCGGCCACCACCACCAGAACGATCACGGCCCAGATGCCCAGGGTCTTGAAATTCATACGCGTTGTCTTCCCAACGATAGTCTCTGACCTTCCAAGATAGGACGGTCCGGGCGATTTCGCCACGCGCGGGATATCATGTCGCGGGTTCTTGATCGACACGGCCCGTCGCCGCCTCGAAACGATCCATCACAAGACAACGCGCGCGCGTCGCTTTCGTCCCTGCAAGGATCGGGCAAGTCACCGTCCCATCGGGAGCCAGCAAGACCGGCAGGCTGGGCCGGGCGGCGGCCGGAAACCCCTTCAGCGCCCGGCGTTGCGCGAGCGGCAGGCGAGCAGCGAGGCCTTGCAGCGGGCGAACGACCAGGCCGGGCTCGGCGGCGGTGAGTTCGTAGCGGCCGTCCCAGACGACGGGTTGGTTCAGGGGCAGGGCGAGGGGCTCGGCCAAATCGCCCCTCCCCCTGTGGGGGAGGCGACCCGAAGGGTCGGTGGGGGGAGACGTCGGGGGCTCGACCAGTCCCCCCTCCGTCGGCTTCGCCGACACCTCCCCCATGGGGGGAGGGCCTGCACGGCGGGCCTCGCCGGGTTCGCGGAAGAACCAGACTCCTTCGCCGTCCGCCTCGATCCGCGCCCCGGCCAGGGTGGCGGTGAAGGTCTCGCCGGCCCGGATGCGGTCCACCAGCCGCCGAAGCCGCTCGCCGCGCGGCGGCTGGACGGTTCCAGCCGCGCACAGGCAGGCGGCGGCGACGTGGGCGGCCGGGGCGTCGCGCGGGAGGACGAGATAGCCCTCTCCTCTCCCGCGAAGCGGCGAAGGCGGCGCGGCGCCGATCGGCGACGTCACGGCGGGGGCGTCCGAGGCCGCGCCCTGCCTTGACGTCCCGTCTGTCTGCTGAAGATCGTGCCTGGCCCGGGCCCGCGCCGACCTCGGATCGACATTGGCCGGATCGTCGAGCCAGGTCTCGCCGCGCGCCCTCAGCCCGTCGCGGATCTCGCCGCGCCCGACCAACAGCAGCGGCCGCAGCACGAAGACGCCCCGTCCTTCCGGCCAGGCGGGCGACGGCGACCACGCGCGGGGGTCCGGCACCGTCGAGCCCTGGGCCCGCATCAGGGCGGCCTCGGCCAGGTCGTCGGCGGTGTGGCCCAGCAGCAGAACGCGCGCCCCGGCCTGGCGGGCGGCGTCGGCCAGCAGGGCGTGACGGGCGGCGCGGGCGGCGGCCGACAGGCCCGTGGCGGGCTTGGGACCGGTCCAGGCCAGGGCGCGGGCCTCGGCGCCCAGGGCGCGGGCCTTGGCGAGCGCCTCGGCGGTCCAGTCGGCGCTGGCGGGGTTCAGCTGGTGGTCGACGGTCAGGCTGAGCACGGAGCGGCCATGGGCGTGGGCCCAGTCCAGGGTCAGGATCAGAAGGGCCAAGCTGTCGCCGCCGCCGGAGAAGCCCACCGCCAGCGGCGCGGCGGCGTGGGCCTGCAGGCGGCGGTCGAGGGCGGCGGTGAAGGCGGGGAAGGATGTGATCATGACCTCCCCCTCCCTTCCGCTCACCGCCCGATCGTCAGATGAGCGGCTCGGTAAACTGGCGCCTTCGGCCGGGCGGACCTTGGAGGCCGTGCGTGGCCCTCGTCCTTCGACAAGCTCAGGATGAGGACCATTTACAGACCGAGCAGACAGAAAACCTCATCCTGAGCTTGTCGAAGGACGAGGTTTTCCACCTCTGAGCCGACCGTCGATCCGCCTAGGCCGCGCACTTGGCCTGGACCCGCGTGCTGGCGGCCTTGGAGGTGATCGTCGCGGGTGCCTTGGGATAGCGCTTGGCCAGTTCGTCCAGGGTCTTGCAGGCGTCGGCGGGCTTCTTCAGGGCCACCAGCGAGCGCGACAGCTTCAGCACCGCGTCGGGCGCCCAGCTGGTCTTCGGCCAGCCGCGCACCGCGCCCAGATAGCTGCCCGCCGCATCGGAATAGGCTTCGCGCACAAACTGGGTCTCGCCCAGCCAGTAGCGGGCCTCGGGCGCCTTGGCACTGTCGGGGAAGGCCTCGACATAGCCGGCGAAGGCCTGCTCGGCCCCGGCGTAGTCGCCGTCCAGCAGCATCTGCCGGGCCGAACTGAAGGCCGTGGCGGGGTCGGTGGACGCCGGAGTGGGCGCGGCGGCGACCGGCGGGGCGGCGGCGGCGGCCGCGGCGGCCTCCTGGTCGGCGATGCGCTTCTCCAGGGCGGCCAGGCGCTGGTCCAGGGCGTCGCCCCGGGCCTTCTCGGCCTCGTTGGCCCGGCGCGCCTCGTCCAGGTCGTGGGTCAACCCCTCGTTCTGGCCGTTCAGCTTGGTCAGGGTCTGCTCCAGGTCGCGCATCCGGTCGGACATCGCGGCGATCTGGGCGTCGGTCTCGGCCGCCTGGACGACCACCGGCTTGCCGGTGTCGCGGCCCTGGAAGACGATCGACCGCAGTTCGCGGACCACCTTCTCCATCTTGTCCAGCCGCTTGGCCGAGCGGTCGTCCAGCGGGTCGGGCATGGGGGTCTGGGCCATCGCTGCCGGCGCCAGGGCGGGCACGGCGGTCAGGGCCAGGACGGCGGCGAGCAGGGCGGCTTTCAGCTTCATGTCGGCGATTATGCCCCGGTTGCGGACAAAAGTGCGGCGCTGGACCGCAAAGCCCTCCCCCTTGATGGGGGAGGGTTGTGGGGGGTGACGTGGTTACGACACCCCCATCCTTGTCCCTTCCCCATCGAGGGGAAGGAAGCTTTCGTTACCGCGCGCCGTCGGTGATGGCGGTGCGGGCGTTGCGGTTCTTGGCCCAGGCGTCTTCGTTGGTGCCCGGGTCGATCGGGCGTTCCTTGCCGTACGACAGGGTCTCGATGCGCGAGGCCGCGACGCCCTGGCCGGTCAGGAACTCGCGGACGGCGTTGGCGCGGCGGGCGCCCAGGGCCAGGTTGTACTCGCGGGTGCCGCGTTCGTCGGCGTTGCCCTCGATGCGCACGCGCACGGCCGGATAGCGGTTCAGCCATTGGGCCTGGGCCGACAGGGTCGGCTGGGCGTCGCTGCGGATGTCGTAGCTGTCGGTGTCGAAATAGATCCGCTCGCCGATGTTGATCACGAAGTCCTGCACCGTGCCGGGCAGCGGGCCCTGGTTGACCGGCGACTCCGGCGTGGCCGGCGCCTGGTACGGGGGAGGCGTGGGTTGCGAGGCCGTCGGGGTCGGCGCCGCGGGGCCCGCCGGCTTCGGCCGCGAAGCACAGGCGGCGAGCGAGGCGGCCGCCAGACCGATCATCGCCAGTCTAGCGACGCGTTGGGTGTCGAAGCTCATCCAAGTTTCTCCTCAAGTCCACGGCCAAGGTCCGCAGTTCTAACGCGTGTGGCCTTCGCGGCGCCGCGCCAAATCGTACCTTGCACCTCACAATGGCGTCAGAATGTCGCACGACCACCTGGTTTCATCCGCCGCGTGAACACCGGATGAACGACGGTGAGGCAACGCGCCGCCATGGCAGAGGTTGCCTGAAAGAGGTGTGGATCAATCCAGCAGCCCTTGATTTTCGTCATCCCGGGCCTTGTGCCCGGGACCCCTTTGTCCGCCGCACGTGCGGGGGTGTGGCGCGCCGGCGCGCCATTCGGCTTCACCGTCAGCTGAACCAGGGGTCCCGGGCACGAGGCCCGGGATGACGGCGCTTGGGTGTTTGTGCAGAAAGTTCCGACCTCAATCCAGCAGCGGCGACCAGGCCGGGTCGGACGCCGCGCCCTGGTAGGCGGCCGGACGCAGGATCCGGCCGGTGATGTCCACCGTCCACAGCCGCGAATTGCCGTTGGCGCTCTCGCGCGAGAACATCAGCACCCGGCCGTTGGGCGCCCAGGTCGGGCCCTCGTCCAGGTAGCTGGTGGTCAGCAGCCGCTCGTCGCCGCCGTCGGCGCGCATGACGCCGATGTGGAACTCGCCGCCGGTCTGCTTGGTGAAGGCGATGAAGTCGCCGCGCGGGCTCCAGACCGGGGTGGTGTAGCGGCCGCCGCCGTACGAGATGCGGCGCACGCCGCTGCCGTCGACGTTCATGATGTAGAGCTGGGCCTGGCCGCCGCGGTCGGAGTTGAACACGATCTTGCTGCCGTCCGGCGAGAACGACGGCGAGGTGTCGATGGCCGGGTCGGTGGTGATCCGCGTCGACGAGCGGCTGCGCAGGTCCATCACATAGATGTCGGAATTGCCGCCCTTCTCGACCGAGAAGGCCACCTTGCTGCCGTCCGGCGAGAAGCGCGGGGCGAAGACCATGCCCGGGAACTTGCCGATGGTCTCGGTGCGGGCGGTCTCCAGGTTGGTCAGGTAGATGCTGGACCCCGTCGGCCGCAGCGCCATGTAGGTGATCTCCTGGCTGGTCGAGGAGAAGCGCGGGGTCATGACGATGTAGGAGCCGTCGGTCAGGTACTGCGGGTTGGCGCCGTCCTGGTCCATGATCGCCAGCTTCTTGACCCGGGCCATCTTGGAGCCGCTCTCGGCGACGAACACCACGCGGGTGTCGAAATAGCCTTTCTCGCCGGTCAGTCGCTCATAGACCGCGTCGCTGATCTTGTGGGCCACGCGCCGCCAGTTCTCGGCGGTCGAGGTGAACTGCAGGCCCAGCAGCTGCTGCTGGCTAAAGGTGTCCCACAGGCGGAAGTCGACGCGCAGCGTGCCGTCGGCGCCGACCGTGACCTGGCCGTTGATCAGGGCCTGGGCCCCGGTGGCCTGCCAGTCGGGGAAGCGCGGCTGGACGTTCACGTCGGTCAGCTTGTCGGCGACGTTGGCGACGTTCAGCGGCTGGAACAGGCCCGAGCGCTCCAGGTTGCCGCTGATGACCTGCGAGATGTCGGCCCCGCGCCCGCCGCCCGAGAAGGCGGGAATGGCCACCGGCAGCGGCTTGACCGCGCCCTTGTCGATGTCGACCTCGATCTGGGCGCGGGCGGCGGTCGGCGCGAAGACGGCCATGGACAGGGCCAGGACGGCGGCGCTGGCCAAAGCGGCGGGCAGACCCGTGAAGACGGACTTGAGGTTCATGCTGGGCATCCTCCCTATCGCGCCGCGCAAGCGTCGCGCGCCTTGAAGTTCAAATTGAGTTGCTGGCCGTAATAGTCGGGCGGCAGGCCCTCGAACGGCGCCGACTGGTAGACCGCTCGGATCGCCCGGTCGGCGGCGGCCTTGACCACCGGGTCGGGCGAGCGTTCGGCCTCGGCGGCCGTCACCTGGCCGACGATGCGGCCGCCGGTGGCCAGCTTGAAGCTGACCTTGACCTGCACGGCGGCCCCGCCCTCGACCTCGCAATTGGGGTTCCAGCGGCGCTGGATCTCGTCCTTCATGCCGTTGATCGCCGCGGCCTGCAGGCCGGTCATGGCCCCCGCGCCGGGACGGGCCTGGGTGGCGGTCTCCGGACGGGTCGGGCCCTTGGCGGCGTTGGCCACCGGCTTGCCGGTCGCCTTGGGCGTCTTGGCCAGGGTCTTTTCCAGCGAGGCGAAGAAGTCCGGCTCGGGCTTGGCCGGCTTGGGCGGCGGCGGCTTCGGGGTGGGCGGCTTGGGCGTCGGGGTCGGGGCGGGCGCGGTCTTCGGCGGGGCGGGGGCGGGCGTCGGCACGGGGGCCGGGACCGGGGCCGGCGGCTGCGGCGTGGCCTCGGGCGTCGGCTCCTCGGTCTGGGCCGTCTGGTCCTGGACGTCCTCGATCGCCGGCCGCACGTTGGTGGGCCCCTCGGTGACGATGGTCACCGGCACGCTCTCGCCGATGATCACCGGCTTGGACGGCTTCCACGGCCCGATCAGGATCGCGACCACCACCAGCACGTGGAGGCCGATCGACCCGACCAGGGCGGGGGAGAAGTTGGTGCGGTCTTCGCGATGGCTCATGCGAACCACCCCATGATCCGCTCACCCCGGCGAACGCCAGGACCCAGATGGAATGGCTTTGAGGCTGACGCCAAACAGCGCCGAGCGCCTCCAGTCATCCACACCGCTTTAGGATCTGGGTCCCGGCGTTCGCCGGGATGAGCGGAAGTAAGGATCATGGGCGCCAACCCTCACTGCGCCGGACGCAGGGCGCCCGCGTTGGAAGCGCCCGTGGTCTTGGCCGCGGCGCCCGAGGACGGGCCGCCGGTGTCGGTCAGCAGGTTGATCTTGGTGAAGCCGGCGTTGGACAGCGCGGCCATCACCTGGGCGACGGTCGCGTAATTGGCCTTGCCGTCGGCGCGGACGAAGATCGGCTTGTCGTAGCCGTCGCCGGCGATCGCGCTGATGCGCGGGGCCAGTTCGTTGAAGGGAACCTCGCCCTCGCCGATGAACACCGCGCCGTCGGCCTTGATCGAGACCGTGATCGGCTCCTGCTGGTTCTGCAGGGCGGCGGCCTCGGTCTTGGGCAGTTCCAGCGGCACGCCGGCGGTCAGCAGCGGGGCGCTGATCATGAAGATGATCAGCAGCACCAGCATCACGTCGACCAGCGGGGTGACGTTGATCTCGGACAGGGCGCCCTTGCCGCGGCGGCCGCGGCGGCGACGGCCGCGACGGCCGCCGGTGGCGAAGGCGTCGTTGGCGGACATGGCCATGCGACTAGACCCGCTCGCTCAGGCGGCGCTGGATGGCCGTCGACAGGTCGTCGGCGAAGTTCTCCAGCCGGCCGGCGTACTTGCCGGCGTCGGTCGAGAACTTGTTGTAGGCGATATAGGCCGGGATGGCGGCGATCAGGCCGATCGCCGTGGCGAACAGGGCCTCGGCGATCGACGGGGCGACCACGGCCAGCGAGGTGTTCTTCGACAGGGCGATGTTCTGGAAGGCGTGCATGATGCCCCAGACCGTGCCGAACAGGCCGATGAACGGGCTGGCGGTGGCGACGATGGCCAGGCTGCCCAGCCCCTCCTCGGCCTTGCCGGTCTCGCGGGCGATCAGGGTGTCCATCATCCGGTCGATGCGCTGGATCAGGAAGGCGGCCTGGGCCTCGCCGATCGGCCCCTTGGCCTTGGCCTCGCGCCATTCCTTCAGCGCCGCCTGCAGCATGCGCGGCAACGGCTGGCGCGGATTGGTCCCGGCCTGGGCGGCCACCTCCTCCAGCCCCTGGCCCGAGCCGACCTGGTCCTCGAATCGGTTGGCGGCGCCGTTCATCGCCGCGAAGCGGAACAGCTTGTCGATGATCACCGCCCACGAGCCCAGCGAGGCCAGGATCAGCCCGATCATCACCGCCTTGACCACCCAGTCGGCCTGGAGGAACAGCGAAATGAAGGAAAAGCTCTGAGGGCCTGCGGCGGCGTCCATGCGGGGGTCCTGCTCCGTTGGGGCGTCAAGGTTGGGCGTCGGTGTCGTGGAAGGTGAATAGCGCACCTCCCGGGGTTCCGTTGCGCCTTACTGACATGAAGCGGGGCAATGGTGAAACTATGACGATTGGTGAAGGCGGGGGTTTTTTGCGGTGGTGAAGCGTTGAGCTTCACCGTGCCTCCCCCGCAGCGCCCCCGACGCTCGTCACCCTCGGACTTGTTGTTGCGGGGATGACGGGATCAGGGCTCCAGCCACGGCGCCAGTTGGCCCAGCATCTCCGCCGTCGGCTTGCGCGGTCGGCCGTCCAGGGTGATGCAGACCGCCTCGCCGGCCGCCTGGACGATCACGTCGTCGCCGCGGGTGATCTTCTGGCTGACGTACAGGCGCGGGCCCTTGACCCGGTCATAGGTGGTGCGCACCAGCAGGGCGTCGTCGATCCGGGCCGAGCGCTTGAAGTCCAGCTCCATGCGGATGATCGCGAAGGCGGTGTCGGCCTTGGCCAGTTGGGTGTGCGAGATGCCGATCCTGCGAAAGAAATCGCTCCGCCCCCGCTCGAAATAGCGCAGGTAGTTGGCGTGGTAGACGATGCCGGAGAAGTCGGTGTCCTCGTAATAGATCCGCACCGGCAACTGGTGCTCGCGGCCGTCGAAGACGCCGGCGGTGGGTTCGATCATCCTGGGCTCCGGTCAGGCGCGGCGTATTGGGCTCTCGCCCTTGTAGTGCTATGTTCGGCTCATGAAAATCGAGCCTTCCCTGTTCGATGAGATCGACGACGACGCGGAAGCCGCCGCCGATGCGCGCGCCGAGGCCGATGTCGCGGCGGGCCGCGTGATCAGTCACGAGGCCGTCAGTCGCTGGCTGGCGTCCTGGGCGAACGGCGCGCCGACCCCACCGCCCAAGGTCGGCGACTAGGGATTGCGTCGGGTCGTCTGGACAGCCGAGGCTATCGCCAATCTCGACAGCATCTTCACCTATGTCGCCGGCTTCAACGCGCCGGCCGCCGCGCGCCTTGCCCAGCGTTTGCAGACGGCGGCCAACAGCCTCGTCGAGCATCCCGAACGCGGCCGAGCCGCCTCGCGCGGCCTGCGCGAACTGGCCACGATCCATCCGTACCTGATCCGCTACCGGTTCTCGGACGAGGCCGTGGTGATCCTGCGCATCCGCCACGGCGCGCAGCGGCCGGACTGAGCTAGTCTTCCCCGAACAGCCCGCCCTGCACGATCTTCGGCGCCGAGACTGGTTCGGCCAGGCCCAGGTGCAGATAGGCCTTGCCGCAGGCCATCCGTCCGCGCGGGGTGCGCTGGATGAAGCCCTGCTGCATCAGGTAGGGCTCGATCACGTCCTCGACCGCGTCGCGGGCCTCGGCGATGGCGTAGGCGATGGTCTCCACGCCCACCGGGCCGCCGCCGTAGTTGTCGATCATGGCGCGCAGGTAGCGACGGTCCAGGGAGTCCAGGCCGGATTCGTCGACCTCGAGTCGCGCCAGGGCCATGCCCGCCGCCTTGCGGTCGATCACGGACGCGCCGTCGGCGGCGGCGAAGTCACGGACCCGGCGCAGCAGGCGGCCGGCGACGCGCGGCGTGCCCCGGGCCCGCTTGGCGATTTCGTCGGCCCCATCGTCGGACAGCGGCGCGCCCATCTTGCGGGCGGCGTGCAGCAGCACGTGGCGCAGCTCGGCCGGTGTGTAGAACTCCAGACGGATCGGGATGCCGAAGCGGTCGCGCAGCGGCGTGGCCAGCATGCCGGCCCGGGTGGTGGCCGCCACCAGGGTGAACGGGGCCAGGTCAATGCGGATCGAGCGCGCCGAGGGCCCCTCACCGATCACCAGGTCCAGCACATGGTCCTCCATGGCCGGATAGAGGATCTCCTCCACGGTCGAGGGCAGGCGATGGATCTCGTCGATGAACAGGACGTCGTTGGCTTCCAGGTTGGTCAGGATCGCCGCCAGGTCGCCGGCCTTGTTCAGCACCGGGCCCGAGGTGGCGCGAAAGTTGACGCCCAGCTCGCGGGCGACGATCTGGGCCAGGGTGGTCTTGCCCAGGCCCGGCGGGCCGAACAGCAGCACATGGTCCAGGGCCTCGCCCCGCCCCTTGGCCGCCTCGATGAAGATGCGGAGATTGCCCTTCGCCTGCTCCTGGCCGACGAACTCGGCCAGGGTCTGCGGGCGCATGGCGCGGTCGGAGGCGGTGGGGATCGTCTCGCCGTGTTGAGGCTCGCCGGAGATGATGCGGGTCATGGGCGGAAGACCCCCTCAGTCGCTCCGCGACAGCTCCCCCAGAGGGGGAGCATCTGGCGGGACAAGATCCTCCCCCTCTGGGGGAGGTGGCCCGGAGGGCCGGAGGGGGCCGGCGCGGCGCTCACCGCCCCAGCTCCTGCAAACCGGCCTTGATCAGCGCCTGCACCGTCGCCTCGTCACCCAGCTTGGCGGCGGCCGCCTCCACCACCCGCCGCGCGTTGACCTCGGCAACGCCCAGGCCCATCAGCGCCGCCACCGCGTCGCCGGTCGGGGCCGGCTTGGCGGGCGCGGCCGGGGTCGTCGCCGGCGCGCCCAGGAACACCGGCCCGTCGGTGATCGGCTTGTCCTTCAGCTCGGTGACGATCCTCAGGGCCAGCTTGGGCCCGACGCCCGAGGCCCGCCCGACCGCCGCCTTGTCCTCGCGGGCCACCGCCGAGGCCAGCTCGGCCGGCGACAGTACGTCCAGCACCGCCATGGCCGCCTTGGGGCCCACGCCCTGGATGGCCTGCAGCAGCACGAAGGCCTTGCGGTCCTCGCGCGTGCCGAAACCATAGAGCCGCAGGCCGGCGCTCTCGCTCCACTGGCTCTCGATGTGCAGCAGGGCCTCCTCGCCCAGGGCCGGCAGGCGCTGCAGGGTGCGCGAGCCGCAGCGGACGACATAGCCCACGCCCATCACGTCGATCAGCGCCTCTTCCTCGCCCACCTCGGCGACGGCCCCGCGCAATCTTCCAATCATGACGGACGCCCGATCATGCCACTCTCCGGTTGGCGACGCGCAGGTTGGCGTGGGTGATGGCGACGGCCAGGGCGTCGGCGCAGTCGGCGGTGGTCTTGCCGGCCGTGGGCAACAGGCGGGCGATCATGAAGCCGATCTGGGCCTTGTCGGCCGCCCCGGTGCCGACCACCGCCTTCTTGACCAGGCGGGTCGAATATTCGGCCACCAGCAGGCCGGCGCGCGCGGGGGCGATCAGGGCGGCGGCGCGGGCGTGGCCAAGCTTCAGGGTCGACTGGGCGTTGGTGTTGAGGAACACCTCCTCGACCGCCGCCTCGTCGGGCCTGTGTTCCTCGATCACCGCGCAGATCCCCTCGAACAGGTGCAGCAGGCGGGCGGCGAAGTCGGCCTTCTCGTCGGGGGCGATCACCCCGTGGGCGACATGGCTCATGCGCGAGCCCTCGACGCTGAGCACGCCCCAGCCGGTGCGGCGCAGGCCGGGGTCGAGCCCCAGGATCCGGATCGGGATGCGATTCGCGTTCATCATGTGTTCTCGCACCATCGCCCGTTTCCTGACCAAGGAAAAGGCGTGACTTGCCTAACGAAACCTTAAGCTTGCCGGCAGGACGGAGACGGTCGACGTCGGCCGATTGCCAAATCGCCGGAGAGGCCTCACAGACCCACGGTCAAGCTTTCAGGAGACGCGTAGATGTCGGCGATCGTGTTCATGGCGGGCTTCGCCGCCGCGTGGTGGGTGATGGGCCTGGGGCTGCAGGCCCCCGTCGGCCAACTGGCGGTCGGTCCGGTCGTCTCCGTCGCCATGATCCTGTTCGCCCGCTGGCGGCTGAGGAACGTTCCGCCGGCCTCGAGCGCGCGGGCGGCCCGCAGCCGTCGCATCATCGGATGGGCCCTGGGCGGCGAGGGCGCGGCCATCGCCGTCGTCAGCCACCTGATGGTCAAGGCCGGCCTGATCGCCTTCATCGTCCCGGCGGTCGCCATCATCGTGGGCCTGCACTTCCTGCCGCTGGCCAAGCTGTTCCAGGTCAAGATCTACTACGTCGCCGGCGCGCTGATCACCCTGGCCGGCCTCGCGGGCCTGGCCGTCGACGCGCCGCATCGGGCGCTGGTCACCGGCCTGGCTTCGGCGATTCTGTTGTGGCTGACCTGCGCCTACCGGCTGACGTTCGAGCATCGCTCGCCGGCGCCCCTTCCGGCGGCCTGAGGGCCTAGGCCGGGCTGAGCGCCGGGGCGCGGAACAGGCGGGCCAGCAGCAGAGCCTCGACGGCCGGCGCGTCGACGAAGACGCAGATTTCGGCGTTGGGCTCGCCGTCGACCCGCTCCAGCCGGCCCAGGTGCTCGCCGTCGGTCAGCACCCGCAGGCGCGCGGGCTCGAAGACGAACAGTTCCGGCGCCACCAGGCTGGCGGCGACCACCGCGTCGTGCGGGTGGCAGCCGTCCTCCAGGCCCCAGGCCCGATGGTGGAAGGCCATGTAGGGGCCCATCGCCTTGTTCAGCCGGGCCGACAGGGGCGTGCCGCAGGCGGTCGAGCCCTGGGCCATGGCCTGGGCGGTCAGAGTGACTCGCGAGGTGACGTCCAGCGGCACGACGCGCGGCAGGACCTCGCGCTCCAGCACCCGGGCCAGGGCCTCGGCGTCGCTCCAGCTGTTGAAGTCGGCCCCGCCCGCCGCCTTGCCCTCGACCGCGAAGGCCCCGGCCATGATCGTCGGCCGCCAGCCCTTGAAGGCGCCGGCGTCCTCCAGCAGCCCCTGGGCCAGGTTGGTCAGCGGCCCCAGGAAGAGACCGGCCACCTTGGCGCGTGCGCGGAAGGCCAGCAGGCTGCCGCCCTGGCCGCGGTCCAGCTCCGGCAGCTTCCAGCGTTGGGAGAAGCCGGCGCCGTTCAGGCCGTCGACGCCGTGGGCCGGGCGCATCCGCTCGACCCGCCGCTTGGCGACGCCGGAGCCGGCGCCGATATAGACCTCGGCCGGGCAGCCGGCCAGGCGCAGCACGCCGCGGGCGTTGGCCGCCGCCTGGTCGACATAGGTGTTGCCGAACACCGCCGAGACCGAGACGATCTCCACCGCGTCGCGCGAACGCGCCAGCATGGCCAGGGCCAGGGCGTCGTCCACGCCGCAGTCGGTGTCGATATGCAGGCGCAGCGGCATGGCCGCAGCATAGCGCGAGACGGCCGCCTGCGAGAAGACGCCGCCGCCGTTACACGCAGGCTTTACCGGCCCTAACCGCCCAGGCCGAAGATCAGCGGCGTCGACAGCAGGCAGAAGAACAGGGCCACGCCGGTCAGCCACAGCGCCGTCCGCAAGGCTCGGATCCGCCCCACGCCGAGACGGGCGCGGATCCAGCGGGTCTGGACGCAAAGATGCCAGACCGCCGCGCCCAGGCCCAGCAGGAGGCCCGCCAGCCGAACCGGCGGCGTCCCCGCGCGAGCCAGGACGGCGGCGACCGAGATCGAGATGGCCAGCGGCGCGGCGTAGAAGCACTGCAGGTCGAACGGCGTCCGCAGGGTGGCGTGGTTGACCGGTCGCCCCTCGCGCCGCAGCACGCCGGCCGCCAGGACCAGCGGCAACAGGCTGAAGGCCAGGGCCCGGAACAGCAACGGCGCTGGGCCAAAGGTCCCCGCCGCCTCGCCCAGCGCGCTGCCCATGGCCAGGTCCAGCCCGTGGGCCGCCAGGATCGAGATCAGCAGGAACAGCGGCGCACTCACCCGATCGGCGGCCCGCTCGCCAACCGCGTCGCTGATCTGCGCCGGCTCCAGCAGCACCCGCCACAGCGTGAGCGGATAGAACAGCAGCCCGGTCATCAGCTCGTAGAGGATCTCCTCGAGCGTGCGAAAACGAAGACGTTCCATGGCGTACCCCACCTGGCGGTCCGGGAACCAAACACTCCAGCTTGCGGATTCGGCTCAGGTCGCGTCGAGCGCGCGTGAAAAAATTTAGCGGACAACCTGCAGCTTCAGGCCCGCTCAGTCCTTGCGCGGCAGGATGGCGAACTCCAGCACGCGGGGATCGGCGCGCAGGGCGGCCGACAGCTCGTCCAGGCGCAGTACGCCCCGGCCGGAGAACGGCCCCGACAAGGCGAACACCGTCCCGCCCTCGGCCAGTTCCTGGCAGACCCGCGCGCCTTTCAGGTCGAAGGCCTCCAGCATGCGCCGCAGCTCGGCCTCGTCGATCACGGCGTCGCGGCGCGAGCGCACGGTGATCTCGGCGAAGTTCTTCTGCGGCATGTGGCGGTCCAGCCAGCGGGCGGCGCTCAGCACCACCAGCGACAGCGCCGTGCCGCCGATCGCCAGCTCGTACAGGCCGACCCCGAACAGGGTGCCGATCGCCGAGGTGATCCACAGCGACGCGGCCGTGGTCAGGCCGTGCACCGAGGCGCCCTGCTGGAAGATCACCCCGCCGCACAGGAAGCCGACGCCGGTCAGGATGCCGTGGGCCATGCGGACGGGATCGATGCGCACGACTTCGTTCGGCGCGCCCTCCAGCCAGGTGATCTGGTGCACGGCCGCCAGCATCAGCAGGGCCGAGGCCAGGGCGACCAGCATGTGGGTGCGCAGGCCGGCGGGTCGGGCCCGGTACTCCCGCTCGAACCCGATCGCCCCGCCGGCCGCCAGGGCGCCGAGGATGGGCAGGGCCAGTTGCAGGGGCGCGTCCATGCGGGAGGAACGGATGAAGGGGAGCCGCGATCCCTCTCCCCTTGCGGGAGAGGGAAAAGGATCACCCCAGCTTGGCGGCGTCCTCGTCGCTGATCTCTTCGTTGGAATAGACGTCCTGGACGTCGTCGTCCTCGTTGAGCGCGTCGAGCAGCTTCATCAGGGTGGCCACGGCGTCGCCGGTGACCGGGACCTGGCTCTTGGGGCGCCAGGCGATCTTGGTGTTGCTGGCCACGCCGAACTTGGCCTCCAGGGCGGCGGCCACGTCATTGAGGTCCTCGAACGCGGTGTAGACCGTGTGGCCCTCGCCCTCCTCGTCCATGTCCGACACCACGTCGTCGGCGCCGGCCTCGATGGCGGCCTCCATCATGTCGTCTTCCGACGCGGCCTTGGCCGGATAGCTGATCTGGCCGACGCGGTCGTAGTTGAAGGTCACCGAGCCGGTGGCCCCCATGTTGCCGCCCATCTTGGTGAAGTAGGAGCGGACATTGGCGGCGGCGCGGTTCCTGTTGTCGGTCAGCACCTCGACGATGATCCCGACGCCGCCGGCGGCGACGCCTTCGTAGCGGATCTCGGTGTAGTCGGCCGCGTCGCCCATCTGCGACTTCTTGATCGCGCGGTCGATGACGTCCTTGGGCAGGCTCTCGGCCTTGGCGTTGTTCACCGCCAGGCGCAGGCGCGGGTTCATGTTGGGGTCGGGCAGGCCCGCCTTGGCCGCCACGGTGATCTCCCGCGACAGCTTGGAGAACAGCTTGGACCGCGCGGCGTCGGCGCGGCCCTTGCGGTGCATGATGTTCTTGAATTTCGAGTGGCCGGCCATTCGGGGGGCTCTTCTCTGGTCTGCGAATGAAAGGTAGGGCGCGCTTCTAGCCCTTGGCGCCCCATATTGTCATCCTCCAAGCTTAGACTGCCGCGCTGGAGGCGCTTGATGACCCCGTCCGATTTCCTGTCCGAACCGTTCGACCCGGCTCGCCTGGGGGCCCTGGAGGCGCAGGACCAGGACGCGATCCATGCGGCCGGCAGGTCCTCGGCCATGGCGACGCGCGTGGCGGCGGCCGGGGCCCTGTCGACGGGCGCCGCCGCGCTGGCCGGCCTGGCGGTCGGAGCCTTGGCGGTGGGAGCCCTGGCCATCGGCGCCCTGGCCATCGGTCGCCTGTCGATCGGCCGTGCGCGGATCCGCCGGCTGGAGATCGACGAACTGATCGTGGGGCGCATCGTGGAACGCCCCCGCCGCGAGGCCCTACGCCACCTTCAGCACGACATCCACATTGCCGCGCGTGGCCTTCGAGTAGGGGCAGACCTCGTGCGCCGCGTGCAGCAGCTTTTCGGCCGTCTCGCGGTCCAGGTCCGGCGCGTTCAGGGTCAGGCGCACGCCGACGTGGAAGCTGGTGTCGTCCTTGATCAGGTCGACCTCGCTGTCCAGGCTGTGCTCGCCCAGCTTGACCCCCTGGTTGCGGGCCACCAGGCCCAGGGCGCCCAGGAAGCAGGCGCTGTAGCCGGCCGCGAACAGTTGCTCGGGATTGGTCCCATTCCCGTCGCCGCCCATCGACTTGGGATAGGCCAGCTTGACGTCCAGATGGCCGTCGTCGGACTTGGCCGTGCCCTGCCGGCCGCCGACGGCGTGGGCATGGGCGGTGTAGATGGCGTCGGTCATGGGGAGGGCTCCTTGCTCCAGGTCCGCAAGACTTGGACCCCCTGTCCCGCGCGCGCAAGGCCGCCCGCTTCCGGATTTACAGATGTAATAGATAACTGCTACGCTTGCGCCACCGAGGTCGCCGGCGGGCGCCTTGGGCCGGACACGCGACGGAAGGGGAACAGTGGGTCAGATGCAGTCCATCCGAACGGTCGTCCTGGCGCTTGTGCTGATGCTGGCGCCCGTGGCGGCGCAGGCGTGCTCCCCCGTCCCAGGCTACATACGCCCCAGCAATTTCGAACTGGTCCAGATCGCCGACGCCATCGTTGTCGCCAGGCCGATCAGCGAAAGGGGCGGCGCAATCGAGAGCCGGGTGCGGTTTCGGGTCGAGCAGGTCCTCAAGGGCCAGGCGGCTCCCGAGATCGAAGTTCCCTGGTTCCGGCTGGGCCGCGCCTTTCCAAGCGACCCCGGCGTCCTGGCCTTCTCGCATCCCGAGGGCCACGCCGGCTCATGCAACCGGACGACGCTCAGCACCAAGGCGTCCTACATCCTGTTCCTGGCCAAGACGGCCGACGGATATGCCCAGCTGGGCTTCCCGTTCTCCCGCGTCAGCGAGGACTATGCCGGTGAGGGCGCCCTATGGACCCGCACGATCCGCACCTATCTGAAAATCCAGAGCGCCGCGGCGCCCATGGCCCAGTTGACCGAACTCGACGCCTTGCGCGCGGCGATCGCGGCCCAGCCGAGCCGGACGCGTGACGAGGCCGCGCTGGCCCAGGACATCGCCGACCACTTGGGCTCCATCTCGCCGTGGAAACCGACCGAGTTCCTGATGGAAGCCTATGCCGGCCACGCCGCCGGGCGGCCGCCGCGCTATCCGCCACGGCGGGCGGCGTTCGATGAGGAGCAGTCGGAAGCCCAGGCCATGACCGGCGCGATGATGAGCCTCCTGGGCGTCGAACCGCCCGCGCCTCGGCCCGATCCCTTCAAGGATCGCCTGATCGCCGTTCTCCTGGCCGGCGATCACCCTGGCGCCATGCCGCTGTTCGAGCCCTTCGCCCGGCCCGAGGCTTCCCCGGCCGACCTGGCGCTGGCCGTCCGGTTCTTCGCCAAGAACGGGCGTCTGCGGGAGGCCTACCAGCTCATCGAAACGCGCGTCGCGCCCCTGATGACGACGGCGTCGCGGGAAGACTTCTTCACCTTGGCCTGGGCTGTCAGTGAAGCCTTGCAGGATCCGCTCGACGGCGAGGGACGGCCGCGCTGGCGCGACGACGCCTATTCGGCGGCTCGCTGGCCGCGCCTGGCCCTCGAACTCACGAAGTTGTCGCAACGAAGATTCGACGAGGATCTGCGGTTCGAGGAGTCGCTGAAATCTCTGCTGACCGGAGACTATCGCGCCGATCCCGCCCTGACCCTGACGCTCTCGGGCCGAGACCAGGCCATCAGCGACTGGGCGGACCAGGAACTGGCGAAGCGCGAGAACCTCGCGGCGTCGGCCGGCCAAGGGCCGGAAGCCCCCCTCCTGTTGCCGCTGAGGATCCGGCTGCGATGGGAGGGCGTCGGCGGGGACGACATCGCCCCGCTGGCCGCCGTCTTCTGCCAGG
Source organism: Caulobacter sp. Root1472 (assembly GCF_001426985.1). NCBI lineage: Bacteria > Pseudomonadati > Pseudomonadota > Alphaproteobacteria > Caulobacterales > Caulobacteraceae > Caulobacter > Caulobacter sp. Root1472. The sequence continues at coordinate 73,215 of NZ_LMFX01000051.1, read as the reverse complement.
GTCCCGTCCAGCGTCGCATGCTCTTCGAGGCCTGGAGCGAATTCGGCGGCTGGATGAGCGACAAGGCCCTGCTCCGCCTGGCCGCATCGCCGGCCATGGAGGCGGAAGACCGCCAGGCGCTGGCGGCGGCGCTACCGGCCTGGGACAAGCGCTACGCCGCCCAGATGGGCGAAAGTCGTGTCACCGGCGACCCGACGATGCAGAAGCTCGCCCAAGGCCTGCCGATCACCGCGAGGGACATCAAGCCGCGAAAGCCGGTGTCGTGTCCGCGGCCCTGACCTCTTGAGCCGATCTCAGACCTGCGGCACCGTCTCCTTCAGCCGTCCGCCCACGCGGATCGGCTCGACCCGAACCGCCAGGCCGGTGCGGTCGTCGGTCTCGACGAACACGCCGCAGACCGTGGCCGGGCCGCTAGCGGGCGTATAGCGGCCGCCGCTGATCTTGGTGGTGAAGCGCCGCAGGGGCTCTTCCTTCTGGTTGCCGATCACGCTGTCATAGTCGGCGCAGGCCCCGGCGTCGGTCTGGTAGGCGGTGCCGCCCGGCAGGATCTGGGCGTCGGCGGTCGGGACGTGGGTGTGGGTGCCCACCACCAGCGAGGCGCGACCGTCGCAATAGTGGCCCATGGCCATCTTCTCGGACGTGGCCTCGCAGTGCATGTCGACCACCACCGCGTCGGCCACCTGGCCCAGCGGGGCCTTGTCCAGCTCGCGGTCGGCGGCGGCGAACGGGTCGTCCATGGCGTCCATGTGCACCCGGCCCAGCAGGTTGATCACCATGATCGTCCGGCCGCCCTCGGTCTGGAACAGGTGGCTGCCCTTGCCCGGGGCGTCCGACAGGATCGGATAGTTGGCCGGCCGGATCAGGCGCGGCTCGCGCACGATGTAGGTCAGGGCCTCACGCTGGTCCCAGCTGTGGTTGCCCAGGGTCAGGCAGTCGGCCCCGGCCTCGAACAGCTCGCGCGCGGTGTTCTCGGTGATGCCGAAGCCGGCGGCGGCGTTCTCGGCGTTGATGATCACGAACTCGAGCCCGAGTTGGCGACGCAGGGCGGGCAGGTGGTCGGCCAGGCCGTCGCGGCCCGACTTGCCCACGACGTCGCCGAAGAAAGCAAAGCGCATGAATCTCAGTCCTCTTGGACGGCGATATACTCGCTTTCCGTCAGGATGGCGTCCAATCGTTGGTCGTGCGGTTCATCGGGCAGGCCGTGTGTCTCCTGGCCCACATAGGCCAGGCCCAGCACGAAGATGCTCTTGCGGGCGCGCAGGGCCGCCAGCACCCGGTCGTAATAGCCGCCGCCCTGGCCCAGCCGCCGTCCCTGGCGGTCGAAGGCCAGCAGCGGCGTGACCACCAGGTCGGGCTCGACGATCGGCTGCCCGGGGGGCGGGGCGACCAGGCCGATGGCGTCGCGCGCCAGAACCTCGCCGGGAGTCCAGCGCCGATAGACCATATGGCCGCCGGGCTGTTCGGGGCCGACGCCCTCCACGCTGGGCAGGGCCAGGGTCCAGCCGGCGCTCGCCAGCCAGTCGGCCAGGGGCAGGGCCGAAAGCTCCGAGCCCAGGCCGTGATAGACGGCCGCGACCCGGCCGCGCGGATCGGGGAAGCGCTGCGTCAGCGGCCCCCGGGCCACCTCGACGACCGCGCGGTCGGCCTCGGGATGCTCGCGGGCCAGGTCCTTGCGGCGGTTGCGGACGAACAATCGCAGGGCGGTCTTGGCGGCGGCGGGATCGGCGATCGTCATGAAGCCCTCATCCAATCAGTTCGCGATCAGCGCGAAACTGGACCCAGGCATGGATGGCGTACACAAAATCGCTGTGCGTCAGCGTCCCGGGATCGAGCCGGCGAGGAGACAGCAGGGTTGCGAGTTCGGCGTTGAAAAGTTGGTAGTCCTCGCGCATCGCGCCGGCGCCGGGCAAGGGCGGCGCATCGCGGGCGCGGTGGTCAGAAAGCCAGTCGCGAACACAGCGGATCGCCTCGTCCGGATCGTTGTCGTGCGACTCGATGTCCTGGCCGCTGATATCCGAAAGGGCGGCGTCGTAGCGATGGCGATCGGCGTCCAGGATCAACGCACGCTTGCGGCGATGACGCGGCTCGCCGAGCAATCGGGCGCCGAGGTGAAGCCCAAGCTTCATCGGCATGTTGAACCGAGGCAGAGCACCCCGTTCGACCTCCACCCGCGACAGGTCGTGTATGCCCCAGTCGCACTCGCCGATCATCCGGGCGATCTTGTCGATGCGGACCTCGGCGCCGTCGGTGGAATCCAGCGCGCAACGGGGATGATAGCCTGACAAGACGATCGTGAAGACCATCGCCCGGAAGATCGGCTGGAAGTCGCTATCGAACGGGCAGTTTATGAAGACGGATCGGGCCGCCGGAAACCTAACCCTTGGACGCGGCGTCACGCGTCGTATCGTTCATTGTCCGGAAGCCTTCCCGGATGGCCTCGGCGATCGCGGAACGTTTTCCGACCATGGGCTGGATCGTGATCCCCCGATACACGACAGCGCGATCCTGCCGGCTGACGTCAGCCTTCGCTGGGCGGGTGGTCGATGTCTTGCGCGCAGTCGCCATGGCCGGAATTATGGCATGAAACAGAGAGTGAACAAGTGAAGAAAGGTGGCGGCGCCGTGAAGAACCGTGAAGACGTTTCAATCCACTCGAACCTGTTAGTTACAGGTGGGCCCCGTGTTCCCGCAGCCACGGCCACGGGAGGGAACAGGTCCCGATAGAGAGATTAAGGTCCCTGGGAATAGAAATCTTCGACGAGGGCCACAGCTGACCCGCCGTTGAAGAAGATAGGCGTTCGGAGGGCCTGGCGCCAGCGCCGCATTGACGCGGCGGGTATAAAAACCTCCCGCTCTTTTGGGGGAGGCCTTTAATTCCACCGCTCAAGCTTTTCCCTGGCGCGCGACGGGCGTAGCAGACCCCGCATGCGAACGCCCCTCGTCGTCCTGGACCGCCAACGCAAGCTGGCCCGGCTGCGCGCCAAGCGGTCGATGCGCACCGCCGTGGTCGTCGGCTCGGCCGTGGCGGGGGGCGTGGCGGCGGTCGGCTTCGCCAAACTGTGCGACGCGGCCATGGAGGCCCATGCCTGGCTGGTGGGCCCTCGCCACTGGCTGGGACCGGTGCTGCTGCTGGTCGGCTTTCCGCTGGTCGTCTGGCTGACCCGCAAGCTCGCCCCGGCCGCCGCCGGCAGCGGCATTCCGCAGGTGATCGCCGCCAGCGAGATCGGCCGCCGCCGCGACGAGGCCGGCAAGCCCATCCCCGACGACCGGGTGTCGCTGAAGACCGCGGCGCTCAAGGTCGCCCTGGCGGCCCTGTTCCTGGTGTTCGGCGCCTCGATCGGCCGGGAGGGCCCGACCGTGCAGGTGGTCGCGGCGGTCATGGCGTTCCTGACCTCCCGTCTGCGCGGCGGCCCGCGCCGGCGCACGATCCTGATCGCCGGTGGGGCGGCGGGGGTGTCGGCCGCCTTCAACACTCCGATCGCCGGCATCGTCTTCGCGGTCGAGGAACTGGCCAAGGGCTTCGACAAGCGCGCCACCTCCGTGGTGATCCTGGCGGTCGTCTCGGCCGGGGTCGCGGCCTTCGCCCTGGGTGGGAACTACGCCTATTTCGGCGACCTGGCCGGGTCGGCGGGCTGGAGCACCTGGCTCAGCGCGCCGCTGATCGGCGTTGGGGCGGGCTTGGCCGGCGGGCTGTTCTCGCGCCTGCTGTCGGCCTGGATGACCGGCGACAATCCCGTGCGCCGCCTGCGCGAGGCGCGGCCGCTGGGCTTCGCGGCGCTGTGCGGGCTGGCGGCGGCGACCACCGCGGCCCTGACCAAGGGGGTGGCGTACGGCGCCGGCTACGCCGAGGCCAAGAATCTGCTGCTGGGCCACTTCGCGTCGGGCTGGCGGCTGGCGGCGGGCAAGTGGCTCTCGACCCTGGCGGCGGCGGTCAGCGGCGCGCCGGGCGGGATCTTCGCGCCGTCCCTGGCCACCGGCGCGGGCCTGGGCGCCCTGTTCGCCCACGTCGCGCCCTGGGCCGGCGGGCGCGAGGCGGTGACCCTGGGCATGGCCGCCTACCTGACGGGCGTCGTCCAGGCCCCGCTGACCAGCGCGGTGATCCTGATGGAGATGACCCGCGATCCCGGCCTGGTCGGACCGCTGCTGCTGGCGTGCCTGGTGGCCCGCAAGTGTTCGGAAATGCTGTGTCCCGTGCCGCTCTACCATACCCTGGCGCGGGCCTGGACCACGCCCCGCCGGCGCTCCGAGGCCGAGGCCGCGACCTAGCCCTTCACCAGCTCCCCCATCACCGCGCGCCAGCCCTGCTGAGCATCCGCGCCCGCCCGGTCGAAGGCGGCGCGCAGGTGGCGGGTCTGGGCTTCGGTGAGTTCGGCCTCCAGCTTGCGGCCGGCTTCCGTCAGGGCCAGGCGCTTGACGCGGCGGTCCTGGGCCGAGGCCTCGGCGCGGACCAGGTCCATCTCCATCAGCTGGCGCAGCGGCGCGTTCAGGGCCTGCTTGCTGACCGCCAGCAGGTCCAGCAGGCCGCGCACCGACACCTCTGGCCGGCGACCGATGAAATAGAGGATCCGGTGGTGCACCCGCCCCAGGCCCCGCCGCTCCAGGATGCGGTCTGGACGGTCCGTAAAGCCGCGATAGGCGAAATAGAATTGCTCGATCGCGGCGTGCAGATCGCCCGCTGGGGCAGGATCATCCAGGTCAACCATATTGACACAATAGGGCCGACGCGCTCATCGTGTCGATAGGTCAAGATCATTGACGCGGTTGAGAGGTGAGCCATGGCGCGGCTGTCGATGCGCAGTGCGGATATCAAGCCCTCGCCGGTCCGAGAGATGCTGAACGTGTCGCAGCGCCCAGGCATGATCTCGTTCGCCGGCGGCCTGCCCTCGCCCGAGACCTTCGCCGGCCTGGACCTGCCGCCGCCCCCGCGCGAGCTGCTGCAATACGGACCCACCGAGGGCGAGCCGGCCCTGCGGGAACGGATCGCCCTGGACCTGGCCGAGCTGGGCCTGGACACCTCGCCGGACCGGGTGATGGTGCTGTCGGGCTCGCAGCAGGGCGTCGACCTGGCCGCCAAGCTGGTGATCGACGCCGGCACGGCCCTGGCCGTGGAGTCGCCCGCCTACCTGGCCGCCCTGCAGGTGTTCCGCTTCTACGGCGCGCGGTTCCAGATCATCGACCGGTCCGCGCCCGGGGCCGGCTGGCGCGAGACGCCGCCGTCCATGGCCTATGTCATTCCCACCTTCCAGAACCCGTCGGGCCATTGCTGGACCGCCGAGGAGCGCCAGGCCATGGCCGCGGCCTGCCGGGCCCATGACGTGATCCTGTTCGAGGACGATCCCTATCGCGACCTGGTCTATGCGCCGTGCGACCGCCGTCCCGTCTGCGCCGACATGGTCGGCGGGTCGTGGATCTACCAGGGCTCGTTCTCCAAGACCGTCGCTCCGGGCCTACGCCTGGGCTACCTGACCGCCTCGCCGGACCTGTTCCCGCTGCTGGTCCAGCTGAAGCAGGCCGCCGACCTGCACACCAACCGGCTCAGCCAGTGGATGGTGCTGCAATATCTGAACGATCCCGGCCGCGCCGAGCGGATGGAGCAGGTCCGCGACCTCTATCGCCGCAAACGCGACGCCTTCGCCGACGCCCTGACCCGGCATCTGGACGATCGGGCCTCGTGGACCCTGCCGCCGGGCGGGCTGTTCTTCTGGCTGACCCTGGCCGACGGGGTCGACGTCGAGGTCCTGCTCCAACGCTGCGTCGAGCGCGGCGTGCTGTTCACCCCGGGGGCCCATTTCCTGGCCGAGGGCGGCGCCAGTTCGACGATGCGGCTGAACTTCAGCCTGGCCGAGCCCGAGGCGGCCGAGCGCGGCCTGGCGGTGATCGGGGCGCTGCTGCGGGGCTGAGGCCGCGCTTCCTCCGCCCCGCCTCGCCGGCAGGTGACCACGGCCGGCGAAAGCACGCTTGCGCCAACCCGACTCCCTCTCTAAACGGGCGGCTTAACCTGCAAGATGGTCGGCAGCGGGCGCGCGGATGTGCGCGACCGTGTCTCTGCGCGCGAGTTTTCCGATGCCCAAAAGAACAGACATCTCCTCGATCCTGATCATCGGCGCCGGCCCGATCGTCATCGGCCAGGCGTGCGAGTTCGACTATTCGGGCGTCCAGGCCTGCAAGGCGCTGCGGGCCGAGGGCTACCGGATCATCCTGGTCAATTCGAACCCGGCCACGATCATGACCGATCCGGACGTGGCCGACGCGACCTATATCGAGCCGATCACGCCCGACATGGTCGCCAAGATCATCGAGAAAGAGCGGCCCGACGCCCTGCTGCCGACCATGGGCGGCCAGACCGCGCTGAACACCGCCCTGGCCCTGGAATCGGCCGGCGTGCTGGCCAAGTTCGGGGTCGAGATGATCGGCGCCAAGGCCGAGGTCATCGACAAGGCCGAAGACCGCCAGAAGTTCCGCGACGCCATGGACAAGCTGGGCCTGGAAAGCCCCCGCTCCAAGGCCGCCCACACGATGGAAGAGGCCCGCGACGGCCTGGAGTTCGTCGGCCTGCCGGCGATCATCCGCCCCAGCTTCACCCTGGCCGGCACCGGCGGCGGCATCGCCTACAATGTCGAGGAATTCGAGGAGATCGTCGCGCGCGGTCTCGACCTCTCCCCCACGACCGAAGTCCTGATCGAGGAAAGCGTCCTGGGCTGGAAGGAATACGAGATGGAGGTGGTCCGTGACACGGCGGACAACTGCATCATCGTCTGCTCGATCGAGAACATCGACCCGATGGGCGTCCACACCGGCGACTCGATCACCGTCGCCCCGGCCCTGACCCTGACGGACAAGGAATACCAGTGGATGCGCGCGGCGAGCATCGCCGTGCTGCGCGAGATCGGCGTCGAGACCGGCGGCTCCAACGTCCAGTTCGCGGTCAACCCGGCCGACGGCCGGATGGTCGTGATCGAGATGAACCCGCGGGTGTCGCGCTCGTCGGCCCTGGCGTCCAAGGCCACCGGCTTCCCGATCGCCAAGGTCGCCGCCCGCCTGGCGGTCGGCTACACCCTGGACGAGCTGAAGAACGACATCACCGGCGGCGCGACCCCGGCCTCGTTCGAGCCCAGCATCGACTATGTGGTCACCAAGATCCCGCGCTTCGCCTTCGAGAAGTATCCGGGCAGCGAGCCCCTGCTGACCACCGCCATGAAGTCGGTCGGTGAGGTGATGGCCATCGGCCGCACGTTCAAGGAAAGCGTCCAGAAGGCCCTGCGCGGGCTTGAGACGGGCCTGGCCGGCTTCGACGAGGTCGAGATCGCCGGGGCCGACGATCCAGACACCGGCCGCGCGGCCGTGATCCGCGCCCTGGGCACGCCCACCCCCGACCGGCTGCGGGTCATCGCCCAGGCCTTCCGCCACGGCCTGACCGTGGACGAGGTCAACGCCGCCTGTTCCTACGAGCCGTGGTTCCTGCGCCAGATCGCCGAGCTGGTGCGCCAGGAGGGCTGGGTCCGGGCCGGCGGCCTGCCGACCGACGCGCAAGGCTTCCGCGCCCTCAAGGCCCAGGGCTTCTCCGACGCCCGCCTGGCCAAGCTGGTCGGCTCCACCGAGACCGCCGTGCGCAAGGCCCGCCAGGCCCTGGACGTGCGTCCGGTGTTCAAGCGCATCGACAGCTGCGCCGGCGAGTTCGCGGCCACCACGCCCTACATGTACTCCACCTACGAGACCGGCGCGCTGGGCCAGGTTCCCGAGTGCGAAAGCCTGCCGTCCGACCGCAAGAAGGCGGTGATCCTGGGCGGCGGTCCCAACCGGATCGGCCAGGGCATCGAGTTCGACTACTGCTGCTGCCACGCCGCCTTCGCCCTGGACCAGATCGGCGTCGAGTCGATCATGGTCAACTGCAACCCCGAGACCGTCTCGACCGACTACGACACCTCCGACCGCCTGTACTTCGAGCCCCTGACGGCCGAGGACGTGCTGGAGTTGCTGGCCGTCGAGCAGTCCAGGGGCCAGCTGGCCGGCGTCATCGTCCAGTTCGGCGGCCAGACGCCGCTGAAGCTGGCCCAGGCGCTGCAGGACGCGGGCGTCCCGATCCTGGGCACCAGCCCCGACGCCATCGACCTGGCCGAAGACCGCGAGCGCTTCCAGCAACTGCTGAACGGCCTGGACATCGCCCAGCCCGAGAACGCCATCGCCCGCACCTGGGACGAGGCCCGGGCCGAAGGCGACAAGATCGGCTTCCCGTTCGTGATGCGCCCGTCCTACGTGCTGGGCGGCCGGGGCATGGAGATCATCCGTGACCACGAGCACCTGGAACGCTACATCGCCAACACCGGCGAGATCTCGTTCGAGCACCCGATCCTGCTGGACCACTATCTGAGCCGCGCCACCGAGGTGGACGTCGACGCCCTGTGCGACGGGACCGACGTGTTCGTGGCCGGGGTGCTGGAGCACATCGAGGAAGCCGGCGTCCACTCGGGCGACAGCGCCTGCTCGATGCCGCCCTTCTCGCTCTCGGCCGCCACGGTCGAGGAGCTGAAGCGCCAGACCGTCAAAATGGCCCTGGCCCTGAATGTCCGTGGCCTGATGAACGTGCAGTTCGCCATCGAGGAGCCGCACTCGGAAAACCCGCGCATCTACGTGCTGGAGGTCAATCCGCGCGCCTCGCGCACCGTGCCGTTCGTGGCCAAGACCATCGGCCAGCCGGTGGCCGCCATCGCCGCCAAGATCATGGCCGGCGAGACCCTGGCCAGCTTCGGCCTGAAGGACGTCCCGTACGACCACATCGCGGTCAAGGAAGCGGTGTTCCCGTTCGCCCGCTTCGCCGGCGTGGACACGGTGCTGGGCCCGGAAATGCGCTCGACCGGCGAAGTCATGGGCCTGGACTGGATCCGCGAGGGCGAGAACGGCCTGGGCCCGGCCTTCGCCCGCGCCTTCGCCAAGAGCCAGCTGGGCGGCGGGGTCAACCTGCCGACCGCCGGGACCGCGTTCGTCTCGGTCAAGGAAAGCGACCGCCCGTGGATCGTCGAGCCGGTGAAGCTGCTGCAGGCCGCGGGCTTCAAGGTGCTGTCCACCGTCGGCACCCGCGGCTACCTGGCCGAGCAGGGCGTCGAGGTCGAGCTGGTCAAGAAGGTGCTGGAAGGCCGGCCGCACATCGTCGACGTGATGAAGAACGGCGGCGTGCAGCTGGTGTTCAACACCACCGAAGGCAAGCAGGCGCTGGAGGACAGCTTCGAGATCCGCCGCACGGCGCTGATGATGAAGGTGCCCTACTACACCACCTCGGCCGGCGCCCTGGCCGCCGCCCAGGCCATCTCCTCGGCCCCCGCCGAGGCGCTGGAAGTGCGGCCGCTGCAGAGCTACCAGTAACTCCTTTTCCTTCTCCCCTTGCGGGAGAAGGTGGCCGCGAAGCGGTCGGATGAGGGGTCGATAAACAGGACCGCCGCGACAAGCCGAAAGGCCGGTCGCGGCGGTTTTCGCTTGGGCGATGCGCGAAGTTATCCACAGGGGCGACTGAGGCCCTTCTCCCCTTGCGGGGGAAAGGTGGCGGCGTAACCGACGGATTAGGGGTCTCTCAGACCTGTCCGCCGCGCGCTGGACAAGCTCAAGGGCGGCCGACGCGGACGGTGGTGACGCGGCGCACCCTCGAAAAGGTCGCCCGTGACGAGCCGTGTCTTCGCCAAACCGATCGTCCAGGCCTGGTCGAGGCTCGGCGGGCGTCGCCGCCCCCTGCCACACCTAGAGATTGCACCAACGCTGACGCTTTGCTATCGCCTGAGCTTTGGGGGAGTTCGTCATGTTGCGTAAGCGTTCGTTTTTCGTCCTGGCCGCCATGATGGCCATCTCCGCCTGCGCGAGCGGCGGCGGTGGCGGCGTGACGCCTCCCGTGGTTCCGCCCGTGACGCCGCCCCCGCCGCCCTACGCCTCGAACTGCACAACGACGCCAGGCGCGATCTCCTGCGTCAAGACGGGCACGCTCCAGATGGACGGCCCCCAAATCGGGCTGCGCTTCGACTCGACGGTCAGCACCTACACGTTCGACAACTTCCAGATCTACCGGAAGGACGCGCTGCCGCAGATCGCCCAGGAGACCTGGGTGCTGGGCTTCCTCGGCGGCGCCAGCGTCATCTACAAGTACTACGCCGACTTCGAGAGCAAGAACGACGGCCTGGGTCCGGTGCGCGTCGGCAAGAGCTACATCAACGACATCGGCGGCCTCAAACCCGGCGGCACGGGCGCTCTGACGCTGTTCGACATCACGAACGTCCTGCAGGGCGGCCTGGACTACGTCCAGTTGGGCGAGGTCGCGCCAAACCCGGTCAATGGGGCCTACACCTTCTTCGCGGTCGGTCGCACGGCCGGCACGCCCGTCATGCCGAACACCGGATCCGCGCGCTACGACGGCGGCACGCGCGGGATCTATGTCGATGGCGCGAACACGACCTTCTCGACCGCCAGCGACGTGACCATGACCGCCAACTTCGGCACGGGCGCGGTGAACGGCTCGACCTCGAACTTCAAGATGGTCAACGCCGCGGGCTCAGCCGTGACGGCGCCGGCCGGCCTGGCCTTCACGTTCAACGGCAATATCGCCGGCGCCAAGTTCACCGGCACGGCCAGCAACGCCGGCATGACCGGCAATGTCAGCGGCGCCTTCTACGGCGAGCCAAACGGCGCGCCCGTCGAGGCGGGGCTGAGCTACAACCTCGGCTCGGCCACGGGCGGCGGCTCGATGATGGGCGTCGGCGGCCTCAAGAAGAACTAGTGACCATCTCCCTTTCGCGAGCGCCGATCGTGGCGCTCGCGCTGGCGGTCCTCGGCGCCTTCGCCTCGAACGGGGCGGCCCGCGCCCAGGAGCCTCCGGCCCTCAGCGACCAGGCCTTCGCCGAAGCCCTGACGCCGGCCTTGCGCGGCGGCGACTACGGCGCGGCCCTGGCGCTCCTGGAGGCGCGCCCGGATATCGCCGCCCTGCCGGCGGGCGTCCGCCTGCGCGCCGAACTCCTGGCCAAGCTGGGCCGGACCTCCGAGGCGATCGCTCTGCTGGAGGGCCATCTGGCCCGGGACACCACGGACGCGCTCGCCCGCTACCAGATCGGCGAACTGCACTTCGCCGCCCATCGCGATCGTTCCGCCGCCCTGGCCTATCGCCTGGCCCTGGCCGGGGCGCTGGATCCGGCGCGGCGCTCCATCGTCCAGGCCCGGCTCGACGCGATCGAGACCCGGCGCGACCTGCGGATCAGCCTGTCCGGATCGATCGCCCCGGACAGCAACCTCAACGGAGCGACCAGCGCCACGACGATCGACCTCTATGGCCTGCCGTTCACCCTGTCGGACGACGCGCGGCGGCGGGCCGGGGTGACGGCCTCGCTCAGCGGCTCGGTAGAACGCCGGATCACGCTTCCCGGGCCCTATTCGGTCAGCCTGGGCGCCTCGGCCGTCGTACTGGACGCCTCGGGCCGGACCTTCGACCAAAGCCAGATCGCCCTTTTCGCCGGTCCAGAGATCAGGCTGGCGAACCATTCACGGCTGAGCCTGCTGGCCACCTGGCGCGACATCGACTTCGGCGGCGCCGATCTGGAGACCTGGCGCGGGCTGCGGTTGGGCGGCGAGGCCTACGGCGATGCGCAGACCCGATGGGACGGATCGATCCATCTGGACCGCATCGACAATGCGCGTTCGGCGGCCTTCGACGGCTGGACGTACGGCCTCCAGGCCTCCCGCACCCGGTTTCTCGGCCCCAGCGCTCTCTGGCGCGCCAGTCTCGGTCTCGACGCCCACGACCTGGCCAGCCCCGAGATGAGCTATCGCGACGCTCGCCTGGCGGTGGGACGCCTGTTCGCCCTGCCCCTGTCCACGCTCGGCTACCTCGAACCCTACGGCGAGCGCCGCGAATTCGGGGCGCGATCGTCGGTGTTCGGCGTGCGCCGCGCCGATCGCGAGATCGGGATGTCCTTCCGGGTGTCCCGCCGCGACTGGCGGGTGATGGGGGCCTTTCCGTTCGCCCAAGCCGTCGTTGCGCGGGCGGCCTCGAACGTGGCCCTGGGCCGCTACACGCGCCAGCGCCTGGAATTCGGCTTCACCCGGGACTTTTAGCTGAACCCGGCGCCCCGGGGCGGGCGCTAGCCGTGAGCGGTCGGGCGTGCTAGCGCCGCACGGCCTTCATCAGGTTGCCCCATGACCGCCCCTCTCTACACCGATGCCGAAATCGTCGATTTGGCCGCCCGCCTCCTCGACCACTCCCTGCCCAAGGCCGAATGGACCCATGCCGCGCACATGGTCGCCACCCTGCGCCTGGTTCGCACACGGAACGAAGGCCTGGAGCGCGACATGCCGCGCATCATCCAGACCTACAACGTCGCGGTCGGCGGGGTGAACGACGACCACAATGGCTATCACGAGACCATCACCCAGGCTTACCTGGCCGCCATCCGCGCCTTCGTCGCCGCCCTGCCGGCCGGGACCTCTGACGGCGAGGCCGCCGCGCGGCTGCTGGCCACGCCGATGGGCGACAAGGCCTGGCCGCTGGGCTTCTGGTCGCGCGAGCGGCTGTTCAGCGTGGAGGCTCGCCGGGGCTGGGTCGAGCCGGACCTGCGGCCGCTGGACGCCCCGCCGCTCCACCGGGCGGACGCCTCGGCGTGATCGCCCTGGCGGCGCTGGTCCTGGGCGTCCTGAACCTGGCGACCTTCCTGATCTTCGGCTGGGACAAGCTGGCCGCCGCCGACTGCCGGTCGCGGGTTCCCGAGCGCCTCCTGCTGCTGCTCGCCGCCCTGGGCGGCGGTCCGGGCGCCCTGGTCGCCCGGCCGGTGTTCCGCCACAAGACCCGCAAGCAACCGTTCGGCGCCTGGCTGACGCTGATCGTCTTCGTGCAGGCCGCGGCGATCGTCGCCGGCCTGGCGGTCTGGTGGGCGCGCCACCACAGCCGATAAGCACAAGACCATCGAACCCAAGGCCGCCAAGGGTGTTCAAGGTTTCCCACCCCAAGCCCCCAAGGATCGGCGATGACGCGAACAGCCGCCCACCTCATCGCCGAAACCCTGGAGGCGGCCGGCGTCAAGCGCGTCTACGGCGTGGCCGGCGACTCCCTCAACGGCTTCACCGACGCCCTGAGGGCGCGCGGAAAGATCGACTGGGTCCATGTGCGCCACGAGGAGGCCGCGGCCTTCGCCGCCGGGGCCGAGGCCCAGCTGACGGGCCAGGTCGCGGTCTGCGCCGGCAGCTGCGGCCCCGGCAACCTGCACCTGATCAACGGCCTGTTCGACGCCCAGCGCAGCGGCGCCCCCGTGCTGGCCATCGCCGCCCATATCCCCAGCACCGAGATCGGCATCGACTACTTCCAGGCCACCCACCCCGAGAGCCTGTTCAAGGACTGCAGCCACTATGTCGAGCTGGTCTCCCAGCCCGAGAACCTGCCGCAGGTGCTGGAGCGGGCCCTGCGCGTGGCCATCGCCCGCAAGGGCGTGGCGGTGGTGGTGATCTCGGGCGACGTGGCGCTGCGGCCGCTGGACGCGGCGCCGCCGACCTGGATCGCCCCGTCCCCGCCCCGGCTGGTCCCGCCGGAGCGCGACGTCGCCGCCCTGGCCGCCATCCTCAACGACTCCCAACGCATCACCCTGCTGTGCGGCGTCGGCTGCGCCGGCGCCCGCCAGCAGGTGCTGGCCCTGGCCGAGGCCCTGAAGGCCCCGATCGTCCACGCCCTGCGCGGCAAGGAAAGCCTCGAGCACGACAACCCCTACGACGTGGGCATGACCGGCTTCATCGGCTTCTCGTCGGGCTACGCGGCCATGAAGGCGTGCGAGACGCTGGTGATCCTGGGCTCGGGCTTTCCCTACCGCCAGTTCTATCCGGACAAGGCCAGGGTGGTGCAGGTCGACGCCAGTCCCGAGGCCCTGGGCAACCGTTGCCGCATCGAACTGGGCGTACTGGGCGACGTCGGCGAGACGCTGGACGCCCTGCTGCCCCGGCTGGCCGTCAAGACCGACCGCCGCTTCCTGGACAAGGCCCTCGCGCACTACGCCAAGGCCCGCGAAGGGCTGGACGCCCTGGCCGCGATCCCCCAAGGCGCCACGCAGATCCATCCGCAGCAGGTGTCGCGGGTGGTCAGCGACCTGGCGGCGCAGGACGCGATCTTCACCTGCGACGTCGGCACCCCCACCGTCTGGGCCGCGCGCTACCTGAAACTGAACGGCCGCCGGCGGCTGCTGGGCTCGTTCAACCACGGCTCGATGGCCAACGCGATGCTGCAGGCGATCGGCGCCCAGGCGGCGTTTCCGGACCGGCAGGTGGTGTCGATGTCCGGCGACGGCGGCTTCTCGATGATGATGGGCGACTTCATCAGCCTGTCGCAGTTGGGCCTGCCGGTGAAGGTGATCGTGCTCAACAACGGCACGCTGGGCTTCGTGGAGATGGAGATGAAGGCCGGCGGCTTCCTCGACACCGCCGTCGACCTGGTCAATCCCGACTTCGCCGCCATGGCCCAGGCCATGGGCGTCAAGGCCTTCCGCGTGGAGAGCCCGCAAGCCCTGGAGGCCGCGATCGCCGCGGCCTTCGCCCATCCCGGACCGGCCCTGGTGGACGTGGTCAGCGCCCGCCAGGAACTGGTCATGCCGCCCCGGATCGCCGCCCGCGAGGCCCACAACTTCGGGGTCTTCGCGCTGAAGGCGGTGCTGGACGGCCGGGCGGGCGAGTTGATCGACCTGGCCAAGGTCAACCTGCTGCGGTGACGGCCTCTTGACGGCGAGGGCCTTCGCCGTGCCCCCTGCGCCCCTGCCTGGGGGAGCCGCCATGATCGTCGTCCATCACCTGAACAACTCGCGCAGCCAGCGGGTGCTGTGGCTGCTGGAGGAACTGGGCGTCCCCTACGAGGTCAAGCGCTACCAGCGCGACGCCCAGACCATGCTGGCCCCGCCGGAGCTTTTGGCCGTCCATCCGCTGGGCAAGTCGCCGGTGGTCACCGACGGCGACAAGACGCTGGCCGAGACCGGGGCGATCGTCGAATATCTGGTCGAGACCTACGGCCAGGGCCGGCTGGTCCCCGCCGCCGGGACGCCCGAACGGCTGCGCTGGACCTACTGGCTGCACTACGCCGAGGGCTCGGCCATGACGCCGCTGCTGCTGAAGCTGGTGTTCACCGCCCTGCCGGCCCGCGCGCCGGGCCTGCTGAAGGGCCTGGTCAAGGCCATCGCCGCCAAGGCCCAGAGCGGCTTCGTCGACCCGCAGCTGAAGAGCCATATCGACTATTGGGAGGCCGAGTTGGCCAAGGCCGAATGGTTCGCCGGGCCGGACTTCACCGCCGCCGACATCATGATGAGCTTCCCGCTCGAGGCCGGCGCCGCCCGGGCCGGGGCGGCTTCGCGCCCGCACGTGAAGGCGTTCCTGGACCGCATCCACGCCCGCCCGGCCTATCGCCAGGCCCTGGAGCGCGGCGGGCCGTACGACTACGCGTGAGGATGTCGACGACGGGCGAAAACGGACATTGCTTCACCCCGGGAGAGCCTACATCGTGACGGCCTGATCAGCGCGGGAGGCGGTGTTGCAATTGGCGGCGATGGCGGGCGTGGCGGCGATGGCGACGACGTCCGTGGCTTGGGCTCAGGCCGAAATTCCGGTCTGCTCGGCGCCGTTCGACACGCTGCTCGGAAAACAGATCTTCGACGCCCAACCTGTCCCCGCGCCGACGACGGCGGCCAGGCCGACCGCGCCCATCGTCACCCACGGCAGGGCCAAACTCTACCGTACACTGCTGCGAGAACGGGCCAAGCAGGCGCCGAACTTTGCGGGCCACTACACGATCATTGAGATCGGCTGCGGGGCCGGCGCCCGTTGTCCGGCGATCGTCGACGCCCAGACGGGCAAGGTGTTCTTCCCGCCGGAACTGAGGGTCGCCGAAGCCTTGCTGATGGACGTCGGCGAGGCCGATTTCGAGACGCTGAACTATCGGCTCGACAGTCGCGTTCTCGTGGTCGTTGGAACGCCCAACGAGAACTTCGGGCGTGAAGGGATCTACTACTACGTCTGGCGTGACGACCAGCTCGCTCTGTTTCGCTTTCTTCCCGCGGCCAAGATCTGCGGACCCGGCTAGTCGCCCTGCAAAGGACATTCGGAACAAGCCATGCGCAAGCGCGCTTGATCCTCGTCGACAACGCGATCAAGCTTCACTTTACGGGCGGGTACTTGCTTATCGCCAGCGCGGCGCCTATCCTCTCAGCCCCCGGTCGTCCGCGCCAACGTCCGGGAGTCTTCCTCCCTTTGGGCGAACCGAGCTAAAATCCGCAATGGAAAAAGTGCCGATGACCGCCGGGGGTTACCAGACCCTCGACGAAGAACTGAAGCGTTTGAAGACCATCGAACGGCCGGCGGTGATCGCCGCGATTTCCGAGGCGCGCCAGCATGGCGACCTGTCGGAAAACGCCGAGTACCACGCGGCCAAGGAACGCCAGGGCTGGATCGAAGGCCGGATCGCCGAGATCGAGGACAAGATCGCCCGCGCCCAGGTCATCGACGTCTCGAAACTGTCGGGCACCCAGGTGAAGTTCGGCGCGACGGTCAGCGTCGTCGACGAGGACACCGAGGAAGAGGCCCGCTACCAGATCGTCGGCGACCACGAGGCCGACGTGAAGTCGGGCCGCATCTCGCTGAGCTCGCCGCTGTCGCGCGCCATGATCGGCAAGGAAGTCGGCGAGGTGGTCGAGGTCAACACGCCCGGCGGCGTGAAGGCCTACGAGATCCTCAAGGTCGAATGGGTCTAGCTTAAGCCCCATTCCGGGGACATTGCAGGCGACGCGCCGGCCGCTCAAGCTTGCCGGCGCGTCGCTTTGCTATGGCCGGGATCACCGACGTGGTTGAAAAGAAGACATCCGAGGCGACGGGGCCAAAGCCCGCCAGGGGTCGCAAGACCCCGGCCAACGCGGCCGCCGCGCCCCGGCCGGAATCGCGCCCCGGGGCCGCCGAGACGGCCGCGCCCGAGCCGACGCCTCCGCCCGCGCCCGAAACCCTCGCCCCCGAACTATCCTCCCGCGATCCGATCGTCATCTGGGCGATCTCGGACGGCCGGGCCGGAATCGAGGCCCAGGCCGTGGGCCTGGCCGAGGCCGTGGCCCGCCAGGTCCCGGCCCGCATCGTCGTCAAGCGCGTGGGCTGGAGCGGCCGGACCGGCCGCCTGCCCTGGTGGGCCAACTGGCTGCCGCGCCGCTGGCTGACGCCGGAGAGCGAGATCCAGCCCCCCTGGCCCGACCTGTGGGTCGCCGCCGGCCGCGCCACCCTGCCCCTGTCGATCCGCGCCAAGCGGTGGTCGGGCGGCAAGACCTATGTCGTCCAGATCCAGGACCCGCGTGTGCCGGCCCACATGTTCGACCTGGTCATCCCGCCCCGGCACGACCGCCTGTCGGGCGACAACGTCCTGCCGATCACCGGCTCGCCGCACCGGGTCACGGCCGAGCGGCTGGACAGCGAGTACGCCCGGTTCCGGGACCAGATCGACGCCCTGCCCCGGCCGCGCGTGGCGGTGCTGCTGGGCGGCAAGTCCCGGGCCTTCGACCTGTCCGCGGTGCGCGCCGCCGAGATGGCCCACCAGATCCAGCTGCCGCTGGAGCAGGAGGGCGGCAGCCTGCTGATGACCTTCTCGCGGCGCACGCCCGAGCCGGCCAAGGCCCTGCTGACCGCCCGCCTGCGCCACCTGCCGGGGATCATCTGGGACGGAACCGGGGCCAACCCCTATTTCGCCTTCCTGGCCGCGGCCGACTACATCCTGGTCACCGAGGACTCCACCAACATGGCCACCGAGGCGGCCTCGACGGGCAAGCCGGTGTTCATCCTGAAGATGGATGGGACCAGCCTGAAGTTTCGCCTGTTCCACCAGGAGCTGGAGAGCCTGGGCGCCGCTCGCCCCTATGGCGGGGCCTTCCACGGCTGGACCTACGCGCCCGTCGACGAGACAGCGCGCGCGGCGGCCGAGGTGGTGGCGCGGATGGACGCCCGGACGGCGGGCGCCGCGACCTGAGGTTCGTCGCCCTCGCCTCGTCTTCTCCAGCGTCGGCGCCGACCGCGTTGCGTCGCCTGGCCGGCCGGGCGATCATGCGGCCTCTCCCGTTCCGGAAAGCGCGTTCTTGATCCTCGCCGTCCTCCAGGCCCGCATGGGTTCCGAACGCCTGCCGGGCCGGCCGTCGATGCCGCTGGCCCGGGCGCCGCTGATCGTGCGCCAGATCGAGCGGATGGCCCGGGCCCGGCGCGTGGACAGGATCGTCGTCTCGACCACCACCGACCCGGCCGACGACGCCCTGGAGGCCGTGGTCCGGCGCGAGGCGATCGCCGTCCACCGCGGCCCGCCGCAGGACGAACTGGCCCGGCTGGCCGGGGCGCTGGAAGCTCACCCGGCCGACCACGTGGTGCGGATCGGCGACGACAGTCCGCTGGTCGACCCCGACCTGATCGACGCGACGATCGACCTGCACCTGTCCGAACAGGCCGACCACACCACCAATCGCTCGCCGGGGGCCGCCTTTCCGGCCGGCCAGGGGGTCGAGGTGATCACCGCCGACGGCCTGCGCCGCCTGGCCGCCGACAGCGCGGCCCTGCGGCTGCGGGCGGGCGACGCTCGGGAGGCGCCGCCGCCCGTCCGCTGGTCGTCCCTGGCCCTGCTGGCCCAGCCCGACCAGGGCGAGGTGCGCTGGGCGGTCGAGGGGCCGGCCGACTACGCCTTCGTCGCGGCGATTTATGACGTCCTGTACCCGGTCAACCGCGCCTTCACCTCGGCCGACGTGCAGCGGCTGCTGGAACAGCGGCCAGACCTGGCGAGCTTCGGCGGGGTGAGACGGCTGTGAGAATCAAGGGCCCGCTCTCCTCCCCCCGCATCCTGTTCGTCGCCGACGCCGGTCCCGCCGTGGGCGGCGGCCACGTGATGCGCAGCCTGACCCTGGCCCGGGCCCTGGCCGACGAGGGCGCGGCCTGCGCCTTCATCGCCACGCCCGCCGTGGCGACGGTGCTGGACGCGTTCGGCGCCGACGTGGCGCGGGTCGAGGCCGCCGCCGCCACGCCGGCCGACCTGGTCACGGCCGCGGCGCGCGCGGCCCAGGACGTCGACGCCGTGGTCATCGACCACTACGGCCTGTCCGCGCCCGATCACCGCGCCATCGCCGGCGACAGGCCCGTCCTGGTCATCGACGACCTGGCCGACCGGCCCCTGGCCGCCGACCTGGTTCTCGACTCCGGCCCGGCCCGGGCGGCGGCGGACTATGACGGCCTGCTCCCGCCGCACGCCGAGCTGCTGCTGGGCCCCAGCCACGCCCCGGTTCGCCCCGCCTTCGCCGCCCTGCGCCGCGAGGCCCTGGTCCGCCGCGCGAACGCGCCGCCGGTGCGGCGCATCCTGGTGTCGCTGGGCCTGACCGACGTGGGCGGGATCACCGGCCGGGTCGTGGACCTGATCCTGCCGCGCCTGAGGACGGGCGGGGCGGGCAAGGCCGTGCTTGACGTGGTTCTGGGGTCCGGCGCGTCCAGCCTGCCGGGCCTGCAGGCCCTGGCCGCCCGCGACCCCCGATTGGCCCTGCACGTCGACAGCCAGGACATGCCGCGCCTGACCCTGGAGGCGGACCTGGCCGTCGGGGCCGGCGGCTCCAGCAGCTGGGAGCGCTGCGTCCTGGCCCTGCCGACCCTGCTGCTGGTGCTGGCCGCCAACCAGGGCGAGGCCAGCCAGGCCCTGGCCGAGGCCGACGCCGTCCTGGTCCTGGACGTGGCCGAGCCAGGCTTCGAGGCGGCGTTCGCGACGGAGCTTTGCCGCCTGCTGGCGGACCCGGCGCTGCGCGACCGCCTGTCGTCCGCTTCGGCCGCCGTCTGCGACGGACGCGGGGCGGCGCGGGTCGCGGCGCACTTCCTGGACCTGATCGCGCGGCGTCAGGCTGGATAACGGCGTTCACCTGCTTCATCTTGGCCGTGACCAGGGGAGCGAAAGCATGAACGACCAGGCCAGCAGATCCGTCGTCGTCACCGGCGCCTCCACCGGGATCGGCTGGGCGGTGGCCCAGGTGCTGACCCAGCGCGGCTTCCATGTGTTCGGCAGCGTGCGCAAGGCCGCCGACGCCGAACGGCTGACCGCGGCCTTCGGCCCGGCCGTCACCCCGCTGATGTTCGACGTCACCGACGAGGTCGCCGTGCGCGCGGCCGCCGGCCAGGTCGAGACGGCGCTGGACGGGCGTCCGCTGGCCGGCCTGGTCAACAACGCCGGCATCGCCGTCGCCGGCCCGCTGCTGCACCTGCCGATCGACCAATGGCGCAGGCAGCTGGAGGTCAACCTGACGGGGGTGGTGATCGCCACCCAGGCCTTCGCGCCGCTAGTCGGGGCGCGCTTGCCGGTCGCTGGCCGGCCAGGGCGGCCAGGACGGATCGTCAACATCGGCTCGGTCGGCGGCCGCAACGCCAATCCCTTCATGGCTCCCTACTGCACCAGCAAGTTCGGGCTGGAGGGCCTGTCGGAATCCCTGCGCCGCGAGCTTTTGCCGTTCGGCGTCGACGTGGTGGTGATCGCCCCCGGCGCGGTGGCCACGCCGATCTGGGACAAGGCCGACGAAACCGACACCAGCGCCTATGCCGACACGGTCTACGGCCCCGCCCTGGAGCGGCTGCGCGCCTACATGCTGTCGATCGGCAAGTCGGGCCTGCCCGCCGAACGGATCGGCGAGGCGGTCCACACCGCCCTGACCGTCGCCCGGCCCAAGGTCCGCTACACGATCACGCCGCAACCGATGCAGATGCTGATGGCCGACCTCCTGCCCAAGCGGACGCTGGACCGGATCGTCGGCAAGCGGTTGGGTCTGCTGCCGGAATAGCCTGGCTCCCGCACGGGAGAGGCCGCCTACCCGACCATGTCCCAGGCCAGCGGCTCGCCCCGCTTCAGGGCGCGGGCGGCCGGGCGGCCCAGCACGGCGTCGTAGTCGGCCGGCGGCAAGCCGTTGCCCGGGCGCACCGAGCGGACGTTGGCCCGGGTCAGGGTCTCGCCGGCCGCCACGTCGGCGGTGACGTAGAGCGAGCGGCGGAACTGGCGGTTGCCGCGCTCGCTGCCCAGCAGGTCGTAGTTCACGCCGCCCAGGGCCTTCCAGGCGTTGCGGGTGTCGTCGCACAGGGCGCGGAACTCGGCCGGCTCCAGGCTGAAGGCCGCGTCGGGGCCGCCGTCGGCGCGGGCCAGGGTGAAGTGCTTCTCCACCGCGCAGGCGCCCAGCGACACCGCGGCGATGGCGGCCGCCGCCCCCGGCGTGTGGTCCGACAGGCCGATCGGGCAGCCGAACCGCTGGGCCATATCGACCACGGTGCGGACGTTGGCGTCCTCGAAGCTGGCCGGATAGCTGGACACGCAGTGCAGCAGCAGCACGCCCGCCGCGCCGGCTTCCAGGGCGGTGTCCAGGGCGGCCTGCATCTCGGCCAGGTTGGCCATGCCGGTCGAGATGATCAGCGGCTTGCCCTGGCGGGCGGCGTAGCGGATCAGCGGCAGGTCGACGGCCTCGAACGAGGCGATCTTGTAGGCGGGGGCGTCCAGGCCGGCCAGCAGGTCGACGGCGGTCTCGTCGAACGGGCTGGAGAAGATCGTCACGCCCCGCTTGGCGGCGCGCTCGAACAGGGCGCCGTGCCATTCGTAGGGGGTCTGGGCCTCCTGGTAGAGCTCATGCAGGCTGCGCCCGTCCCACAGGCCGCCGTGGATCCTGAATTCGGGCCGGTCGACGTCCAGGGTGATGGTGTCGGCGGTATAGGTCTGCAGCTTGATGGCGTCGCAGCCGGTGTCAGCGGCGGCGTCGACCATCTGCAGGGCCCGGTCCAGGCTGCCGTTGTGGTTCCCCGACAGCTCGCAGATCACGTAGGGCGGGTGGTCGGCGCCGATCTTGCGGCCGGCGATCTCGATGAAGGGGGCGGTCATGGACGGGCTCGTGGGGCTTTCGTCCATATTAACCCTGAAATCGTGGACGAGGCGTTGATCGCCTCATGGGGCTCAGGCCGGGTCAATGATCGAGTCTCCGATGGCGAAAGCCGACCCGTCGCGCTCCGGCGGAATCGGCCCTATATCTGTGCCCATGTCGACTCCCGAACCCCGCCACACCCGCTGCCTGATCATCGGATCCGGTCCCGCCGGCTACACCGCCGCCATCTACGCCGCCCGCGCGCTGCTGAAGCCCGTGCTGATCGCCGGCATCCAGCCGGGCGGCCAGCTGACGATCACCACCGACGTCGAGAACTATCCCGGCTTCGCCGACGTCATCCAGGGCCCCTGGCTGATGGACCAGATGAAGGCCCAGGCCGAGCACGTGGGCACCGAGTTCGTCAGCGACATCGTGCTGAGCGCGGACCTGTCCAAGCGCCCGTTCCACCTCAAGACCGACAGCGGCCAGGAGTGGTTCGCCGAGACCCTGATCATCGCCACCGGCGCCCAGGCCAAGTGGCTGGGCCTGGAGAGCGAGAGCCGGTTCCAGGGCTTTGGCGTGTCGGCCTGCGCCACCTGCGACGGCTTCTTCTATCGCAACAAGGAGGTGGTCGTGGTCGGCGGCGGCAACACCGCCGTGGAAGAGGCTCTGTTCCTGACCAGCTTCGCCAGCAAGGTCACCCTGGTGCACCGCAAGGACGAACTGCGGGCCGAGATGATCCTGCAGGAGCGCCTGCTGGCCCATCCCAAGATCGAGGTGATCTGGGACAGCGCCATCGACGAGGTGCTGGGCGACACCGATCCGATGGGCGTCACCGGCGTGCGGCTGAAGAACGTCAAGACCGGCCAGACCCAGACCGTCAAATGCGACGGCGTGTTCATCGCCATCGGCCACGCCCCGTCGTCGGAGCTGTTCAAGGATCAGCTGGAAACCCACGCCGGCGGCTATCTGAGCGTCAAGCCGGGCACGACATCGACCGCCGTGGCCGGCGTCTACGCGGCCGGCGACGTCACCGACGACATCTACCGCCAGGCGGTCACCGCCGCCGGCATGGGCTGCATGGCCGCCCTGGAAGCCGTGCGCTTCCTGGCCGAGGAAGACCACAAGAAGGCCCATCACCCGATCAGCCATCACGAGGCCGAGAAGATCGGGGTCTGGTAGGCGCGAGATTGGGGACAGGCGCATGCGCCTGTCCCCGCCCGTGTCCCCTTAATCCAGCCGGTTGACCAGGCTCGGCGGCCGGGCCTTCGGCTTGGGGGGCGGCGGCGGAGGCGGCGGGGCGGCTTCGACGGGCTTGACCGTGGCGTCGACCGGCGGCGCCTCCAGCACGCCCAGGGCCTTGTTGATCCTGTCGATCTCTTCCGGCGTCGGCAGGCGGCGGCCGCCGCGCATGGCCGCGGCCGGGTCGCCGGTCATCGGCGGCAGGATCTCGACCACGCCCTCGGGGCTGACGATCTTGGCCGACTCGCCGGTGGCCACGGGGACCAGCGCCTCGCGGCCCGTCGCAACGGCGGCCAGGGAGCCGGGCGGGGCCGCCTCCAAGGTGCGAGGGTCGGCGCCCATCAGGATGTCGGCCGACACCGTCTCGTCGCCCGAATAGCGGCCTCGGAAGGCCGCCTGCGTGCCCGACGGCCCCGTCCAGCGATAGAAGACGTGCGTGCCGATGGTGCGCAGCTTGACCAGGGTCGGCGCCCAGTACGGATAGACGTAGGCGGCGTGGTAGTGGGTGGCGGCGCCGACGTCCTTCATCACGTGGCCGGCCAGGGCCTGCCTGGCGACAATCTCGGCGTTGGTCCAGACCACGGGACTGATCGGCCGCTGCAGCGAGCCGTCGCAGGTGAAGCTGAACTGGCAGCCCGTGCCGCGCGCCGCGCCTTCGTAGACGACGCCGCAGATCGACTTGGGATAGCCGGGGTGGCGCACCCGGTTGATCACCGTCTGGGCCACCGCCCGCTGGCCCTCGATCGGCTCGAAGCCGGCCTCGAAATAGACCGCCTGGGTCATGCACAGCAGGGCCTTGTCGCGCTGGTCCTTGGCGCCGGTCAGCATGAACGGCCGCGACGGCTCCACGGCCAGGGGCGAGGCCGCCTTGAGGCCGTTGATGATCCGCGCCTCCTCGAAGTCCGGGTCGCGGTCGCCCAGGCGCGGGATCAGGTGAAGGTCCAGCTTCTCCCAGCCCTGCACCCGACCCCAGTAGTCCTTGTGCGGCCGGGGGTCGTGCCGGCGGGCCAGGGCCAGCATGGCCGGATCCATGTCGGCCGCGTAGCGCGCCAGTCCGGCGTCCGACAGCGATCCGGCGATGGTCGTCAGAGCGGCCGCCCGGCCCGACCCGGCGGGAACGCGCCCGACCGCGCACGCGGAAAGGCCGCCGAGGACGACGAGCGCCCCGACGGCCTTGACCATCGACTGTCGATCTAGTTCGGGCACGAAGGCTCCAGGGCGATCACTTTCCGCCGAGCGTGGAGCGGATCATCCAGGCGTGCTTCTCGTGGGCCGCCAGGCGCTGGGTATAGAGGTCGGCGGTGGCCTCGTCGCCGGCGTCGTCGGCGGCCTTGAACGCATCGCGCAGGGTGGCGATCACCGTCTCGTTGTCGGCCAGCAGCTCCTGGAACATGCCCTCCCACTCCTTCTCGGCGTCGCCGTCCTTGATGCTGGACAGGTTGCCGAACGCTCCGTAGCCCATCGGCGCCAGTTCGCCCAGGGCGCGGATGCGCTCGGCGATGGCGTCCAGGGCCGTCCACTGCTCGGTGTACTGGCCTTCCAGCAGCACGTGCAGGGCCTGGAAGTTGGGGCCGCGCACGTTCCAGTGATAGCCATGGGTCTTCAGATACAGCGCATAGCTGTCCGCCAGAACCTTGTTCAATCCCGCCACGACGTCGGCGCGTTGTTTCGCGGTGAAGCCGGTGTTCAGGTTCGCGGCCATCGTGATCTCCCGTGTTGCGTGTCCTAGGTAAGCGTGTCCATGCTTCAGGCAAGCGGTTATGTACGAGCCCCATGAAGATTGAAGATCCCCACGCAAAAGCCGGTGGGCGCGCTTGGCCTGACACGGTAAGCGCGTGGCTCATTCCGGGGATCCCGCCGCCGGCCTGGCGGGCCGTCCTGGTGACGGTCGCCGCGATCCTGGCGGCGATGGGCCTGAGAATCGCCCTGCTGGGCCTGACCGCCGGAGTCGGGGCGACCCAGACCTTCTTCCCCGCCATGATCCTGGTCACGCTCTACGCCGGCTGGCGGTGGGGACTGGCGCCGATCGCGGCGGGCCTGGTCTTCGCCGGCTGGCTGCTCGGCGCCTTCCGGGGCGAGGCCATGAACCGCAGCCAGATCGCCACCCTGGTGCTGTTCGTGATCTCGTCGCTGATCACCACCGCCGTGGCCGCCGGCTTGCGCGCCAGCATGCTCAAGCTGGCCGAGGCGCGCCGGCGACAGTCCGAGGCCGAGTCCCGCCTGCAGGTCACCCAGACCTCGGCCGGGGTCGGCCCGTGGGAGTGGGACATCCGCAACAACATCCTGGACCTGTCGCTGACCGCGCGCCGCAACCTGGGCCTGCCGCTCGAGGGACCGCTCGACCTGGACCGGCTGGTCGAGGTGATCCATCCCGACGACCGCGCACGGGTCCAGGCCACGCTGCGCGACGCGGTGAAGGGCGGTCACTACGAGGTGGAATACCGGCTGGCGCGCCATCCGGACGGCGAACGCTGGATCCACGGCCGCGGCGAGGTGATCCGCGACGAGGCGGGCCGCGGCGTGCGCATGCTGGGGGTCAATTTCGAAGTCACCCAGCGCCGCCGAGCCGAGGAGAGCCTGCGCGAGAGCGAGGCCCGCTTCCGCGCCCTGGCCGACAGCGCCCCGGCGCTGATGTGGATCAGCGGCGACGACGGCGTGCGGATCTTCGTCAACGCCGCCTATGTCGAGTTCGCGGGCGTGACCTATGAGGAGGCCCTGGTGCTGGACTGGCGCTCGCGCCTGCACGCCGACGACCTGCCGGCCATTCTCAAGGCCCAGATCGCCGGCGAGGCCTCGCGCCGGCCGTTCAGCCTGCAGGGCCGCTACCGCCGGGCCGACGGCCAGATGCGCTGGCTCAAGTCGTTCTCGCAGCCGCGCCTGGGGCCGGGCGGCGAGTTCATCGGCTTCATCGGCATCGCCTTCGACGTCACCGAGGCCAAGGAGGCCGAGGCAAAGCTGACGGGCCTGAACGAGCTGCTGGCCGACCGCGTGCAGGAGGCCCTGGCCGAGCGCGACGCCGCCCAGGCCGCCCTGACCCAGTCGCAGAAGCTGGAGGCGATCGGCCAGCTGACCGGCGGGGTGGCCCACGACTTCAACAACCTGCTGACCGTGATCATCGGCGCGCTGGACGTGCTGCAGCGCAATCCCGACGACGACAAGCGGCGCGGGCGCATGCTGGAGGCCGCCCAGTCGGCGGCCCGGCGCGGCGAGAAGCTGACCCAGCACCTGTTGGCCTTCGCCCGCCGCCAGCCGCTGAACCCCGAGATCTGCCGCATCGACACGATGATCGCCGACAGCGAGAGCCTGCTGCGCCGCGCGGTCGGGGAAGGCGTCGACCTGGTCCTGGACCTGAAGGCCGGCGGCCGCACCACCCTGACCGATTCCGGCCAGTTCGAGGCCGCCCTGCTGAACCTGGTGGTCAACGCCCGCGACGCCACCCCGCCCGGCGGCCGCATCACCATCGCCTCGCAGGGCGTGGACCTGACCGAGCCGGAAAGCGAGCTGCCGGCCGGCCGCTATCTGCGCGTGGCCGTGCGCGACACCGGGGCGGGTATGGAGGCCGAGACCCTGGAGCGCGCCTTCGAGCCCTTCTACACCACCAAGCCGGTCGGCAAGGGCACGGGCCTGGGCCTGTCGCAGGTCTATGGCTTCGTGCGCCAGAGTGGCGGCGAGGTCAGCATCGAGTCCGAACTGGGCGTCGGCACGAGCGTGGCCATGATGCTGCCGGTGCGCGAAGCCTTTTCGCCGGTCGAGGTGCGGGCCGTCCAGCCGCCGGCCACCCGCGCCACCTCCCACGTGCTGCTGGTCGAGGACGACGCCGAGGTGGGCGACCTGATCGCGGCGATGATCGACGAGCTGGGCCACATGGTCAGCCGCGCCGCCACCGCCGACGAGGCCCTGGCCATCGCCCGAACCGACCCGACCGTGGCCCTGGTGATCACCGACGTGATCATGCCGGGCGGCAAGAGTGGGGTCGACTTGGCCGTGACCCTGTCGCACGAGCGGCCCGAGCTGCCGATCCTGCTCAGCTCCGGCTACACCGGCCAGGAACTGGTCCGCGCCCACGAGACCCCCTGGCCCCTGCTGCGCAAGCCCTACGCCCTGGACGCCCTGGCCCAGGCCATGGCCGACGCCTGGGACCGCCACGCGCCGGCCAAGTCGGTGAGGAAGGGCGGAAAGGCGAAGGGGTAGGCAGCGCCCTCTCGGCGGCATCCAGGCCGCGACACGCTCCGCTTGGGGTTGCGCACGATCGGCGGCGCGCTAAGCTGCGCCGTTCGGGGGATTGCAATGATTGTAAAAGCGTTAGCCATGGCGGCTGTCACCGCCACGGCGAGTGCCGTCGTCGCCGCGCCGGCGTCGGTCCGGGCGGCGGCGAATCACACGGCGCCGGCGGAAGGCCGTACGGTGCTCTACGGCGCACCCGCCCCCTGGGTGAAGCCGGCCGAGGCGCCGCCCGCGCCAACGGCCACGCCGGGCGCGGCCTACGTCTATCAGCTGATCGACCAGCAGGTCCGCATAAGCGCCGACGGCGACGAAACCTATACTGACGTGGTCTTCAAGATCCTGACCGAGGAGGGGCTCGCGGCGGGCTCGCTCAAGCTGGATTGGGACCCCGCCTCCGAGATCATAACCGTCCATCGCCTGGTCATCCTGCGTGATGGCGAGGCGATCGACGTTCTCAAGTCCGACAAGTTCGAGATCCTGCGCCGCGAAACCAATCTGGAATCGGCGATGCTGGACGGACGCCTGACAGCCGCCCTCCAGGTCAAGGGGCTGCGGGTCGGCGACTCGCTGGCCTTCACCATCTCCCGCCGCTACCGCGATCCCGTCCCCGGCGCGCGCAGCGAATGGCGCTCGTCCGTGGACCACGCCGGCGTCGCGCCGCGGGTTCGGATTCGCGCGCTGTGGACCAAGGACCGGCCGATGCGCTGGCTCAAGGGCTCGGACCTGCCCGCGCCAGTGGTCAGCGAGACGGAAGCCGGCGGCGAACTGCTGCTGGACCTCAAGGACATCAAGGCCCCTCAAGCGCCCACCGGCGCGCCGATGCGCTACGCCTATATCGACCAGTTGTCGTTGAGCGGCTTCGAGACCTGGGGCCAGGTGTCCAGCCTGATGGCGCCGTACTACGCCCGGGCCGCGACGCTGGAAGCGGGTTCGCCATTGAAGGCCGAGGCGGACAAGATCAAGGCGGCCAGCGCGGACCCCGCCGTACGCGCGGCCCTGGCTCTGAAGCTGGTGCAATCGCAGGTGCGCTACGTCTTCGTCGGCCTGGACGGCGGTGGTCGCAAGCCCTCGGCCGCCGACGAGACCTGGCGTCACCGCTTTGGAGACTGCAAGGGCAAGACCGCCCTGCTGCTGGCCCTCCTCAGCCAGTTGGACATCCCGGCCGAGGCGGCGCTGGTCAATTCCAGCGGCCAGGGCGACGGCCTCGACCAGCGTCTGCCCGGGCAGGACATGTTCGATCACGTCCTCGTCCGCGCGACGGTCAATGGCCAGACCTACTGGCTGGATGGCACGCGGTCGGGCGACGAGAACATCGCCAATCTCGACGTGCCGCCCTTCCGCTGGGCCCTGCCCCTGCGTGCGAACGGCGCGGACCTGGAGAAGATGGAACCCCGCCCCCTCCTCAGACCCTACAGCGAGACGGTCATGCGGGTGGACGCCTCGGCGGGCGCCGATGTCCCGGCGGAGGTCACCATCCAGGCGATCCAGCGCGGCGACCAGGCGATCGAGACCAACCGGCAAATCTCCAGCCAGCCGCGCGACGAAGTGGTTCGCGCCAGCCTGCGATCCTGGAGCGAGCAGATCAGCTGGGTCGACTTCACCGATATCGACTGGACCTATGACGCCAACGCCGCCCTGTTCGTCGCCAACCTGCGCGGCAAGGGCAAGATCCACTGGTGGCCCGTCGCGGGCGGCCTGCGCCAGTGGGACTTGGACGGCGCCGCCCTGACCTACACCAGCTTCCAGCGCGACAGCGCGATGGACACCAAGGCGCCCTATGGCGTGGCCTATCCGTCCTTCGGTCGCTGGGTGACCGCGGTCATCCTTCCCGACGGCGGCGAGGGATATCAGACCAACGGCCGCTCGCTGAACGAGGTGGTCGGCGGGGCAAAGGTGCTGCGCGCCTATGACCAGTCACACGGTCGGGTGACGGTGATCCGCAGCCTGCGCACCGTCGCCAGCGAAATCTCGGCCGAGGACGCCAAGGTCTCGACGCTGCGGGCGCGGGAAGGCGTCGGCGTGGTGGCCATCCGCGCCATCGACAAGGACTCCAAGGAGGCGCCGAAGGTCGCGCCCCAGCCGGTCGACCGGGGACCTCTGTCGGCGGGTTATGACGCCTGGGCCAACGACCGCCAGGATCTCGCGTCGCGCCTGTTCCAGAAGGCGCGGGACGCCCAGCCGACCGAGGACGCGGCGTGGAGCGCGCTGGTCAATCTGGCGGTCTCGCGCAAGGACTACGCCGGGGCCCTGAAGCTCTGCGATCAGGCCGCGCGCAAAAGCGCCTCGCCGCAGCAGGTCTGGCAGGCCAACCGCGCCGGCGTCCTGATCGCGGCGGACCGGGCCGAAGAGGCCGTCGCCGAACTCGAGAAGGCTCTGTCGGCCAAGCCCGACGACAAGAACCTGCTGCTGATCCTGGCCCGTGCGCATGGCCACCTGAAGAAGATGGACCTGGCGCGAAAGGACCTTGATCGAGGCTTGGCCGCGGCGCCGACCGACACCGAGCTTCAACGTGCGCGAGGCTGGGCGGCCTTGGAAGCCAAGGACTATGACGACGCCGTAGCCCGCTTCGAGGCGCTGGTGGCGGCGGAGCCCGACAACATCTACCGGCTGATGAACCTTTCTCACGCCTACCAGATGGCCAAACGGCCGGAGGCGGCGCTTCGCGAAGCCGACGAGGCCCTGCGCATCGATCCGTTCGACACGGACGCCCTGACCTGGCGGGCCGAGTTGCTCCAGCGGCAGAAGCGGTTCGACCTGGCGCTGGCCGACGCCGAGACGATCGTGACGTTGCGCCCGGACATCGCCTCGTCGTGGAATTCGCGCTGCTGGGCGCGCGCCGTCGCGGGGGTGGAATTGGACAAGGCCTTGGCCGACTGCAACGCCTCCCTGAAGCTGCGGCCGCGCAGCGCGTCGATCCTGGACAGTCGGGCGCTTACCCAGTTGCGTCGGGGTGAACTGAAGGCCGCCCTAGCCGACTACGACGCCGCGCTCGCCGTCGAGCCCAAGCAGGCCGCTTCGCTGTACGGCCGCGGATTGGTCAAGCAGAAGCTCGGCGACAGGACGGGCGGCCAGGCCGATCTGCAAGCCGCCGTCGCCCTGGAGCCGGAGGTCGCCGAACGCTTCGAGAGCTATGGCCTCAAGGCGGGCTGAACCCGCCTGGGCCGGAGCGGATCGCCGAGGACGAACTCCGCCCCTCGCGCCCGCCGAACACGGATTTTCTCGGCCGCCCTTTGCAAGCCGCCGCGGAAGGTCTATATGTGATCCATCCCTTTTGCTCAAATTCAGCATAAGGGGCGACGCCGAGGCGGGGAAACCCTCCGTTTCCGGCGTTTTTTGAGGCCCTTGAAATGCTCACATTGAGCATAAGTGAGGTTCACATGGCTGACGGTTTCGTGGCGGACGGTTTCGCGCCCCTCGCCTTCACCCCCGATGTCGAGGCCCAGACCGCGGCGATGTGGGACAAGGTCAAGCACCATGTGACCCCGCTCGAATGGCGGGCGCACGCGCCGCTGATCGCCGAGATCAACCGGCTGAAGCGCGAGAAGAACGCCGTCATCCTGGCCCACAACTACATGACGCCCGAGATCTTCCACGGCGTGGGCGACTTCGTGGGCGACAGCCTGGCCCTGGCCCGCGAGGCCGCCAAGTGCGACGCGGCCGTGATCGTCCAGGCCGGCGTCCACTTCATGGCCGAGACCAGCAAGGTGCTGGCCCCGGAGAAGCGCGTGCTGATCCCCGACCTGCGGGCCGGCTGCAGCCTGGCCTCCTCGATCACCGGCGCAGACGTGCGGCTGATCAAGCAGCGCCACCCGGGCGTGCCGGTGGTCACCTATGTCAACACCACCGCCGACGTGAAGGCCGAGACCGACATCTGCTGCACCAGCGCCAACGCCGTGCAGGTGGTGGAGTGGGCCGCGCGCGAATGGGGCGTCGACAAGGTGATCCTGATCCCCGACGAGTTCCTGGCCCGCAACGTCGCCCGCCAGACCGCGGTGAAGATCATCGCCTGGGCCGGCCGCTGCGAGGTGCACGAGCGCTTCACCGCCCAGGACATCGCCGACATGCGCTTCGCCTGGCCCGAGGCCGAGATCCTGGCCCACCCCGAGTGCCCGGCCGAGATCCTGGAAGCGGCCGACTTCGCCGGCTCGACGGCGGCGATGAACGACTATGTGGCGCTGCGCAAGCCCAAGCAGGTGGTGCTGATCACCGAGTGTTCGATGGCCTCCAACGTCCAGGCCGAAAGCCCGGGCACCCAGTTCATCGGCCCCTGCAACCTGTGCCCGCACATGAAGCGGATCAGCCTGCGGAACATCTACGACGCCCTGGTCCACGACCAGTACGAGGTGACGGTCGATCCCGGCGTCCAGGTCCGCGCCAAGCTGGCCGTCCAGCGGATGATCGACCTGCCGCCGCCGCTGGTTCCGGCGCGGTACGACCTGGTCAAGGCCAAGCACCACGTGGACGTGGAGCTGATCTAAGACCGCCGCGTCGACGCCCTCGTCCTTCGACAAGCTCAGGATGAGGGCGACTGAGCCGCAATAGATATCCTCATGCTGAGCCTGTCGAAGCACGAGGATATCGGCCCCTGAGAGGAGCCGCTTCGTTGACCCACGATCGCATCACCTTCGACGGCCCCGTGATCCTCGGGGCGGGCCTGGCGGGCCTGACCGCCGCCCTGGCCGCCGCGCCGCGCAAGGCGTTGGTGCTGTCGCCGACGCCGCTGGCCACCGGCTGCTCCAGCGCCTGGGCGCAGGGCGGCATGGCCGCGGCCTTGTCGGACGAGGACGCCCCGGCCCTGCACGCCGCTGACACGATCGCGGCCGGGGCGGGTCTCTGTGATCCGGCCGCCGTCGCCTTGCTGACCGCCGAAGGCCCCGCCGCCGTCCGCGCCCTCGCCGCCCTGGGCGCCCCGTTCGACCGTCAGGCGGACGGCGGCTTCGTCCTGAGCCTGGAAGCCGCCCACGCCAAGGCCCGGGTGGCCCGGGTCGGCGGCGACGGAGCCGGGGCGGCGATCATGGCCGCGGTCATCGCCGCCGTCCGCGCCGCGCCGTCGATCGAGGTTCGCGAGAACGCCCGGGCCCGTCGGCTGCTCCAGGACGCGGCCGGCCGCGTCGTCGGCCTGATCGCCGAGATCGACGGCGCCCTGGTCGAGATCATCGCGCCGGCCGTGATCCTGGCCACCGGCGGGGTGGGCGGCCTCTACGCCGTCACCACCACGCCGGCCCAGGTGCGCGGCGAGGGCCTGGGCCTGGCCGCCCTGGCCGGGGCGGAAATCGCCGATCCGGAGTTCGTGCAGTTCCACCCCACGGCCATCGACATCGGCCGCGACCCCGCGCCCCTGGCCACCGAGGCCCTGCGCGGCGAAGGGGCGATCCTGCGCAACGCCCCCTTGGGCGACAAGAACGGCCGCGCCTTCATGGCCGACTACCACCCGGCCAAGGAACTGGCCCCACGCGATGTCGTGGCCCGCGCCATCCATGCCGAACGGGCGGCCGGCCGCGGCGCGTTCCTGGACGCCACGGCGGCGGTGGGCGAGCACTTCCCGCACGAATTCCCGGCCGTGTTCGCCGCCTGCATGAGGGCCGGGATCGACCCGCGCGTCCAGCCGATCCCCGTGACCCCGGCCGTGCACTACCACATGGGCGGGGTGGCCACGGACCTCGACGGCCGCACCAGCCTGCCGGGCCTGCTGGCCGCCGGCGAGTGCGCCAGCACGGGGGTGCACGGCGCCAACCGTCTGGCCTCCAACAGCCTGCTGGAAGCGGCGGTGTTCGGGGCCCGGGCCGGCCGGGCCGCGCGTGACCTCGTCATGGGCGGCGCGCCCCTGGCCGCCGCGCCGACGCCCGACCTGCCGGACTCCGCCCTCCAGACCCTGCGCCAGGCCATGAGCCGCGACGCCGGGGTGATCCGCGACGCCGACGGCCTGTCCCGCCTGGTCGCCGTCCTGGACACGCTGGAGACCGCCCACGGCCCCGCCCCCACCCTGGTCGCCGCCCAGCTGATCGCCCGCGCCGCCCTGGCCCGCCAGGAAAGCCGAGGCGGCCATTTCCGCGCCGACTTTCCCGCCACGGCTCTGCCGGAGCGGACCTTCGTCACCCTTCCGGACCTGGAGTCGGGCCGCGCGGTCCGGTACGCCGCCGAATGATCACCCCCCTGCCCGACCTCCTCGTCCGCCCGATCATCGACATGGCCCTGGCCGAGGACCTGGGCCGGGCCGGCGACATCACCGCCCAGGCCTGCATCGATCCGGACGCCCGCCTGTCGGTGGTCTGGGCCGCGCGGCAGGACGGCCGGGTCGCGGGCCTGTCCTGCGCCCGCCTGGCCCTGGCCGCCCTGGACCCGGCGGCGTCCTTCGAGGTCGTCACGCCCGACGGCGCCGACGCCGCCCCGGGCGCGATCCTGGCCCGGGCCGAGGGAAACGCCCGCGCCGTGCTGGCCGCCGAGCGCACGGGCCTGAACCTGCTGGGCAAGCTGTCGGGGATCGCCACCCTGACCCGCGCCTATGTCCGCCTAGTCGAGGGCACGGGCGCCACCATCGTCGACACCCGCAAGACGACGCCCGGCCTGCGCGCCCTGGAGAAATACGCCGTGCGCTGCGGCGGCGGGATCAACCACCGCTTCGGCCTGGACGACGCCATCCTAATAAAGGACAACCACGTCGCCGCCTGCGGCGGGGTCGGCGAGGCCGTCCGCCGGGCCCGCGCCTTCGCCGGCCACCTGGTCAAGGTCGAGGTGGAGGTCGACGGGCTGGACCAGCTGGAGGACGCGCTGAAACACGGGCCGGACGTGGTCATGCTCGACAATTTCAGCCTCGACGACCTGAGAGCCGCCGTCGCCCTGGCCAAGGGCCGGGCGGTGCTGGAGGCCTCGGGCGGGGTCAATCTGACCACCGTCCGCGCCATCGCCGAGACGGGGGTGGACGTGATCAGCGTCGGCGCCCTGACCCACTCGGCCCTGACCCTGGACATCGGCCTGGACGCGGTCTGAGCGGGCGCCCGGCCGCCAAGGGCGCCAAGGGCCGCCCGGCATGAATTGCGTTCGTAGCTCGACCTAGAATTGGTAGGTTGCGGCGCTCGCCGTTCAGTGGCTCGATCCAGCGTCGCCATCGAACAGCCCCCCTCTTGATCATGACCAGTTTCAACGCGCCGGGCCGGCGTTGGTCGGCTTGAGACGTTGGCGCGACCTCTCGACGCCGCCGGACTCCTGGAAGCTGACATGATCCGCCTGTCCCCTCTGGTCGCCACGCTTGTCGGACTGATCGCTTCGACGGCGATGGCCGAGCCGATCATCCTGCGGGCGGGCCCCGTCGCCTATACCGTCGATCCCGGCACGCTGGAGATCAGGGCGCGGCCGGACGGCGCGGCGACGGCGCTCCTCATGCCGCCGCTGCACCCGCCCGAGGCGGCCACGATCGCGCCGGAGGGCGATGGCTGGCGCTGGACGGACGCGGAGGGCCGCTCGTTCGCCCTGTCCATCGAAGGCCAGGCCCTGCGCTTGCGGATCTCCGGCGTGAAGGGCTCCAGCTTGGCTTGGCCCATGCCGCCGGCGACCGGCGGGACCTGGCTGATCCCCGACGGGGAA
Organism: Caulobacter sp. Root1472; assembly: GCF_001426985.1. Classification (NCBI taxonomy): domain Bacteria; kingdom Pseudomonadati; phylum Pseudomonadota; class Alphaproteobacteria; order Caulobacterales; family Caulobacteraceae; genus Caulobacter; species Caulobacter sp. Root1472. Next base: position 38,309 of record NZ_LMFX01000051.1, on the reverse strand, counting down.
GGCATGGCCTACCGGGCCGACGACCCGTTCTGGCGCGCCGCCTACGCCCAGGAAAAGTGCCTCGGCGGGACAAGCCTGTTGTCCTTCCCCGCCTGGAGCCATCTGGATGGAGCCCAGGCGGCGACCTACGCCCTGCAGGACGGCCTGCTGTCGAAGCTGTGTCTGCACGACCAGGACGGTCTGCAGGCGCGCCTCAGGCACGAGTTCGGCGACGGGGCCCAGACGCTGGACCTGCTGCTGGCGCTGCGGCCGCCCGAGCCGTTGGCGCCGGCGCTGTTCTACCGCGAGGTTCTGAAGGCGCGCGGTCAGTTGAAGACCTTCGCGGACAAGGCGACGCCGGACTTGCCCCGGCTGTTCGCCGCACCGCACGCCTATGTCTTCGACGACGGGCGCGAGCTCGACTTCCTGGATGACCTGAAGGCGCTGGGGATCGACCGCGTGGTGCTGAGCTACGATCAGGATCCGCGCAGCCACAAGCACATCGTCGGTCCGGCCTACCTGGCCAAGGCGAGGGCGCTGGGTTTCCTGGCCGGTCCCTACGAGGCCTTCGACAACGCCCAACCGGCCGCGACGGCGGACATGCCCTCGGCGATCTGGAGCGAAGATCTCTACCCGTCGGGCTGTGTCGTGGACGCGGCGGGCAAGGTCGTGGCCGGCTTCGCCAATCGGGGTTGCGCGATGTCCAGCGAGGCCATCGTGCGGCGCTCCGGGCCGTTCTTTCCGGCCCTGCGTTACGCCGGCCACATCAGGGACGGCGCCAGCCAGGTGTTCGTCGACGTCGACGCCTTCGGAAACTTCCAGGAGGACCACAGTCCGGACCATCCGATGTCGATGGCCCGGGACCGCGACAATCGAAAGGCCCGTCTGGCGCTTGCCATCGACTCCTTCAAGCTGGTGCTTGGCTCGGAGAACGTCACGGCCTGGAGCAGCGGCGTCGCCCACTATTCGCACGGGACCGCCCAGGCTCACGCCTCGGCCGTATGGCCGCTGCTGGGCGACCAGAAGCGGTTCGGCGGCTTCTGGCCGCCCGACCGTCCCGGCGTCTTCTTCAAACCGTTCCAGCCGACTCCCGACGAGGCCCGCGCCCTCTTCGGCGCCGCCGATCGTCTGCCGTTGTTCGAGGCGGTGTTTCACGACTCCGTGGTCGCCTTGGACCGATGGGAGTTTGGTCTGATGAAGGTCCCGAGCCAGGCGAATGGACGGTTCGCGCGGTCGCTGCTCTACGGGACACCGACGATGTGGAGCTTGGACCGGAACGAGCTGGCGCGGGTGGGGACGTGGCTCAAGGCGGCGCAGGACGACTTTCGACTGGTCCACGGCGCGGGGCCGCCCGTCGCGCTTACCGGCTTCCGCTGGCTGACGTCCGACCGGCTGGTGCAGCAGGTCACCTATGCCGACGGTCGCACCCTGATCGCCAACTTCGGCGAGACCACCTGGCAAGGCCTGGGAACCGATTGCGTGCGCGTGGACACGCCGGGCCGGCGGGCGGTCGATCTTTGCCCGCCGACCAATCGCCCCTAGCGGGTCGCGCCAACAGGCCGAGGCGGTCTGCATTTCGGGCCCTCCCCCAAGGCGCACGGGCGAAACTGCAGGTGGCGCCTCACACTCGCCACGGGTTAAGCTTGGCCTGCGGCGGGACGAGAGTGGCGGCGCGTAACCTCAATACGACGTTCGAGCGCCATGGAATCCGCCCAGGTCCTGACCCCCGCCACCCTGACGCCGTTCCTGCTGAACGTCGCGCCGGTTCTGCCGATCTTCATCTGGGGCCCGCCCGGTATTGGCAAGTCGGCCCTGGTGCGCGAGTTCGCGGACGCCGTCGGCCTGCCGTGCGTCTCCTTGCTGGGCTCCCAGCTGGCGCCGGAAGACATCATCGGCGTGCCGCAGATCGTCGACGGCAAGTCGCGGTTCTGCCCGCCGACCCTGATCGCCCGCGACGAGCCCTATTGCCTGTTCCTGGACGAGCTGAACGCCTGCTCGCAGGAGGTCCAGAAGGCCTTCTATTCCCTGGTGCTCGATCGTCGGGTCGGCGAGTTCGAGCTCCCGAAGGGAACGATCGTTATCGGAGCCGGCAATCGCGCCGAGGACGCGGCGATCACGCGGCCGCTGTCGTCGGCCCTGGTCAACCGGCTGGTCCACGTCCAGCTGCGCGCCTCGGCCAAGGACTGGCTCGACTGGGCCAATCGCAGCGGCCTGCACGAGCTGGTGGTGTCCTATGTGACCCAGCGCTCGGACCACCTGTGGTCCAAGCCGCCCAAGCATGAGGAGCCGTTCTCCACGCCCCGGGCCTGGGACATGATGTCCAACGCCCTGAAGGCCTACGGCCCGGCGATCACCCTGGAAGAGATCAACGTTCTGGCCAGCGGCCTGTTGACCCCCGCCCATGCCCGTCAGTTCGTGGCCTTCGCCAAGCTGCGCGACCGCGAGCACGACCTGGCCGCCATCCTCAAGGGCGATCGCGGCTGGCCGGAGCGTCCGGACGAACGCGACATTCTCTATTTCCTGGTCCAGCAGCTCCGCGACCGCCTGATCAAGGAGCTGCCCGACGATGAGACGAAGATGGGACGCGACACCCGGCAACTGGCCAATCGCGCCAAGGAGCTGATCGTCAGCCTGTCGCGGATCTCGACCGAGTTGGCCCAATTGGTCGTCACCGAAGCGGAGAGCGGCGCGACCCTGCCGGCCTGGTACACGATCGACCTCGCCCGCGCCCTCCCGCGCCTGGCCGCCCAGCGCGCCTGACGCCGTGTCCAAGGCGCGCAAGGATCCGCCCAAGGAGAACATCCGCGCGATCGAGGCCGGGGTTAACCTGCTGCGCGCCCATCCCCTGTTCGGGGCGCTTGGACTGGACCGGTGGTGGACGCCGCACCTGAAAGGCGAACCGTTTTCGCCCAAAGGCTATGCGCGGCTGCACAGCCATCCTCACGACCATCGCCAGCGCGAGGGCTTCGCGACCACCGTCGAGGCCAACCCGTGGCAGCGGGCGACACCGGAGGAATGGGCCCACGTGCTGGGCCAGGCGCTGCTGCACATCTATTTATGCCATGCCGATCCGGAGCGGTCGGACGACGCCTGGCCCGTGGCCTGCGAGGTGGTGGCGGAGGAGTTCCTGCGCGCGCTCGATGTGGGCCGACGTCCTGAGGCGCTGCGTCCGGCCGATCTCCCGTCGCTGGGCCGCGATGTCGAGTCCGTAGCCAACGCCCTGCGCGAGGGCGGCGCCTCGCTACTGGCCCTGTATGGCGTCGGCCTGGCCGCCGGCGCGCCCAGCTTCACCTTCACCAGCGGTCTTCCGCCTCTGCCGGCGAAGGTGCGCCGAGAGCGTCAGGAGATCCTGGCCGCCGCCATTCGCGCCAGCGTGGTCAAGGCGATCTCGGCGGCCGGCGACACGGCGCGCGGCGTGTCGACGGCGCAGCGCAATCCCAATTCCATGGCCCAGAGGGCGCGCTCCTGGTTCGTGGCCAGCTACCCGCTGCTGGGGGCGCTGGCCGCCGCCTTCGAGATCGTCGAGGACGCCGCCCTCTGCGAACTGCACGACATCGCCGTCGCCGCCGTCGATAGCGAGCTGCGGCGCGTCTACATCAATCCCAAGTTCGCCTGGACCTATCCGGGCATGCAGTTCGTGATGGCCCATGAGCTTCTGCATGTCGGCCTGCGCCACGAGGCTCGCCGACAAGGGCGCGAGCCCTATCTGTGGAACGTGGCCTGCGACTACGTGATCAATGGCTGGCTGGTCGAGATGGGCGTCGGCGAGTTTCCCACCGACGATCTGCTGCTGGACCCCGAGCTGGGCTTCGAGAAGGAGTCGGCCGAGGCCATCTACGATCGGATCGTCGGCGACCTGCGCCTGACCCGCCGCCTGAACAAGGCCCGCACCCTGCGCGGCCAGGGCAAGGTCGACATCATCAGCGAGCGCCCGCCGGCCTGGTGGAGCGGCCCTGGCACGGACCTCGACGCCTTCTATCGCCGGGCCTTGGCCGATGGCCTGGACCTGCACGTCGCCTCGGGGACCCGCGGCCTGTTGCCCGGCGATCTCGTCGAGGAAATCCGGGCCATCCAGCAGCGGCCAATCCCTTGGGACGTGCAACTGGGCCAGTGGATGGACGCCTTCTTCCCGCCGCTGGAGGCCAAGCGCAGCTTCGCCCGGGCCAGCCGCCGCCAGGCCTCGACGCCCGACATTCCCCGGCCGATCTGGTTGCGCCCGGAAGAGCGCTTGGCCGCCCGGACCTTCGGTGTGGTGCTCGACACGTCCGGTTCGATGCCGCCGCGCCTGCTGGCCCGAGCCCTGGGCGCCATCGCCAGCTACGCCCTGAGCCGCGAAGTGCCACGGGTACGGGTTCTTCAGTGCGACGCCGGCGTTCACGACATGGGCTATGTCGAGCCCGAAACGCTCCTTGGTCAGGTGGAGGTGCGTGGCCGGGGCGGCACCGTGCTGCAGCCGGCGATCACGCGCCTGGAGGCCGACGCTCGCTTTCCCAAGGACGCGCCAATCCTGGTGATCACCGACGGAGGCTGCGATGCGCTTTCGATCCGTCGAGAACATGCGTTCCTGATGCCTGAAGGCGCGCGGCTGCCCTTTCATACGCGCGCCCCGCGCTTCGCGTTCGAGCGTGGCGACTAGTCGCCAGATCGCGTCGCTCCCCCGGGGTGAACAACCTTCAGAGCTTCGACACCTAGAGCCGCAGCCCGCACAGCCCGGCGGTGATCGCCGCCGAGAGCGCGGCCGCGCCCGCCAGGCCCGCGCCCCACAGGCCGTTCACGAGCTCCCGGCGAACGCCGTGTGCGAGCAGCACCTGGCGCAGGCCGCAGACCAGGTGAGCGACGACGAAGAAGGCCCCCAAGGCGTAGTGCGGCACGAGCCGAATGTTCCAGGCGTCCCGCAACAGGCCGTCGGGCGCGCCCGTGGCCCAGGCCCAGTCGGTTTGGATGTGATGGACCATCCGCGCGGACACGAACGCCGAGTTCATGTGGGTGAGGATGAAGGCCGCCAGATAGGCGCCCGACCCCACCTGGATCGCCCGCGCCACGTCCAGCGGACGAGCGCTCCACCGCCAGGCCATGGCGAGCCCGCCGAGCACCTGCAACAGAAACAGGATCATCAGCACCGGCTCGACGAAGGGTGACCGATAAACCACGCGGCCCAGCTTCATGAGGCGTGCGTGCGCGTCCGGACCCAGCAGGCCCGTCAGGTGATTGAAGAGGTGGAAGGCCACGAACAGCAGGATCAGGACGGCCGCCACGCCGTGGGCGACCCGCAGGCGAGGCCACGACCGCGGCTCGTGTTCGGTCCCGGCGGACTTGCCGAGCGCCGTCGCCAGACCCAGGCCGATCCACAGGACGGACCAGGGCCAGACATCCTTCACGGGCGAATGCAGCAGGCCGGCCAGGACGCCGGTCAGGACGAACAGGGGCGGCGCGGCCAGTCCGGCGAAGGCAAGGCGGCGGGTCGCGACGCTACGCTGTCCAGCGCGGGACAAGGCCAGCGCCAGGCACGACAGCGGCAGGGCGAAGGCGACGGCCAGCCAGGCGCCCGCGACCAGCGTCAGGCCTTCGGTCGCCGCCGCGCCATGAAACGCTCTCAACGCCCAGGGATAGAGCAACGCCGCCGCGACGGGCGGCCAGGGCGCCAGGCCCCGTCGCCCGTCCGCTGAAACCTCTGTCGACACGCCGCGACCCTCGTTCGCCGCGCACCACGGCGGCGGTCGGACTAGAAAGCCGCAATGGTCCATTGCATAGGGCCAAATCTGGTGAAATTTGGTGGACCATGAACCCAGCGCCCGACCTTGACGCCTTCGCCATCGACCGGACTTCCGAGCTGCCGCTGCACCACCAGCTCTATGAGCGGATCCACGTCGCGATCCGTGACGGCCGTTTGCCGCCAGGGACGCGGCTGCCCTCGACCCGCAGCCTCTCGACCCAGCTAGGCGTCGCGCGCGGCACCGTCGACGCCGTCTACGCCCGCCTGGCCGGCGAGGGGCGCCTGACCGCCCGCCGTCCAGGCGGGACGGTGGTCAGCCCCGGTTTTCGCTCGCCGTCCGGCGCGCCCATGCCCTCGCCCGCGGCGCGGCGGCAGGAGCCGTCCGAGCCTTGGCTGCCCCTGCAGTTGGGCTTGCCGGCGCTGGATCTCTTCCCGCGCAAGACCTGGACCCGCATCCTCGCTCGGCGGGCGCGCCAGCTGCCGGTCGACGAGATGGTCGCGCCCGATCCGATGGGTCTGCCGGCGCTGCGCGAGGCGATCGCCGCCTATCTGGCGGTGTCGCGCGGGGTCACCTGCGACCCCCACCAGATCGTCATCACCCACGGCTATCAGGACGCCCTGAACTTGACCGCCGATCTTGTGCTGACCGGGGGCGACGAGGTCTTGATCGAGGATCCGGGCTACGGTTTCGTTCAGCGGGCGCTGCGCGCGAGGACCATGACCGTCGTCGCGACGCCGGTCGACGAGGCGGGATTGCGCGTCGATTGGGCGCGCGCGCACGCGCCCCGCGCCAAGCTGGCGATCGTCACGCCGGCGCACCAGTTCCCGCTCGGCGTCACCCTCTCGCCAGCCCGACGCCGCGCCCTGCTGGCCTGGGCCACCGAAGGCGAGCGCTGGATCCTGGAAGACGACTACGACAGCGAGTTCCATTACAGCGGCCACAAGCCCGCGGCCTTGAAAGCCATGGATGTGGATCAGCGGGTCTTCTACGCGGGCAGCTTCAGCAAGTCGCTGCTGCCGTCGCTGCGGCTGGGCTATCTGGTCCTTCCGCCGCAACTGGCGAACGCCGCGGGGACGGCCCAGCAACTGCGCCACCGCGGGGTGGCGATGTTCGAGCAGCTGGCCGTGGCCGACCTGATGCGCCAAGGCCACTTCGCCCGGCACCTGCGCCGCATGACGGTGCGCTACAAGGCGCGGCGGAACGCGCTGGTCGCCGCGCTGGAACGCCGGTTCGGCGACAGGATCGTCCTTACCCACAGCGCCGGCGGCCTGCATGTGCTGGGGCGCTTTCCCGGACAGGGCGACGATGTCGCCCTGGCGCGGCGGGCGCGGGCGGTCGACCTCGGGCCGGCGCCGCTGTCGGGTCAGTACCTGACGCCCGGCGAGGATCAGGGTCTGCTGATGAGCTTCACCAACGTCCCCGAAGACCGAGCCGACGAGATCGTTGCGAGGTTGGCGGGCGCGATAGGATGAAACGTGTGGAAGACGCGCCGTCCAAGTGAACGGCGGCCTGTTCCTCACGCCCCTCCCTTCCACGATTGGAGCGCCCTTCAGAAACCGGACATTCAAGCGCTTGGCGATGACGACCGGCGACTGAAGGGCTTGGCCGAGGCCTAGAAGAGGAAGTTGTGGTAGGCGATCGCGTCGAGCCCGACGCCGGACAGCTGGACGACGTCATCGAGATGCCCGCCGGCTCCGTCCACCGTTCCGGCGAACACGAAAACGTCCGCGCCCACCTTTACGGCGGCGTAGACATTGGTCGGGTCGCCAGGGACGAGACGCGCCATCGCGAAGGCAAGGGCGTCCGCGTAGCTGTCCGCCGTCGAGGTCTCGAAAGACCAGGCCCCTTCTCCCGCCGCCCTCAGGGCGTTGTTGAAGACCAACTGATCGTCGAGCCCGAACCCGGTGATGATGTCCACGCCTTCGCCCAGGGCGTCGATCGCCACGGAGTCGCCGACGTCGAAGACGAAATAGTCCTTTTGCGCACCGCCGCTCAGCGCGTCCTGCCCCTGCCCGCCGACCAGGGTGTCCCGGCCTTCGCCGCCGACCAGGACGTCGTCGCCATCGCCGCCACGGAGCACGTCTCCGCCTTGGGCGCTCGCCGTCAGGAGATCGTCACCGGCGCCGCCGTCCAACAGGTCTCCGCCGCCTATGGCGGTGAGCGTGTCGTTTCCGCCGTTCCCGAAAAGTCCGTTCTCCGCCGCGTTGCCAATGAAGGCGTCGTCGTAGTTCGAGCCCCAGATACCCTCCACGGAGATCAGCTTGTCCGAGCCGTGTCGCGCCGGATCGTAGGGGTACTGAACCGGGACGCGCAGGTCGACAAAAGCGCCCGCCGCGACGCCGTCGTCATAGCTGATGGTGTCGTACCCCTCGCCGCCGTCGATGAAATCGACACCGGCGCCGCCCTCGAAATGGTCGTCGCCGGCGCCGCCGATCAGCGTGTCGTCGCCTTGCGCCCCATGCAGATAGTTGGCGCCCGCATCCCCGATCAGAACGTCGTTGTGCACGGAGCCATAGAGGTTTTCGACGCCGTTGAGCACGTCCACGCCACCGCCGCCGGTGGTCTGGGGCGTCGCCAGGTTCAGGTCCACCCTGACGCTGGCGGTCGCATCCTCGTAGGAGGCCCAGTCGTTCCCGCTCCCGCCATCGATCGTGTCATCGCCGGACCCGCCCAGCAGGTAGTCGTCCCCTCCGCCGCCGCGCAAGATATCGTTGCCGGCGCCGCCCGCCAGGACGTCATCGCCTGAACCGCCTTGGAGCGTATCGGCCCCGCCATAGCCATAGAGCACATCGTTTCCGGCGCCGCCGATCAAGACATCGGCGCGATCCGTCCCTTGCAGTTCCATTCTGAAACACTCCAAAGCCGCTGAAACCTATGCGACTGGAATTTGCAAGGCGCGTACCGCTTTGGTTGCATAGCGCCGTTCCGCCGCGGCCCTTCGCCTTGTCGACGACTTCCGCTCTGGGAAGAGATCGTTCGATGGGTGGCCCCCGCCGCAAGGGAGCAGAGCTTGCAACGCCAAGAGGTCGCTCCCCTCGACGGCGCCCCCGGAGCCTCAGACTACCAAGCTCCATGCATGATGTTGTTTTATAGAGGTAAAATCAGAAGAAAGCACCAAACGACCCGCAGTTTACAGGTCGGTTTACAGCGGTTACAGCCGCATACAGATGAATTTCCGCCGGGCGGATATCCACGAGTTTTTGATTAGGAGAAAATGGCGCGCCCGGAACGATTCGAACGTCCGACCCTCAGATTCGTAGGCCGATAGAAGCGACTACCAGGGAACACCACCGTATACGATGGTCTACGGCAACCGATTGTTTTCGCTTGTCTTTGCGGGTCGCTTTCTACGACAGAAGCACATCTAGCACGCGGCTTTTCACTCCCGCCTGCTTCCTATTTGCTTCCGACCTGGAGATGTGATGGCGACAAAAAATATCAAGATCGGCGAACGAACCGTTGCTGCTCTGCTGGCGACCGGGAGGGACTACAAGGTCTTCGACGAGAACCTGCCGGGCTTCCACGTCCGGGTACAGCCAAGCGGCACCAAGACCTATGCCGTCTTCTATCGCAACCACTCAGGCAAGCAGCGAACCATCACTCTTGGGCGAACTGAAACAGTCAAGGCTGAAAAGGCTCGGCGGATGGCACTCCAGCGTCTGGCTGAGGTAAGCGGCGGTAACGACCCCTCCCTGGAGCGGCAGTTGCAGCGGAGAGCGACGACTGTGAGCACGCTGTTCGATCATTACCTCGAAAAACACGCCATTCCGAACAAGCGACCACGCTCCGTCGCAGGTGACCGGATTCTGTGGCGCCTCCACCTTGAACCCACCTTTGGGAACATGAAGGTCGCGGCGATTGGCCGTGATGACGTCGAGGCGTTCATCCGCTCAAAGCAGAATCGTAAAGGTGCGGCCAACCGGGCGGTAGCGCTGCTGTCGACTATGATGAATTTCGCCATTCGATGGGAACAGCGTGCCGATAACCCCTGTCGACTTGTCAGGCGGTATGAAGAACTGCCGAAGGAACGCGCGCTTACCCCCAAGGAAGTTGCGAAGCTGAGGAGCGCCCTCGACGCAGACCATGACACCATTGGCGCGGAGGCGATTAGGTTTCTTATCCTGACCGGTGCCCGCCGTGGCGAGGTCCTACAGGCAACTTGGAGCCAATTCAGGATAAACGATGGCGCGATGGTGTGGGTGGTTCCGCGCGAAAATCTCAAAGCTCTCGCCAAAGGCCAAAGGGAACTTGTGCGTCCACTGGCAAAGGAAGCGGTGGCGCTGATCCGCGCCAGGGAGAAATTTCGAGGTAATGACACGGACCTAGTTTTTCCGAGTCTGCTGGGCTCCGATCAAGGCCGATACGACCTGAACGCAATTTGGAAGCGCGTGACAACTCGGTCCGGCCTCGTCGGTGTCCGTGTGCACGACTTGCGGCACTCATTCGCATCCGCTGCATTCAACGCCGGTCTGCCGCTCGACATGATCGGCAAGGTACTAGGACATGCCGATGTTCGCACGACCCAGCGATATGCCCACGCCAACCGAGCAAGCCTTCAACTCGTCGCTGACACGGTTTCAGACTTCTACGGATAGTGGGCCGCTGGTAGGCCGCCCTGCAGACAAGCTTGGCACCTATGGCGGCGAGGGTTAATCATCGCCGCCATGCTCCACTACGTCCATTTCCAGTTCAAAGATCGGGACGCCGAACATCAGCGATACGGCTCCCGAGAGCTGGCGATCAGCCAGGCCAGGGGCTTAATGGCTTCAATGCGGGCGGTATCGGCTGCTGTGACCGACGCAAACGGCAACCTCGTTTGGAAGTCTCCCGATCCCGAGTGATACCGACCTCAGACGCGTCGCGCTCTCACAACCAACACCATCGACGCGCGTGAAGGCTGACAGCTTCACCGTGGGTGGTACAAGGGAGTCTTGAACCGACCCGAATCGAAATCGAGACTCGATGGCCTTTAGTAAGCTGCAACCAGCCTACCAGCGCCTGCGCGAAATCCACGCCGAACGGCGCAAGCCTATCGTATTTTGGACCGGAGCCGGCCTCAGCATGCCGGCGAAACTTCCAAGCTGGCCGGGTCTCCGCGACCAGTTGATCGACCGGGCCATGGAAGCGCTAGTCACGCTGCCTGAGGCTGAGGCTTCGGAACGGGAAGCTGTGCTGGAGGGGGCAAAGGTCAATCCAAGCCTCTGGGACGCATTCCAGGCCATCAAGTCGACTATGGGCTCTCATGAGTTTAGAGAGGAAATCCGCGAAATCCTCTCCCATGCCCGCGACGTCGAAATTCCGGACGCCTATCGACTTATCTGGGAACTCCCCGGCGTCCGGGGAATGCTCACGCTCAATCTGGACGAGTTCGCGCTCAAATCACACAGGCGAACCCGCCTTAGTGAAGACGTCGTCAGCTTCGTTGGCCGAGACGCCCCAGACTTCGCTCACGTGTTGGGCAAGGGCCGCCCCTTCATCGCCAATCTGCATGGGATAGTAGACTCTCAGAAGAGCTGGATATTCACCAACGATGAAGTTTCTTCGCTCATACATAGCGTAGGATACAAGACCTTTATCGCCACGGTCTTTAGTCAAATGTGCGTGGTATTTATAGGAATTTCGGCAGAAGATGCCTCCGCCGGCGGCTTTCTCGACCAGCTGACTAAATCAGGCCTCGATCTTGGCGAACACTTCTGGATCACGGACCGAACTGACGCGACCATGCGAGCCTGGGCCGGAGATGCTGGGCTAGGTGTCATCCGGTACTCACCGGTAATCTCTGGCGACGCCGGCGATCATGTTCCGCCGATCACAGACCTATTGACCGACCTGCGTGACTACGTGTCCAAGGACGCGCCCGCAAAGCCATTGATCCCCGATGTCCACTCCGTTCCACATCTCGACAGCGTAGGCAATCTACTGATCGACGATGTTGACGTTATGCGCACAAAGCTCAGCGGCTATGCGAAACAGCTCTTGGAGTCCGACGAATTTGGGCGAGATGCTGCATACGAGCAGTTTTTAAACGACTATGGCAGGTGCATCCATCAAGCTTGGTGGATAACAGAAACATCCCCGGGGAACAGTTTCTATGGATATACAATAGAGCAGGCCATTTCGCGGTCGCCATTTTCGACTGTTTGGCGCCTAAAGGGTAATGACGGCAAAATATACGCTCTCAAGGTTCTTGAAATTCGAAATCTTCGTAGCGGACCCGAAATCGAAAGCTTTAGGCGCGGAGCGCAGTCGCTCGGCTTTCTAACAGCCGCGAGCGTTCCTGGCACCCCCGCTCTAAAGGTGGCGTTCGAAATTCCCACCTCAGTCGTGATGGATTTTGTCGAAGGCGAAAACTTGGTCCAGATTGCGGCGCAGCGGTCGTTTTCGCCATGGACAGACGGCTTGGCCATTATGGAAAAGGTCTGCGAACATTTGCGGTTCGGACACAACCTTCCACAGGGGGTTCTACATCGTGACGTGCGGCCCTCGAATATCATGGTCCCATATTTTTACTGGCAACCTGACTTCCTAGAGGGCGAAGCGCCAAAGAAGCATGAGGTAAAACTTCTAAACTACGATATGTCTTGGCACTCTAACGCAAAAGGTCAGGCAATTGCTGGCGACATCGAGGAATCCGGTTACTATGCCCCGGAATACACGAGCGGCGACATCGATCATCAGCGCTCGACCCTCGTGGACTCCTACGGCGTAGGCATGTGTCTGTATTTTGTCTTTACAAAGACTCCTCCGCCACCGGGAGGATGTAAGTCCACGGATTGGCAAGGTTTACTGGACTCAAGTTTCCGCCCCAACGTCAAACACAAGTGGCGCTCTGCTGCGACGCGGGTTCGACGTCTGATCGATCGCGCCACTTCACCGACGCCCGACCAGCGGCCCGTCATGGACCAGATTGCTGCGGAACTTCGCACGGTGCGCCTGGCAATCGAGGGTCATACAAAACATCTAACGGCGGACATGTGGGCAGAAGAATTGATTAGCCAGGCCGAGGAAGCTGAATACACTTCGGACGTGAATGGCGTCCGCTTTATGCGCGAACCACGGGCGGGTAGGACAATCACTGTAGAAGGCGACCTTCAAAGAAATAGAGTGGTTGTGAGCTTCCGAAATCAAGCACTTCCTTCCACAGATCGTTCTAAACTTGACCGTATTTGGTCCGAAAAATTGCAACGTGCCCGTGAAGTTCTTACCTCCTACAAATGGATGGTCTCCGATCGTACAGCGTACGGCAACATGGAAATCCTTCTTTCAGCGGAGGTCGATGTCGAAAACCTGTCTATGGACTTCAAAAGATACCTGGAAGGATTGAAGCGAGGTCTTGATCTAGTTCGAATTGAATAGATTGAGATGGAATCAACCGCCCCCCGGGGGACTCCGTATCTTTGGGTGGGGCCCAGTGCCTCGGCAGGAGGGCCACCCAAGGCGGCTCGGAATTGACCGGTTTCGATACATGAGCGGCAAGTGTATCGAAAAATATATTGACGCACATTTCGATACACTCGATATTCCGAGCTACCTTTTCGATGCACGGAGTGTCCATGCCCCGCACGTTCGCCTACTGCCGCGTCTCCACGAGTGATCAAACCGCCGAAAACCAGGCGAGGGAGATCGAAGCTTCCGGCTTCGCGATCGAACCGCAGCGCCTTGTGACCGAAACCGTCTCGGGATCGACGCCCGCCTTTGAGCGGCTGGGCTTCGCCAAGCTTGTCGACCGATTGGAGGCCGGCGACGTGCTGGTGGTCACGAAGCTTGATCGTTTAGGCCGCAATGCCATGGACGTCCGAGCAACTGTAGAGCGGCTCAGCGCGAGCGGCGTTCGTGTTCATTGCCTTGCACTCGGCGGCGTCGATCTCGCGAGCCCAGCAGGCAAAATGACCATGGGCGTTATCGCCGCCGTTGCTGAGTTTGAGCGCGATCTTCTGATTGAGAGAACACAGTCAGGCCTGGCGCGTGCGAAAGCCGCTGGCAAATCGCTGGGACGTCCGTCTCGCCTCTCCGCCGAAGAACAACGCACGGCCCTCGCCAAACGGCAGGCCGGAGCCTCACTCGGCGCCCTCGCCAAGGAATACGGTGTCTCACGGGCGGCGATTCAACGCCTGGAACGGAAGTAAGAGTGACAGCCCCGCCCCGCGCTCTTCACTCAACCGGACGGCGGGCTTAGCTAAATACTGAGGTCACCCGGCAGCGTGGCCGCCAAGTCAGCAAGCAAGCCGTCATCGGGCACGCCAATCGCACGCGAGATAGCGATAAACTCGACAACATCGACGCGTCGCTCGCCAACCTCGATCTTGGCAACAAAGGACGGCGGCTTGCCTAGGCGCGCAGCCAGTTCTCGCTGAGTCAGACCGTAGGATTTCCGCGCCTCGACCAGCAGCGTCACCGCCGCCTGGTATGCCGAAGACGAAACCCAACCCCTTTTCATCAGCCGCTTGCCCCGCGCTAGGGCGCCTTGCTATGCGGGTATCGATCTGCTCCCATTTTAGGAGCGGCGTGTAGGTAGCGGATTGCGCCAAGGCGTAGTGGGTATTGGGGCTTCGATTTGACTGAACAACGACCGGGCTACAGCGCCATCACCCACGCTGTACGTGCAGGACTGATTGGGGGCGTAGCGATCGGACTCATTTCCTGCGAGTCCGAGACCCATGCAGAGGCCCGACAAGCAAAGCACCGGGCCGAGCAAGCTGCGATAGCGGCGCGTCAGGACCGCGCACGCGCCGTGGAAGCGGAGCGCGCAAATGCCGAAGCCCGAGGAAATACCACCGCCCCTTCCCCCCGCGATCCGATCGCCGCGCAGTATGCCGCCAGTACCGCTGCGGCCAAGCAGGCGGGTGTTGGACGTATATGCCGGGCGGCGATTGCAACGGTAATGGGCCGCGACCCGAGCACGATCAAGGCGGCGCCGGCACCGGATGCGACCACGGACCAGGGAATGACCGTTCGAACCCGTTACACCCGGGCGTCCGACGGGACCGTCTGGCGGAATGAATGCTCGGTGGCGGGGAATAGAGTTCTATGGGCCGCCGTGGATGCCGACGGGTCGGTAGGGCGCAAACGACTTGAGGACCAAATCTATTTCCGAGCCGAAGGCCACAACATTACGATCCAACTCGAAATGGACGGTCAGCGGGTTTCGGAAAAGACCTATCTCGTCCCTTAGGTCGATGGACGAGAGTGGGGAAAGTTCCCCGCATTCTCGCCAAGACTAGGGGCTATTGGCTGCGCTGACCGTCGTACCAAGCCCGCGCTTTCTGTCTCATGCCATTAGTTGCGAACAAGGTGGCATTACCGCTGCCTTGCGCTGTCAGCGCGTTACCGGTGACGTCAACATGCTTGCCAAGGTATCGAGCCCACTTCCACGGAGTGGTGATGGTCTCGGTGATTTGGACCTGCCTTCTGCCGCCCTTCCAAGCCCCCAGGGCGGCCTTTAGCGCACGCCGGAAGGTACGGCGCTGACGGACGCGCTCCAGCCCCTCAGGAGCCGCACAATAGGCCCCGTGGAGGTGTAAAGCCTCGCCCCCCTGGCAGGCTCCGAATGAAGCATCTTCCACTACAAAGAAATAATCAGGAGCAGCCATCCCGACGCGAGCAAACTCGCTGCGGACTGATTTTTGAATACAATCCCTCATGTATGACGCAAAGCCGAGCTTAGATGTGGACGCGCGCTCGATGACCGCTGCACCAATGTGCGCCGTCACGGTGGAGCCTATTTCATTTCCGACCGCTCCGCACATCGCCATAATTTTTAAGCGATCACCCGTATGATCCCAGTGCGGGACCCAAACAGCCTGCTCCGTAATCCCGGAACCAGCCTCTCTTTCAATCTCCGCTTCTACTATTCTCCTTTCTTCTTCTCCTAATCCCCTCTTCATATACTTAACTACAGCGTCGCGACGGGCAGTAAGCCGCACAGGCACCCCCGCTTGCTCAAACCCGGAGATTACAAGGGCTATGGCATCGTCTCGAAGATGGGATCGCCTCGACGCCCGATATGGCTTTCTTGACGCAGCTGACTTCAGCCGAGCTACAGTCTGCGCATGTCGAATTGCTACACGTCTACTCGCCGCGCGCTCATTCATCACAGCCCGGCGCAGATCGGCCTCAATAGTACGTCGCACCACTATCGGCGCACCCCGCCCAGCAGGGAACCGACCGCCACCACCAGCGCAACAGCGCATGATCCGAGAACATCACGCTCGTTTAGGAGCTTGGGGAGCACGGATCGCGGCGTTTCGCTCGGCGGCCCATCGGAGAACTGGACATCAACCAGGCGAAAGAGGCCGTGAGTCTCCTCGACCCATACATTTTTGAGATCGCAGAGAATGAGGCGAGACGGCACTGTGAAGGCAGGGCCTTCCGAACACCCCTCCCCACCCATTGCCGCCCACTCCCGCGCAATACGCTCCAACCAATCTCTTCCGCCGCGCTGCAACAATGCGGCAGCGCCAACGAGTGAAAAGCCGGAATACTCAGCCAAGGACACTATGGCCCGCGCGATCTGAACATCCTCAGCGGCCCAAGCCCTCTTACGACCTCCACCATCAATCGTTTGATAGCGGGGCTGTAGGAGCTTCACGCCAAGCACCTTCTTCAACGTAGGAACAGACGGCAGGCCTGATGCAGATAACAGCTCCTCGTCGTCGATGAGTTTGAGCGAACCCTCCACAGGAAGCTTCGTCGGATCGGGTTTGGAAGGTGCGCTTGGATTCACAGATGCCTCTTGATTGCAGCGTTCGGATATTTTAATTACCCGATCGTCGCCAGTTCGACAATCACCTAGAGCGCCCGGAGCGCAGTTAGAGAGCTACATGAACCCAGACCCGATTTTCCTTTGCACGAAGAAGGCCGCCAAAATTCTCGATGTTAGCTATCGTACGCTTGAGCAATGGCGCCTTCTAGGAAAAGGACCAAAATATTCAAAGCTTGGCCGAAGCGTTCGATATCGCTTTGACGACCTAATGCAATTTGCAGCATAGCACCTATAGGCACTAGAGACTTATATCCATGACATGGGCGCGCATCTTTGAGCGCGCTCATTCATTTGGACATTTCGGAAGCGCATTTAGGGCCGCAAATTCACTCCAGATATTAATCCCGACATGGAAAAAACCTGGAGAAAACCTAGACTAATGTGGAAATCCCCACGCCATCGACGCCCTTGAGCGGTCTCTACTTCTAAGGACGGTCCAAGCCCTCCTCGTGATGCGATAGCCCTATAAGAAGTCGGTTATCGATCGTCGTCCAATGACACGACGGGGATCGGTCCTGGCCGCGAATCTGTAGGACTTCGCCCCCCATTCGCACCCAGCGGCACCAACACCCCGGCTAACGCACCTTCAACAATCCACAGCGAATTTGCCGACGCGCTACCAGCGAGAACGTCCGCGCGAGTTGCTTCCGGCCTGCTTCCGAGCAACCGAACAAGCAGCTCGCAGCCCGTGCATAGGACTCACAAGCAACTGAAATAACTTGAGAAAATGGCGCGCCCGGAACGATTCGAACGTCCGACCCTCAGATTCGTAGTCTGATGCTCTATCCAGCTGAGCTACGGGCGCGCATTGCCTTTCGGCGAGGCGGGGGAGATAGCCCGGACGATCCGGGGACGCAAGCGCCTTTTGATGCAGAACGCGCGAAGTTTGTGGAGAAGGGCTTGCGGGCCTTGACCCGCAAGGTCCCGCTCCCTTCTTGAGAGGAACGACCTTGGCCGCGCGGGGATCGCAACGGCGCGCTCCTCGTTTCCGTGACCGGGGTCTTCGAGAAAGTTCGCCATGCGCCTGATCGCCACCCTGCTCGCCTCCCTGCTCGCCGGCTGCGCGGCCCTTTCGGCCGAGGCGACGCCACCGGCCCCAGCCCCGGCGGCGGCCCCGGCGGCGGCCCCGGCGTTCGCCTACAAGCCGAGCGGCATGGTGGCGGCGGCCAATCCGCTGGCGGTCGAGGCCGGCCTGCGGGTGTTGCGCGACGGCGGCACGGCGGTGGACGCGGCGGTGGCGGTGCAGGCGGTGCTGGGCCTTGTCGAACCGCAGAGCTCGGGCCTGGGCGGCGGGTCGTTCATGGTGTTCTACGACGCCAGGACCGGCAAGGTGACCGCCTATGACGGCCGCGAGACGGCGCCCCAGGCGGCGACGCCGCAGCTGTTCATGGGGCCGGACGGCAAGCCGCTGAACTTCGTGACCGCGGTCCTTTCAGGTCGTTCAACAGGCGTGCCGGGGGCTGTCGGCATGCTGGCCCAGGCCCAGAAGGCGCATGGCAAGGCCGCCTGGAACACGCTGTTCAAGGACGCCGAGCGCCTGGCCGACGACGGCTTCACGGTCAGCCCGCGCCTGGCCGGCATGATCAACAGCCCGCGCGTGCCGCAGAACGTGGCCCCGGACGTGATCGCCTATTTCACCAAGCCGGACGGCCAGCGCTACCAGGCCGGCGACACCCTGAAGAACCCGGCCTACGCCGCCACCCTGCGCGACCTGGCCAGCAAGGGTCCCAGCGCCCTCTACGAGGGTCCGCTGGCCCAGAAGATCGTCGACCGGCTGCACCAGGGGGACCTGGCCTCCAGCATGACCCTGGCCGACCTGAAGGCCTACAGGCCGCGCTCGGCCGACGCCCTGTGCCGGCCGTGGAAGGTCTACACCGTCTGCGTGCCCAATCCGTCGTCGAGCGGCGTCTCGGTGCTCCAGGCGCTGATGATGCTGGAGCACACCGACATCGCCAAGCGCGAGCCGACCGATCCGGTGGCCTGGACCCAACTCGCGGAGGCCGAGCGCGTCATGTACGCCGACCGTGACCGCTATGTCGGCGACCCCTCGTTCGTGAAGGTTCCGATCGAAGGGCTGCTGGATCCGGCCTATGTCGCGCAACGGGCCAAGCTGATCGGCGAGGCCGCCGGCCCGGCCCCGAGCTTCGGCCTGCCGAAGGGCGCGCCTGCCGTCGGCCCGGACAAGACCCAGGAGCCGGCCGGGACGACCCACATGGTCATCGTCGATCCGATGGGCAATGTGGTGTCGATGACCACCACGGTCGAGAGCGTGTTCGGCTCGGGCCGGATGGTCGGGGGGTTCTTCCTCAACAACCAGCTGACCGACTTCAACTTCGACCCGCACGACGGCGACGGCGCGCCGGGCGCCAACGCCGTGGCCGGCGGCAAGCGCCCGCGCTCGTCGATGGTGCCGATCATCGTCCTGGACAAGGACGGCAAGTTCCTGGCCGCCGTGGGCTCGCCGGGCGGCTCGGCGATCCTGTCCTATAACCTGAAGGCCATGGTCGGGGTGTTCGACTGGGGCCTGACCATGCAGCAGGCGATCAGCCTGCCCAACCTGGTCGCGCGCGGCGACAGCTTCTCGGCCGATGTCGAGAAGTTCGGACCGGAGATGACGGCGGCCCTGCAGGCGCGGGGCGTGGCGATCAGGACCGGCCAGAACGAGACCTCGGGCCTGCACGGCGTGATCGTGCGGCCGGGCGGCGTGCTGGAAGGCGGCGCCGATCCCCGGCGAGAGGGCGTGGCCAAGGGATTATAATTTTACATCCGCTCATCCCGGCGAAGGCCGGGATGAGCGGGTTTCCTGAAGCGCTCAGGGCTTGGACCGCGCCTTCGGCTTCACCGGTTCGGGCGACGCTTCCGGCAGCGGCTCCGGCGTTCCCGCCAGGGTCAGGTCGAACACCGAGCCGCCGGGCCCGGTCTCGACCAGGGCCAGGTCGCCGCCGTGGCCCTGGGCCAGCTCGCGGGCGATGGCCAGGCCCAGGCCCGTGCCGCCGCGCCGCACCGAGCCCACGAACGGCTGGAACAGGTTGTTGCGGGCCTTTTCCGGCACGCCGGGGCCGTCGTCGGACAGCCGCAGGATGCTGAGGCCCTCGGCGCGTCGCAGC
This sequence comes from Caulobacter sp. Root1472, assembly GCF_001426985.1. Lineage (NCBI taxonomy): Bacteria > Pseudomonadati > Pseudomonadota > Alphaproteobacteria > Caulobacterales > Caulobacteraceae > Caulobacter > Caulobacter sp. Root1472. Next base: position 18,747 of record NZ_LMFX01000051.1, on the reverse strand, counting down.
TCGACGAACACCCGGCCCTTGCCGCCGCGGTCGGGGGCGCCCTCGATCGCCTCGCGGGCGTTGCGCAGCAGGTTGGTTAGGATGCGGTGCAGCTGGTCCGGGTCGGCCAGCACCTGCTCGCGGCCGTCGATCACGGTCTCCAGGGCCACGCCCGTCGGCTGCAGGCCGGCGTCCTCGGCGGCCATGTCCAGCGCGGCGCGCAGCGGGGCGGCGCGCAGGGCCGGGGCCGGCTCCTTGGACTTGCCGTAGGCCATCACGTCGCTGGCCAGGGTGATGGCGCGGTCCAGGGCGCGTTCGAGGCGCGGCAGGGCCTGGGCCACCTTGGGGTCGCCCAGGGCGGCCAGGCGGTCGGAGGCCATCTGGGCGCTGGTCAGCATGTTGCGCAGGTCGTGGTTGATCTTGGCCACCGCCTCACCCAGCGCCGCCAAGCGCGCCTTGGCCTGCAGGGCGGTGATCAGGTCGGTCTGCATCATGTCCAGCTCGCGCTCGGCGCGGCCGATCTCGTCGCGGCGGCGCGAGACCACCACCCGGGCGGCGGGGTCCTCGGGATTGGCCCGGAACCGCTCCATGGCCAGGGTCAGACGCTGCATGGGCCGCACCAGCAGGAAGTTCAGCGCCAGATAGATCAGCCCGCCGGCCAGGGCCGCCACGAAGATCGTCACCGCGGCCAGACGGCCCAGATAGCCGACCAGCAGCGCCTTGAGCTGGGCGTCGGGCAGGACGATCTCGACGAACTCGGCCTCCTGGCGGAACCGCGGCTCGGCCATCACCCGCACCATGCTGCCGGGGGCGCTCTTGAGGGTGAAGAACGGGGCGGCCAGCCAGGAGCCGGGGTTCTGGCGGCGCAGGTCGACCAGGTAGGGCGTCTTGATCTTCAGCCCACGCGGCTCGGTGGGCAGGACCAGGCGGCGGGCGCCGTCGACCTCCAGCGCCACGATCACCACCCCGGCCTGGTCGAGCAGTTGCTGCGACACCCGATCGGTCACCCGGCGCTCGGGATCCGCGTCGGCGATGGTCGAGGCCAGTTCGGCGGACCGCACGCGGTCCAGCAGCCACTGCTTTTCGAAGTCGGCCAGGGCGGGCGGCAGGATGAAGGCGGCGGCGATGGCCACGAACAGGGCGGTCAGCAGCAGCAGCCGCGCCGACAGGCCGCCGGGCCAGGGAAAGCGACGCCCTGGCTTGGGAGGTTCCGACACTGCGGGCGCGACCGGCTCGGTCATTCGTCTGGGTTACTTCACGTCTGGGGCTTGGGCAACGCGCCGGTTACGCCAATAGCGCCACAGCGGCGGCAGCAAGGCCAGGGCGCCCATCGCCGCGATCGGCAGGTAGATGCGCGGCGAGAACAGCGTGTGCATCGTCACGGGCTCGCCGCTGGCGAAGATGTGGCCCAGGCCCGCGCCGATGCCGGCATAGACGAACGAGCTGGGGATCATCCCCAGGAACGAGGCCAGCAGGTAGGTCCGCACGGGGATGTTCATCAGGCCCGAGGCGACATTGACCAGCAGCAGCGGGAAGGCGGGGATCAGTCGCAGGGTCAGCAGGTAGGAGAAGGCGTCGGCCTTGAAGCCCTCCTCGATCCGGGTCAGCAGGGCGCCGGGCTTCTGGCGCAGGAAGTCGCCGAAAGCCGTGCGGCAGACGAGATAGACCACGGTCGAGCCGCCGGTCGCTCCGGTCACCGCCGCCGCCCCGCCGCCGATCGGCCCGAACAGGAAGCCGCCGGTCAGGGACAGGATCAGGGCGCCCGGCAGCGAGATCGACACGGTGGCGACGTAGATCAGGATGTAGATCGCCGCGCACTTCAGCGGATTGGCCGCGGCGTAGGTCTGCAGGGCCTGCCCGTGGGCCTGCAGGGTCGCCAGGTCGAGCTTGCCGGCCAGGCCGCTGGCCAGGGCGACGATCAGCAGGATCAGCAGGGCGCCCAGCGGCCCGAACCGGCGCAGCCAGGCCAGGGTGGCGTCGGGCGTCATCCCGCGCCGACCGCGTCGGTCGCCGAGGCGAAGCCTTCGGCGCGCAGCCTGGCCGCCAGCTCGCGCTTGATCCGCTGGACCAGGCCCGGGCCGCCATAGACCAGGGCCGAATAGAGCTGCACGGCGCTGGCGCCGGCCCTGATCTTGGCCAGGGCGTCGGCGCCGCTGGCGATCCCCCCCGCCCCGATCAGGGCCAGGCGGCCGCCGTTGGCGGCGTGGAACCGGGCCAGCATGGCGGTGGAAGCGGCCAGCAACGGCCGGCCGGAGAGGCCGCCGCTCTCGCCCTTGTGGGACGAGGCCAGGTCGGCGGGGCGCGCGATCGTGGTGTTGCTGACGATGATGCCGTTCAGGCCGTTGGCCGCGACGGTCTCGACGATGGCCTCGACCTCGCCGTCCTCCAGGTCGGGCGCGACCTTCAGGAAGATCGGATAGTCAACCGTGCCGGCCGCCTTCAGCAGGCCGCGCGCCTCGGCGATGCGGCCCAGCAGCTCCTCCAGCGCCGCCTTGGTCTGCAGGGCGCGCAGGCCGGGGGTGTTGGGCGAGGAGATGTTGACGGTGAAATAGTCCGACAGCCCCCACAGCCGCGTCAGGCCGGCGACATAGTCGGCGATGCGGTCGGCGGCGTCCTTGTTGGCCCCGATATTGGCCCCGACCACGGGTCGCCGCCGTTCAGGAACGGGCGCGGCCTTCAGGGCCGACAGGCGCGCCGCGAACGGCTCCAGGCCCTCGTTGTTGAAGCCCATGCGGTTGATCACCGCCTGGTCCTGCGTCAGGCGAAACAGCCGTGGCCGCGGATTGCCGGCCTGGGCCAGGGGCGTGACCGTGCCGCATTCCACGAAGCCGAAGCCGGCCTGGGACATGGCGGCGGGGACCTCGGCGTTCTTGTCGAAACCGGCGGCTAGGCCCACGCAGTTGGACAGCGACAAGCCCGCGACCGTGCAGGCCAGGATCGGGTCGTCGACGTCGGACTGGCGCGGGCCCAGGCCCATCTTCAGGCCGCGGATCGCCCAACCATGGGCGTCCTCGGGATCCAGCGCATGCAGGGCGCGGGCGGCGATGTCGTGCAAGGTCATTGGGGCAGGCTCATGCGGCCAGCTCGCCCAGGATCGGCGCGCCGTCGGCGTCCAGCGCGATCGCCCGTTCGGCCATCACCTCGTCCACCTTCAGCGCGCGGAACAGGTGCGGGAACAGGGCCCCGCCGCGCGAGGCCTCCCACTTCAGGGCCTCGCCCAGGTGGTCGGCCTCGACGGTCAGCAGCATCAGGTCGGACTGGCCCTTGAAATAGAGTTCGGCCGTCCGCTGGGCGGTGTCGTGGCCGGAGAAGTGGATGAAGCCGTCGGCCAGATCGACCGCCGAGCCGGCGAAGACGCCGGTCGCGCGAGCAGCGTCCCACTCGGCCTTGGGAAGGATCTTGTAGATCTTGCTCATTCGCCGCCGTGTCCGCCGTTTTCCGAAGCATAGAACAGGTGGCTCAAGGTCGGGGCTCCGTCGGGATCGATCGAAAACACCGCGACGGTCGCGGTGGGAAACTTGCCGCGCAACTGGGCCAGCCGGGCGGGATCGGCCGGGCCGCCCAGGGCCAGGCGCAGGGCCAGTTCGTGCAGGCCCGGATTGTGGCCCACCACCATGACCGTTCCCGTGTCGGGCGCCTCCTCGCGAATCGCCGCCAGCACGTCCTGGGCCTCGGCGTGGTAGAGGTCGCGGCGGGTGGCGGCGCGCGCCCTGGGAAAGGCCGGGGCGGCCGCGTCCCAGGTCTCGCGGGTGCGGCGAGCCGAGGAGACCAGGGCCAGGTCGGGCGACAGCCCGGCCTTGGCCAGGACCTTGGCCATCAAGGCCGCGTCGTTCTGGCCGCGCGGCGCCAGGGCGCGCTCGAAATCGCCGCCCGACGCGGCGTGCTGCTCGGCCTTGCCGTGGCGCATGAGGATCAGTCGGTCCATGATCCTCCATAGCCTTGACCGGAGCGCATCGGAAGCGCGCGGTTGACACGGAAGACGCCAAGCGGTCCAAGGCGGCATGGCTGAACTCGACTTCGCCGGACCTGTGCTGTCGGAAGGCGGAACCTGGCGGTTCCCGCCCCATCAACCCCTGCCGCTCGACTCCGGCGCCCAGCTGGAAAACCTGGAGATCGCCTACCGCACCTGGGGCGAGCTGAATGCGGACGGCACGAACGCCGTCCTGATCTGCCACGCCCTGACCGGCGACCAGCACGTGGCCGGAACCCACCCGGTCAGCGGCAAGCCCGGCTGGTGGACCCGCATGGTCGGCCACGGCCGGCCGATCGATCCGGCCAAGCACTTCATCATCTGCTCGAACGTGGTCGGCGGATGCATGGGCTCGACCGGTCCCGCCTCGATCAACCCGGCCACCGGCAAGGCCTACGGCCTGACCTTCCCGGTCATCACCATCGCCGACATGGTGCGCGGACAGGCCATGCTGGTCGAGGCCCTCGGGGTCGAAACCCTGCTGGCCGTGGTCGGCGGCTCGATGGGCGGCATGCAGGTCCAGCAATGGGCGGCCGACTATCCCGACAAGCTGTTCAGCGCGGTGATCGTCGCCTCGGCCTCGCGCCACTCGGCCCAGAACATCGCCTTCCACGAGGTGGGCCGCCAGGCGATCATGGCCGACCCCGACTGGAAGGCCGGCGCCTACGCGCAAGGCAAGTCACGGCCGGAAAAGGGCCTCGCCGTCGCCCGGATGGCCGCCCACATCACCTACCTGTCCGAACCGGCCCTGCAGCGGAAGTTCGGCCGCGAACTGCAGCGCGACGGCCTGTCGTGGGGCTTCGACGCCGACTTCCAGGTGGAGAGCTATCTGCGCCACCAGGGGGCCAGCTTCGTCGACCGCTTCGACGCCAACTCCTACCTCTACATCACCCGGGCCATGGACTATTTCGACTTGGCCGCCGCCCATGGCGGGGTGCTGGCCCAGGCGTTCGCCGGGGCGCGCCATGTGCGCTTCTGCGTGCTGTCGTTCACCAGCGACTGGCTCTATCCGACCGCCGAGAACCGCCACATCGTCCGCGCCCTGACCGCCGCCGGCTGCCGGGCGGCCTTCGTCGAGATCGAGAGCGACAAGGGCCACGACGCCTTCCTGCTGGACGAACCGGTGATGGACGCGGCGTTGCAGGGCTTCCTCGGCTCGGTCGAACGGGAGCGAGGCCTGTCCAAATGATCCGCGAGGACTTCAAGGAGATCCTGCGCCTGGTCCGCCCCGGCTCTCGCGTGCTGGACGTCGGCTGCGGCGAGGGCGTGCTGCTGGACCTGCTGACCCGGGAAAAGCAGGTCGACGGCCGCGGGCTGGAGATCAGCGCCGCCGGGGTCGCCGCCTGCATGTCGCGCGGCCTGTCGGTGGTGCAGGGCGACGCCGACCAGGACCTCGACCACTTCCCCGACCGCACCTTCGACTACGCCATCCTGTCCCAGACCCTGCAGGCGACGCGGCGGCCGCGCCACGTGCTGGACGAACTGCTGCGCATCGCCGACCGGGCCGTGGTGTCGTTCCCCAATTTCGGCCACTGGCGGGTGCGCTGGTCGCTGCTGCATCGCGGCCGCATGCCCGAGACCGAGGCCCTGCCCCTGCCCTGGTGGTCGACGCCCAACATCCACCTGTGCACCCTGGCCGATTTCCTGGCGCTGACCGAGGACCTGGGGGTGCGCATCGACGCCTGCGCCGCCTTCGCGGGCAACGGCTCGGCCCGGCAGATCGACCCCACCAAGGCCATCGAGAACTGGCGCGCCGAAAGCTGCCTGTTCATGCTCAGCCGCAATCCTCCGCCGGTCCAAAGCTTGGCGCGGACGGAACCTCCAGCGACTTCAGGCGATCTCTTCGACGGATGAAGCTTCGTCTCATGACCTACAATGTCCACCGGTGCGTGGGCACGGATCGCAAGCTCGACGTCGAGCGTGTGGCCGAGGTCATCGCTGCGGAAAACGCCGACGTGGTGGCGCTTCAGGAGCTGGACGTTCGCCGGGCCCGCACCCGGGGCGTGGACCAGGCCCACCGCCTGGCCGAACTGCTGAAGATGCGCTCGCATTTCCATCCGGCCATGACGGTGGAGGAAGAGCTCTACGGCGACGCGATCCTGACCGCCCTGCCCGAGAAGAAGGTCAAGGCCGACGGCCTGCCGCTGTATCCGCGCATCCCCGGCCTGGAGCCGCGCGGCGCCATCTGGATCACGGTCGACGTCGGCGGAACGCCGGTGCAGATCATCAACACCCACCTGGGCCTGGTGCCCCAGGAGCAGAAGCGCCAGGCCGCCGCCCTGCTGGGCGAGCAATGGATGGCGCACGAGGACTGGAAGGCTCCGGGCATCCTGCTGGGCGATTTCAACGCCAGCCCCTATTCAGCGACCTACCGCCTGCTCAGGACCGTCCTGCGCGACGCCCAGGGCCGCAGCGCGTCGTGGACGAGGACGCCGACCGCGACCTTCCCCTCGAGCTTCCCGTTCATGCGCATCGACCACGTCTTCCTGACCAAGGGCCTGGAGACGGTGGCGGTGCGCTCGCCTTACGGGTCGTTGGCCCGGGCGGCCTCGGACCACCTGCCGCTGGTGGTCGACCTGGAAATCAGTCCTGCAGGTGATCCGGCAGGATCGGCGACTGGTGATCGTCCATCAGGCGGTGCAGCTCGCGCTTGAGGCGCTTGCGACGGCCCCAGGGCCGCCAGGCGTCGGTGGGCGAGATGGCGTCGCCCAGGCTCCAGTCGGCGATGAACTGCTGGACGCCGGTCAGCGGCTTGACCGGCACCGGCGCCAGGCGGCGCGGCTGGCCGTCCTTGCGATCTAATGCGTTGATCGTCGCGGCCAGGCCGCCCAGGCGGTCGTAGGTCTCCAGCACATAGCCGGTCTCATGGTCGAGGAAGTGGCCGATCAGCCGCCCCAGAAAGGCGCGAACCGCGGCGCGGCTGGTCTCGTCGGTCCCCTCGAAGGCGATGTCGCACTCGGTGTCCAGCCCGATCGAGCGGTTGTTGAGGTTGGCCGAGCCCAGGCGCAGCACCCGGTCGTCCATGATCGCCACCTTGGAGTGGACGATGATCGTCGCACCCTTCGGCGTGCGGGCGCTGAAGGCCGAGAAGCGGCCGTGGACGTCGATCTCGCGCAGGCGGTTGATGGCCGAGGTGCGGGCGCTGTCCATGGTCATCTGGTCGAAATAGCTGGGGCTGTGGGCCGGGCCGACCGTCACCACCTCGGGCCCGTCCGGCTCGGCCAGGCGGTCGGCCAGGGCTTCGACGATGATCGGCGAGGTCAGGTACTGGTTCTCCAGATAGACCAGCCGCTTGGCCGCCTTGATGCTGGCCAGGTGCATCAGCATCGACTCGTTGATCTCGGCGTCGTGCTTCCAGGCCGGCTGGGTGCGGCAGACGGCGACCGGAACGTTGCGCAGATCCGGCGTCAGATAGTCCGGCCAGGGCGCTTCTTCGGGCTTTTCCGAGCGCTCCAGCGACTCGCCCGTCGACCGGACCCAGCGGGCGATGAACAGGTCGCCCAGGGCCTCTGCCGCCTTGCCGTCGACCATCGCCGCCACCTCGTGGCGAGCCGGGTAGTGGCGGCCGGTCGGCAGGCGGCGGCGCGGGTCGTTGTCCAGGTGCTGGGTGGTGTCCCAGCGATCGACGCCGATGTCGCCGCCGCTGACCAGGGCCACCGAGCCGTCGACCACGACTACCTTCTGGTGATGGCTGGCGCTGGCCGGCAGGGTGTTGTCCAGGTGGTACTTCACCCGTGAGCCGGTGAAGAACACCTGGCCGCGATGGGGTCCGAACAGCTGCGAGGCGGCGATCGGGAAGGGCATGTCCCAGACCAGGATCCGCACGTCGAGCGCCGGGTTCAGGGCCGCCTGGCGGCGCAGCAGCAGGCCGATGCGGTCCACGTGCCGGGGGTCCCGGCTCTTGCGGACCCGGTCGGGATCCAGGCGCGTCAGCGGGTCGAACACCCAGGCCAGGATCCAGATCGACTTCTTGGCCGTCAGCAGGATGGACTTCAGCGCGTCGAACGCCTCGTCATTGTCGATGAACAGCGCCAACCGGTCGGCCTGCTCCACGCGCCAGCAGGTGGCGCCGGGCCTGAGCAGGGAAGCGGAGGTAAGCGAGGATGCGTCGTCGGCCATATCGCCCCTTGTGCCATGGAAATTCGTCAACGCACGGACCCATGTTATGGCTCCGCTTGGATTGAATGCTGACCCATGTTTGTTGAACGCCGATGACCGCCCAGACGCCCGCCCACCACGTCCTCGCCGACCGCAAGCGCCTGTGGGCCTTCTGGCTGGGCTGCCTGGTGGTCACGGCCGGGGTGATCCTGCACGTGCCGATGTACCTGATGGGGGCCGACATCGGCTACCAGCTGGCCGGCATGAAGATGGACCTGGGCATGACCGTGGGCATGCTGATCATCCCGCCCGGCTGCGCCCTGGCCGGCTGGGGCCTGCTGCCCCGGCGCGGCGTCGACCATCACCTGGAGCACACGATCGAGGTCACCCCGCCCGAGGACGCGCCGCTGTCCGCGGCACACTGGGGCCTGATGCTGGTGCTGGTGGTGGCCTTGGTCATCGACATCATGAAGCCGGCCAGCCTGGGCTTCGTAGTGCCCGGCATGATCAAGGAGTACGGGGTGACCAAGGCCATGGTCGCCTGGCTGCCGTTCGCCGCCCTGACCGGCACCGTGGCCGGCTCGATCATCTGGGGCGCCCTGGCGGACGTCTTCGGGCGGCGGGCCTCGATCCTGCTGTCGGCGGTGATGTTCGTCGGCACCTCGATCTGCGGGGCCATGCCCGATTTCTGGTGGAACGTGATCATGTGCTTCATGATGGGCGCGGCGGCCGGCGGGCTGCTGCCGGTGGTCTACGCCCTGCTGGCCGAGACCATGCCGTCCAAGCACCGCGGCTGGGCCCTGGTGCTGGTCGGCGGCCTGGGGGCGGTGGGCGGCTACCTGGCCTCGTCCGGCTGCTCGGCCTGGCTGCAGCCGGTGTTCGGCTGGCGGATCATGTGGTTCCTGAACCTGCCGACCGGCCTGATCCTGATCGCCCTGTCCGGCTTCATTCCCGAATCGGCCAAGTTCCTGATGGCCATTGGCCGCCTCGACGCCGCCCATGCGGTGATGAAGCGGTTCGGCTCGGTCGTCCGCGAGAAGGAGGACAGGCCCGAGGACCACCACCACGTCCTGACGCCGCCGCCGGTCGAGCGGCGCTTCATGGGCAAGACCGCGGCCCTGAGCATCGCCGCCGTGGCGTGGGGCCTGGTCAATTTCGGCCTGCTGCTGTGGCTGCCGGCCGAGTTGGTCGCCGAGGGCCACAGCGTCGGCGTCTCAAGCCAGCTGCTGGCCAAGTCGGCCCTGATCGCCTTCCCGACGGTCTTCGTGTGCGCCTTCCTCTACAGCCGCTGGAGCACCAAGTGGTCGATGGCCGCGACGATCGCGGTCAGCGCCCTGGGCGTGGCCGGCGTGTTGACCATCGGCCCCGGCGTCAGCCCGGTGCTGCCGGTGGCCCTGATGATCATCGGCACGAACGGCCTGCTGGCCATCCTGCTGCCCTACACCGCCGAGAGCTTCCCCCTACGGATCCGCGGCCGCGCCACGGGCTGGGTGGCGGCGTGCAGCAAGTCGGGCGGGCTGATCGCCCAGCTGCTGGGCATCCTGGCCGCCGTGCCGCCCCTGAAGGTCGCCGCCCTGATGATCATCGCGCCCCTGGCCCTGGCCCTGGCCCTGGTGGCCTGGTTCGGCACCGAGACGCGCGGCCGGGACCTGCGGGAACTGGAGAGGTAGGCGCCCTGCGTCCTTCGAGGCCCGCTACGCGGGCGCCTCAGGATGAGGAGATCAAAGCCAATCCAACATCCTCATCCTGAGGTGCGAGCCACAGGCGAGCCTCGAAGGACGCAGTGAGGATCAGCCCGCGATGGCCGCGGCGTCGCGTTCGCCGGTACGGATGCGCAGGGCCTGTTCCAGGTCCATGACGAACACCTTGCCGTCGCCGATCTTGCCGGTGTTGGCGGTGCGCTGCAGGGCCTCGACCACCGGCTCGACGACGTCGGTGGGCACGGCGATCTCCAGCTTGACCTTGGGCAGCAGCTTCACCTCGTACTCGGCGCCGCGATAGACTTCGGTCTTGCCCTTCTGTCGGCCGTAGCCGCGGACCTCGGTGACCGTCAGGCCCGAGGCGCCCGCCTCGGTGACCGCCTCAAGCACGGCGTCCAGGCGACTGGGCTTGATAACGGCGACGATCATCTTCATGGCGCGGCTCCCGCTGGCGTCGGCTTGTTCTACGACTTGAAGCTAGGCCCGGGAATCGACGGCTCCAAGGGCTTTGCGGCATTTAGAGTACCCGGCGCCTTTCGAACAGGCGCCGCCCGGACCGGAGCGGGGCCGCCGGGCGAGGGCGCAAGCACCCCCGGCGCGAAAACCCGCACGCGGGCCCGGCTGCCCCGTGGCTTGACCGCGAAGGTCTGCTTGACGGCCTCCATCAGGATCAGACCGGCGAAACGCGGCCACAGGCGGGCGCCGACCTGCTCGAATCCCTCGGCCCAGCGTGCGGCCACGCCCATGGGCGGGGCGTAGAGCGCCCGCGTCCAGCCGGCGGGCTCCAGGTCGGCCTCCCGCAGCAGGGCCTCCAGCTGATGGCGGCTGAACGGCCGGCCGTGGCCGAACGGCGTGCTCTCGGCCCCGGCCCACAGGCCGTCGCGCGACGCCACCGCGACGATCAGCCGGCCGGACGGCGCCATGACCCGCCAGAGCTCGCGCAGCACCGCGCCCGGATCGTCGGCCTCCTCCAGCGCGTGCACCGCCAGGATCCGGTCGAACATGGCGTTGGGGAACGGCAGGGCGATCTCCTCGACCAGGGTCGCGGCGTTGGCCCCGCCGGAGGGCCAGACCTCGACGCCCTGGGCCGCCGGCATGGCCGCCACCACCCGGCGCGCCTGGGGGCGGGCCTTGTCGAGGAACGGCGTGGCGTAGCCCAGGCCCAGCACGTCCAGCCCGCGCGCGTCGCCCCACGCCTCCTCGACCTTGCGGCCCAGCATCTCGCGGGCCGCGCGTCCGAGCGGACTGGCGTAGAAGGCTCTGAGATCGAGCACGTCGCGGCGCATTGAGTCTCCCGATCGATCGCATCATCTATGTAGGCGGGCGGGTCCCTGGCGTCACGTCCCGCCCCACGAGAGCATGGCCCTGCCCGGAGTCGAAACCATGTCGCTGACCGTTCACCAGTTTCCCTGCCTGTCGGACAATTACGGCTTTCTCGTGCGCGACGACGCCACCGGGACGACGGCGACGATCGACACGCCCGACGCCGACGCGATCCTGGCGGAACTGGGCAAGCTGGGCTGGACGCTGGACCTGATTCTCAACACCCACTGGCATCCGGACCACGCCGGCGGCAACGCGGCGATCCAGGCGGCGACCGGCGCGACGATCGTCGGCCCCCAGGAGGTGACCCGGATCGCGCCGCTGGACCGCGCGGTGGGTCAGGGCGACACGGTGATGCTGGGCGAGACGCCCCTGTCGGTGATCGACACCGGCGGCCATACTTTGGGGCACATCGCCTATCACGACGCGGCCGACCGCATCGCCTTCGTCGGCGACACCCTGTTCGCCTTGGGCTGCGGCCGCTTGTTCGAGGGCACGGCCGAGCAGATGTGGTGGTCGCTGTCCAGGCTGGCCGCCCTGCCCGACGACACCACCGTCTATTGCGCCCACGAATACACCGCCTCGAACGCCCGCTTCGCCCTGTCGGTGGACGACGCCCCGGCGCTCAAGGATCGGGCCGAGGCGGTGTTCGCCGCCCGCGAGCGGGGTCAGCCGACCGTGCCGACCACCATCGGCCTGGAGAAGGCGACCAATCCCTTCTTGCGCGCGCCGCTGCTGCGCCCCCATCTGCCGCCGGCCGAGGCGTTCGGCGAGATTCGCGCCGCCAAGGACGGTTTCAAGGGATGACGTTTATGGGCGGCCATCAGGGCCTTTCCGGCGATCTGGGCGGCAAGGAGATCGTCCGCCTGCTCGACCTTCAGCCGCACCCCGAGGGCGGCTGGTATCGCCGGACCTTCGAGGACGAGACGCTGATCGACGGCCGTCCGGCCTCGACCGCGATCTACTACCTGCTGCAGGCCGAGGAGATGTCGGCCTGGCACCGGATCGACGCGGTCGAGACCTGGCACTGGTACGCCGGCGCGCCGATCTCCCTGACCCTGGCCCCGCCCGACGGCGTCGGCATGACCGCCCACACCCTGGGCCCGGACCTGCGCGCCGGCTGCCGGCCGCAACTGATCGTGCCGACCGGCTGGTGGCAGACCGCCGTCAGCCTGGGGGCCTGGACCCTGGTCGGCTGCACCGTGGCGCCGGGCTTCCGGTTCGAGGGCTTCGAACTGGCGCCGGAGGGATGGCGGCCGACGGCATAGGCTTCGCGTCCTTCGAGGCTCGGCTACGCCTCGCACCTCAGGATGAGGACTTCAGCAAACGCTCCTCATCCTGAGGCGCCCGCGCGGCGGGCCTCGAAGGACGCAGAGCGCCACCAAGAAAAAAAGGCCCCGGAGCGATCCGGGGCCTTTTGCCTTACGGCGCGACCGAAGCCGGTTCGGCGGCGAGTTCGGGGTTGGTGTCGTCCGAGCCGTGCGACCACTTCTTGAGGATCGGCGACAGGGCCAGGAACAGCACGCCGATGGCGATCGCCACCAGGCCGATGACCTTGAACACCAGCAGCGACTGGGTCATGGCCGCGGCCGGGTCCAGCACCTGGCCGCCGATGGTCTCGCTGGAGGCGATGGCCGCGATCCAGCTGCCGAACAGGTTGGCCATGGCCAGCGCCATGTACCAGACCGCCATGACGAACGAGACGATCGACAGCGGCGACAGCTTGGTCATCTGCGACAGCCCCACCGGCGACATGAACATCTCGCCGGAGGTGTGCAGCATGTACATCAGGATCAGGAAGATCAGCGGCATCCGGAACGCGCCGTCGGCGAAGTGGGCGCCGATCAGCAGGATCAGGAAGCCCGCCCCCACCTGGATCAGCGACAGGCCGAACTTGACCATCGGCCCCGGATTGCGGCCGCGCCGGCCCAGCACCGTCCAGAGGGCGGCGAACACCGGAGCGAAGATCAGGATCCAGCCGGCGTTGATCGCCTGGGTCTGGGCGGCGTTGAAGGCGGTGTTGACCCACAGCTTGCCGGCCGGGTTCAGGCCGGCCGCCGCCAGCTGCTCGGGCGAGCCCAGCACGACGGCGCCGCCGAACCACTGCACCGGGTGCGACAGCAGGGTCAGGTTGACGTTGGTGGCGGCGAACAGGTTCAGGGACGAGCCGGCCTGTTCGAACAGGGTCCAGAACACCACCGCGCCCAGCACCAGCACCGTGGCCAGCAGCAGCCGCTCGCCCTCGACCTTCTCGCACTTGGCGAAGGCGAACCACAGAATGTAGCCCAGCGAGCCGAACATGCCGGCGACCAGGGTGGCGCTGACCACCGGGGTGTACTGCACCAGGAAGAAGATCAGCCCGACCACGCCCAGCGAGGCGGCGTAGATCAGGCCCTCGCGGTTGACCGGCCCCAGGACCGGGGCCTTCAGCTTGGGCAGTTCCGGCGGCTCGCCCTTGCCCAGCAGCCAGGGCTTGCCCAGCACGAAGGCCACGAAGCCGGCCAGCATGCCCAGGCCCGCGGCCCCGAAGCCCGCCGACCAGCCGAAATTGACGCCGAGCAGGCCGCAAAGGATCGCCGCCCAGAACGAACCCAGGTTGATGCCGTAGTAATAGAGGGTGAAACCCGGATCGCGGCGCGGGTCGCCCTGCGGATAGAGCTGGCCGACCAGGGTGGCGACATTGGCTTTCATGAAGCCGACGCCCACGATGATCAGCGCCAGGGCCAGCCAGAAGATGTTCAGGTACAGCGGGTCGCGGTCCTTGACGCCCAGCTTGTACTGCCCCTTGGGCAGGACGCCGGGCAGAGCGGCTTGCGCCGGCAGGTTCTTGATCTCGAAGTCGCCCTTGTCGTTGGCGGCGACCTCATAGGGCTTGTCGCCCACGATGATCCTGGCCACGCGCGCCTCCCCGCGGCCCTCGACCTTGAAGTCGTAGGTCTGGCTGGCGTAGGTCAGCGTCTGGGTAGCCGGACGGCCCTCGACCGCCATGGCCAGGTGCCCGGCCACCAGCAGGATGGCGCCGAAGGCCACGGCCTTGCGGGTGCCCAGATAGCGGTCGGCCAGGAAGCCGCCGAGCAGCGGCACGATATAGACCAGGGAGGTGTAGGAGCCGTAGTGGCCGCTGGCGACCTTGGGGTCGAACAGGAAGTGCTGGGTCAGGTAGAAGATCAGCAGCCCGCGCATGCCGTAGTACGAGAAGCGCTCCCACATCTCGGCCAGGAAGCAGATGATCAGGCCGCGCGGATGGCCTCGCAGCAGCTGGATAAGCACGGGTACGCCGGTCACCAGGGTGACCAGAATGCCGACGGCGACAACGATATTCATTCACGAACCTTGAAACGTAAAAGCGGTGGGGCGACCAGCAGGTGGTTTCGCCCTCCCCTCCCCAATTGGCGGGGAGAAGATCACGGCGCTTTGCGTTTCACAAGCAATGGCTTGCCGCGCCGGAGCCCCGTTCCCGTCCCGCGCGTTTGATAGGCGTCACCTCGTCTCACGGGAGAATTCAGCCATGGACGCCACCCATCAGGACCACCCGATCACCTGCGCCAAGGAGCCCGGCCGGGTCCAGGTGCTGTTCGAGGGCCACAGCATCGCCACCAGCGACGACGTGCTGGTGCTGCGCGAGGAAGGGCATGACCCCGTCCGCTACTTCCCGCGCGAGCACGTGGCCATGGCCTTCCTGAAGAAGACCGACAAGGTCACCCACTGTCCCCACAAGGGCCAGGCCTCGTACTACACGATCATGCGCGACCGGCAGATCATCGAGAACGCCGTCTGGTCGTACGAGGACCCGCTGCCCGGCATGGGCCAGATCGCCGGCCGGCTGGCCTTCTATCCCGAGCATTTCGACTTCCAGGTCGGCGCCCAGTCGGCGTCGGACACCGAGGCGCTCGAGCACGGCCGGACGGAGGCGGCCAACGCGCCGGGGAGCAACGGCCGGCCCGACTCGGGTTGGGCGCCAGCCCAGGGTCGCGGGGCGGAGCGCTCGTTCGCGCCTGGGGTCGACGAGGTGGTCCGGCATACCGACAGCGGCTCGGGCGCCAGCCAGGCCGAGCATTGGGACGCCAACGTCTCGATGCCGGACGACGAGGCCTGGGAAGGCGACGACATCCGCGAGGATCGCCCTCCGACGGTGGCCAAGCCCTACGAGGGAACCGGATCGATCTGAACGCCGCCGTGGAACCTCGAGCGTAAAACGTTCGTTAACCTATGAAGCGCTGCAATGACCGCAACACTCGAGCTTGAAGCCTCCCCAAGAGAGGCGTCCTGGGAGAAACGTCGTGGCTTACATCGGTTATGATTCCGGTTTACGTCCCCCTTCCGGCCGGACGCAGTCCCGACCCGCCCGCGCCAGGTTCGCCTGGGAACGGCTGGGGCTGGTGGCGGCCAGCATCCTGGCCTGGGCCGCGATCATCGCCGGGGTGCGCGCGATCCTCTAGGGCGGCGCGCTGGGTCCAGACTCAGTACGCGAAGTCCTCGAACACCCGGCTGATGTCGCCCTTCCACGCGCCTTCGTACAGCGCCAGCAGCCGTTCGGCCGGCGTGACGCCGGTCTCCGCGATCTCCTCCAGGTCGCCCAGATAGATCGTCTCGTCCAGGAAGCCGCCGTTCAGGTGGGCGCGGGCCTTGAGGCCCTGCTTGGCGATGGCCACGAAGTCCTTGGCCACGTCCTGAGCCGAACGCCCCGCGACCTGGGCCTTGAGACCCAGCCTCGGCACGTCGCGGCGCAGGCCGGCGCGATCCTCGGCCGTCCAGTCCTTGCAGAGGTCCCAGGCCGCGGCCAGGGCCGCATCGTCGTAGAACACCCCCGTCCACAGGGCCGGCAGGGCGCAGAGGCGGCTCCACGGCCCGGCGTCGGCGCCGCGCATTTCCAGGTAGGTCTTCAGGCGGACTTCCGGGAACAGGGTGGTGGTGTGGTCGGCCCAGTCCTTGATCGAGGCGCGCTCGCCCGGCAGCTCGGGGATCTTGCCGTCGATGAAGTCGCGGAAGCTGCGACCGGCGAGATCGATGTACTTATCGCCGCGCTTGGCGAAGTACATCGGCACGTCCAGGGCGTAGCGGGCGTAGCGCTCGAAGTCGAAGCCGTCCTCGAACACGAAGTCCAGCAGGCCCGTGCGGTCGGCGTCGGTGTCGGTCCAGACATTGGCGCGGGCCGACAGGAAGCCGTTGGGCTTGCCTTCGGTGAACGGCGAATTGGCGAACAGGGCGGTGGCGATCGGCTGCAGGGCCAGGCTCATCCGGAACTTGGCGACCATGTCGGCTTCGCTGGAGAAGTCGAGATTGGCCTGCACCGTGCAGGTGCGCAGCATCATGTCCAGGCCCAGGCCGCCGACCTTGGGCATGTAGTTGCGCATGATGACATAGCGGCCCTTGGGCATGACCGGCACCTCGTCCCGCCGCCACAGCGGCGAGAAGCCCAGGCCCAGGAAGCCCAGGCCCAGCTCGTCGGCCACGGTCTTGACCTCGTCCAGGTGCTGGCCGGTCTCCTCGCAGATGTCGTGCATGGTCTTGAGCGGCGCGCCGCTCAGCTCGAACTGGCCGCCCGGCTCCAGGCTGACATTGGCGCCGTTGCGCTCCAGGCCGATGATCGTCGGCCCCTCCATCACCGGCTTCCAGCCGAAGCGCTGCAGCCCAGTCAGCAGGGCGTAGACGCCCTTGTCGCCTTCGTAGGGAACCGGCGCGTGCGAGCCCAGGTAGAAGCCGAACTTCTCGTGCTCGGCGCCGACCCGGAACTGGTCCTTGGGCTTGGAGCCCTGGGCGAAATAGGCGGTCAGATCGTCCAGCGTCAGCGGACGCTCCTGGCTCACGGTTTCGGCCATCGGCCCCTCCCCAAAACACGCTTCAAGAAGGGAGGGAAGTTCCCTCCGACCAGGCCGCGAACTGTCGTGCTGCGCAGTTGGGCGTTTTCTTAGCGAACCTCAAGGGGCGCGGACAGGGTTTCGCGACAGGCGAGGCCCGCTTGCGGAAACGTAGTCTCAAATCACACCGTCATTCCGGGTCCTGTTGTTCAGAGCGGGATGACGGTTGAAAGAGGCAGGATCCGACGCCCTACCGCCAGTCCCCGGCCGCCGCCTGCCACAGGGTCATCGCCGCGATGGCCGCCGTGTCCGCCCGCAGGATGCGCGGGCCCAGCGAGACCGGGATCACGAACGGCAGCGACCGCAAGCGCTCACGCTCCTCCGGGGCGAAGCCGCCTTCGGGGCCGATCAGGATCGCGGCCGGCGCGCCGGTCTCCGCCAGCGCCTCTATCATCGACCGGGCGTCGCCGCCCTCGTCGCAGAAGACCAGGCGGCGGGCCGGGTCCCAGCTGTCGAGGATCTTGTCCAGCTTCTGCGGGTCGTCGACGGCCGGGACGTCCAGCCGGCCGGTCTGCTCGGCGGCCTCGATGGCGATGGCGTCCAGGCGGCCCAGCTTGACGAAGTCGACATTGGTCCGCCGGGTCTGGGTCAGGCGCACCCGCCGGGCGCCCAGTTCGGCGGCCTTCTCGACGATGGTCTCGACCCGGCCGCGCTTGACCATGGCGATCACCAGGTCGAGGTCGGGACCATAGGCCTGGGGCCGCGTCTGTTCCTCGGCCTTCAGCACGCAACCGCGCTTGCCCGCCTCGGCCAGGCTGCAGCGCCATTCGCCGTCCTGGCCGTTGAACACCAGGATCTCGTCGCCGACCGACAGCCGCATCACCGCGGTCAGGTAGCGCGACTGGTCGATGGTGGGCGCGACGCCGGCGCCGGCCTTGAGCGGATGCGGAACGAACAGACGGATCATGCCGTCCTTCTAGCGCAACTGGATGTTCCGGGGGTAGGCTCGACGGATGAGCAAGTCCGAAGATTACGAAGCCGAGCTCCGCGTCCTGCAGCTGGCGATGATCGGCCTGCAGCGCCAGGCGATCAAGGAAGGCTGGAAGACCGTCACCCTGTTCGAGGGCCGCGACGCGGCCGGCAAGGACGGGGCGATCGCCCGCCTGACCGAGCACGCCCATCGCCGCGCCACCCAGGTGATCTCCCTGCCCGCCCCAAACGAGCGCGAGCGCAGCGAGTGGTACTTCCAGCGCTATGTCCGCTACCTGCCCGGGGCCGGCGAGGCCGTGGTCTTCAACCGCTCCTGGTACAACCGGGCCGGGGTCGAGCGGGTGATGGGCTTCTCCACGCCGCACGAGCAGGAGCAGTTCCTGCGCGACGTGCCGGCCTTCGAGCTGATGCTGGTCGACAACGGGATCAAGCTGACCAAGTTCTGGCTCGACATCGACCAGGACACCCAGGCCGAACGCCTGAAGGCGCGCCGCGACGAGCCGCTGAAGGCCTTCAAGGTCAGCGACCTGGACGCCGTCGCCCAGGCCAAGTGGGACGACTATTCGGCGGCCCGCGACGAGATGCTGATCCGCACGCACTCCACGCCCGTCCCGTGGATCTGCGTGCGCGCCAACCACAAGAAGGCGGCGCGGCTGAACATCCTGCGCTGGCTGCTGCACGTCTCGGCCCCGAAGAAGCTGCTCAAGGGCGTTCCGAAGCCGGACCCGGAGGTGATCTTCAAGTTCGAGCCGGCGGCCCTGACGGACGGACGGCTGGCGAAGTAGATCCTCCCCCTGTGGGGCAGGGGAATCGCATATGGATTTTTGGTCCGAACGGGATTCTGAGGGTGTCTCCTTGTGAGAGGGAGACGGTCGGATGGAGACGTTCG